>DASWMN010000141.1:0-4105 GCA_036399735.1 Telluria sp. | reverse complement strand
CGCGCCGCGCGCACCTGGACGATGCTCTCGAGCGACTGGTTCTGGCGCCACAGCGCCCAGTAGGCACCGCCCGAGGACGCCACCAGCAGCAGCAATACCAGGCCAGGCGCCAGCAGCAGTTTGGGGCCGATCCGCAAACGGCCCAGCAGGTCCAGGCCCTTCCAGCCACGCGACGGCTCGCTCACTCGCATTCTCCTCAGGACGCCGGGATAGTATGATGGCCGCACATTAAGCTAGAGCTCAAAGTTTCCACGGCGCATGAAGTAATCTACGCCGACGCACTGCGCGGCAGTTTGCGCTGGATCAAAGCAACTAAGACAAGGAATGCGATGAATCGACAGGTAAAGGCGGCGCTGCGATCGGCCCTGATCTTCCCGGGTGCAGGCCAGTTGTTTCTGGGGCGGCGCGCGCGCGCGGCCGTATTTGCCCTTCCCACCCTGATTGCCGCCGGCGTCTTCCTGGCCGATATCATGCAGCCGGTGCAGGCGATTGCCGACGAACTTGCGCTGCAAATTTTCGATGGACAAATGGTCGACATCAGCGGCGTCATGGCGCGCGTGCATGCGCTGTCGCTGGGCGCCAGCACCGGTATCAATCTGGCCGTTTATGTAATAGTCGGTTTTTGGGCAGCAAGCATCGTCGACGCCTGGCTGAGCGCGCGCTGATCTTGCACTGCGGGGCCACTGTGGCGGCGTTGAAACGCCCGGCAAAAATGGTTTGTGCGTCGCTGTACAAGGGCGCGCCGGGATGTCACCATGTTGATATACATCAACATTTTGCCTTCGCTTTTTGCATTCAGCGCACACTCAATGACCGCTTTGCCAACACGCCTCCGGGTACAACCACGTCGCCTCATCGCCCTTGCCGCCGCCGTCTGCGCGCAGGCTGCGGCGCAAGCCGGTGAGCGCGATCTGACTGCGCTGCCATTTGAACAACTGTTGACGATGGAAGTGTACAGCGCTTCCAAGTTCACCCAAAAAGCCAGCGAGGCGCCGGCGGTTGTCACGGTGATCAGCGCAGCCGAGATCCGCCAGTTCGGCTGGCGCACCCTGGCCGACGTGGCACGCAGTGTGCGCGGCCTGTATGTCAGCTACGACCGCAATTACAGCTATCTGGGTGAACGCGGCTTCCTGCGCCCGGGCGACTACAACACGCGCTTTTTGCTGCTGGTCGACGGCAACCGGGTCAACGATGCCGTGTACGACCAGGCACCGGTCGGCACCGAATTTCCGCTCGATCTGGAGCTGGTCGAACGGATCGAATTCGTGCCCGGCCCGGGCTCGTCGATCTACGGCTCGAACGCGGTGTTCGGCGTGATCAATGTGATCACCAAAAATGCGCAGTCGATGTCCGGGGCACGCGCCTTTGTCGAAGCCGGCAGCGGCGGCGCGCGCCGTATCGGCGCCAGCAACACCTGGCGCAGCGAAGGCGGCACCGACTTTCTGCTCGCTGCCAGCGCGCGCAATGACAGCGGACGCGATCTGTACTACGCCGAATTCGACACCCCGGAACAAAACAACGGTGTGGCGAGCGGCCTCGATTACGACCGCGGCGAACGGCTGCTGGCGCGCGTTGGCAGTGGCGCCTTGAGTGTCACGCTGATGCATGCGCGCCGCGTCAAGGGTGTGCCCACGGCCTCGTTCTACCAGCCCTTCAACGATCCGCGCTCGAGCACCACGGACCGCCAGAACTATCTCAGCGCCGCATGGCACTCGCCGTCCGATTTGCCGGAGCAGTTCAAGGCGCGCCTGTACTGGGGCCAGTACGATTCGTACGGCGACTACGTGATCGACAATCCGGACCGCAGCATCAACCACGACGGCAGCACCTCGCGCTGGTGGGGCAGCGAACTGTCGATGGTCAGTACGCGCTTTGCCGGTCACACGATACTCGCCGGTGCCGAGCTGCAGGCCGACTACCGGCTGCAGCAGTACAACTTCGATGTCGAGCCTTATTTCAGCTACCTGAACGACAAACGCAGCGCGCGCCGTGCCGGCGTGTATCTGCAGGACGAACTTGCGCTCGATGGCATGACGCGGCTCAATCTGGGCCTGCGCTACGACCGTACCAGCGGCCAGCCCGGTGGATTCAGTCCGCGCGTGGCCCTGATCCGCACGCTGTGGAAAGGAAGCACCTTCAAAGCCATTCACGGTCTGGCGTTCCGCGCCCCGAACGCGTTCGAGCGCTTCTATGCTTATCCGGGCCCTGGCGGGCAGGTGTCCAACCCGGGCCTGGAAAAAGAACGCATCGTCTCGACCGAAGTGGCTTTGGTACAGCAGTTCGGCGCCGGCGAACGTCTCACCGCTACCGCGTTTCGCAACGTCGTCTCCAGTCTGATCACCCAGGTCGCGCTGGACGACGTCAACACGACCCGGTTTGAAAACGCAGAGCGCATCCGGGCCGGCGGGGCCGAGCTCGAATACGAACGGCGCTGGGAAAGCGGCACTGCCCTGCGCGCCAGCTACAGCTACAGCCACATCGACAGCGAAAACGGGCAGCAGCTGAACGCGCCCTCACGGCTGGCCAAAACCAACCTGACAACCCCGCTCGGCGTGCAGGACTGGAGCGCCGGTATCGAGGCCCAGTATGTCGGACCGCGCAAGGGCCTGAGCGGCGCCGTGGGCGGCTTCTGGCTGGCCAACGCCAATCTGCTCAGCGCCCGCCTGTGGGGCAAGGCGGACGCTTCCGTCTCCATTTACAACCTGTTCGGGCGGCGCTATGCCGACCCGGGTTCGAATGAGCATGCACAGGCGCTGATTGCACAGGACGGACGCGCTGTGCGGGTGCGAATCGGCTATGCGTTCTAAGCGCGCCAGACGATCGCTGGTGGCACTGACTGCGGCGCTGGCGCTCGCAAGCGCCGCGCACGCGCCGGCGCAACCAGTTCAGGCCACGGAACTGAAAGCGGCTTTCATCTTCAATTTCGTCGTGTTCACCGAGTGGCCGCGCCAGGCACTGGCGGAGGGCGCGCCGATTACCGTTTGCGTCAGCGCCACCAACGCCATGCTGCCAGCGCTGTCGCAGCTCAATGACAAGCCGGTCAACGGCCACCGCATCGTGCTGCGCCCCAGCGCGACGCCGCTGCGCGGCTGCAACGTGCTGGTGCTCGATCGCGGCGACCGTGAGCAGTGGGCGCAGTACAAGCGCGAACTGGCAGGCAGCCAGGTCCTGACCGTGGCCGACGACCTGGGCGCCGATGGCGCGGTGATCGCGCTGTCGATGCAAAACCAGCGGATCGGCTTCGACGTCGACCTGAACGCGGCCCGCGGCAGCCAGCTCAACCTGTCGTCAAAGCTGCTGCGCCTTGCCAGGAGCGTGCAATGAACAACAAGCGCAAGAGCGACCAGAAACAGGTGCTGGGAAAACGTCTGAACCAGACCAGCATCATCACCGCTGGCGCCGCCCTGCTGGTGGCCAGCCTGACGCTGATCGTGGTGCAATTCGTATCCCTGCGGGCGGCAATGGTGGACGATCTGCGGGTTCAGGCCCGCATCATCGGTACCAACAGCAGCGCGGCCCTGATGTTCGGCGATGAGCGCGCCGGTGCCGAAACCCTGGGTGGGCTGGCGGCCTCGCCGCCGGTTATTGCGGCGAGCATCTTCGATGCGCGCGGCGACACGCTCGCCCATTACGAGCGCAAGGAACGCGTGGTCCTGAGCGCGCCTGCCGGCGCCCGCTACGAGTCCGCGTATGACGTCGGCGCACGCTATATCGACGTTTCCGAGCCGGTACGCGTCAACAATCAGCACGTCGGTACGATATCGATCCGCGCTTCCCTCGACGCGCTGTTCGCACGCCTGCTCACCTATGCCGGCCTGACGCTGGCAGTGGCGCTGTGCTCCCTGGCGCTGGCCTGGGCACTGGTGGCCTCGATGCGACGCACCGTACGCAACGCAGAAGAACATCTGCATTTTCTGGCCCATGTCGATTCCGTCACGACCCTGCCCAACCGCCACGAATTCAACGAACGCCTCGCGCTGGCGCTGGAACAGGCTGACGGCCTGAAGTCGATGGTCGGTCTGCTGCTGCTCGATCTGGACAACTTCAAGGTGGTCAACGACACGCTCGGTCACGACTGCGGCGATATCCTGCTCAAACAGGTGGC
>DASWMN010000140.1:0-3275 GCA_036399735.1 Telluria sp. | reverse complement strand
CGCGATCGCCATCTTCTACGCAGCCCTCAAGGGCGAGACCTATGAATGCTTCCTGGGGCCGGAGACCACGCTGCCGATGATCTACATGCCCGACGCGATTCGCGCAACCATCGAGTTGATGGAAGCGCAAGCTGGACAAATTGCTATTCGTTCCGCTTATAATGTGGCCGGTCTGTCGTTCAATCCACGTGAGCTGGCCGCTGCGATTACCCGCGCACTGCCGGACTTCGAGATTGGGTATCAGCCTGACAGCCGTCAGGCCATCGCCGACACCTGGCCGCAAAGCCTGGACGACGCCAAAGCCACCGCCGACTGGGGCTGGAAAGCCCGCATCGGCCTTGAGCAGCTGGTCACCGACATGCTCGCCAACATCGACGTCGGTCTGAGCCAGCCTGCATAACACGTTTTACAAAAACTACTAGAGGCACACCGATGGACATGAGCGTATTCGACCTTTTCAAAATCGGCATCGGGCCGTCGAGTTCCCACACGGTGGGACCGATGGTTGCGGCGCGCCGCTTCCTGGTCGAATGCGGTCCGCTCGATGAAGCAGTCGGCGTCGAAGCGGCCCTGTATGGCTCGCTCGCGCTGACCGGCGTCGGCCACGCCACTGACAAGGCGGTCATTCTGGGCCTGATGGGCGAGACGCCGCAGGGCGTTGACCCGGATGCGGTGGAAGACAAGCTGGCCGAAGCCGAACTCGATGGCGTGATCAAGCTGCTGGGCACCAAGGAAGTCCCGTTCAGCGCCAAGTCGAATCTGGTGTGGCACAAGAGTTCCAGCCTGCCCGAACACCCGAACGGCATGCGCTTCACGCTCAAGCTGGCCGACGGTTCGGTCATCGAGCGCGTGTTCTATTCGGTGGGCGGCGGTTTCATTCACGCGGCCGGCGAATCGCACGCGCGCCAGAGCAGCTCCGGCGGCGAAGCGCCGATTCCGTTCCCCTTCGATACCATGGACCAGCTGCTGGCGCATGGCAGGGCAAGCGGCAAGACCATTCCGCAAATGCTGCGCGCGAACGAACTGGCGCGCATCAGCGAAGATGAACTGAATGCCGGTCTGGACAAGATCTGGAACGTGATGCGCGACTGCATCGCCCATGGTCTGATTACCCCGGGCCAGCTGCCGGGCGGCCTGAATGTGAAGCGCCGCGCAGCCAATCTGTGGAAACAGGCACAGGATGCGCTCAACGGCGACAACCGCGCCAACGATCTGCCGCACGATGCGCTGCACCAGGTCAGCCTGTACGCGATGGCGGTGAACGAAGAAAATGCGGCCGGTGGCCGCGTGGTGACGGCGCCGACCAACGGCGCCGCTGGCATCATCCCGGCCGTGCTGCGCTACTACGCCGAAGACTGCCGTCCCAGCGACCCGGTGACCGGCGTGCGCGCCTTCATGCTGACGGCGGCCGGGATCGGCATGCTGTGCAAGAAAAACGCGTCGATCTCGGGCGCGGAAATCGGCTGCCAGGGTGAAGTCGGCGTGGCCTGCGCGATGGCGGCGGCCGGCCTGGTGGCGGCCCTCGGTGGCAGCAATGAACAGATCGAGAACGCGGCCGAAATCGGCATCGAGCACCATCTGGGCATGACGTGCGACCCGATCGGCGGCCTGGTGCAGATTCCCTGCATCGAGCGCAATGGCATGGGTGCGATCAAGGCCATTACCGCGGCCTCGCTCGCGCTCAAGGGCGACGGCACCCACTTCGTCAGCCTCGACGATGTGATCGAAACCATGCGCCAGACCGGCGCCGACATGCAGGACAAGTACAAGGAAACGTCCCTCGGTGGTCTGGCGATCCACGTGGTCACGGTCAACCACGCCGCCTGCTGAACGGCGCCTGGCCTATTTCTGCTTCAGGATGAACGCGGCCACGCGTTCCATCGCCACCGGCGCCATCGTTTCCTCGATGGCGTCGTATTCCTCCTCCTTGCCCGTCACCGCCGTCTGGAACAGGTGATTGAGCGAGGGCAGTACCGCTGACTCCATCTTGTACTGTACTACTTCACTAAAACACCAGTATGGTTAAAAAGAATGTTTATGTCCTGCCTTGTGATTTATGTGAAATCCGTTTAAGTTCTGAATAGAACTCCCGGGAGAATGGATGGGATGGTGCGCCTGCTTTGCCGTATTGCTTCTGCTGGCCTCATCCGTGCCAGCGGCGGCCGATATCGTGATTCGCTATCCGCGCCCCGAGAGCAATCCCGATCAGCGTTCACGCTATCCGCTGCGCCTGCTGGAACTGGCGCTGGCACGGTCCGACAATCATTACCGCATTGAACTGTCGCCCGTGCGCATGCAGCAGGGCCGGGCCTTGCTGCGCCTGGAAAACAACGCCGGCATCGACGTGCTGTCGACCATGACGACGGTCGAGCGCGAGACGCGCCTGCAGCCGATCCGCATTCCGATCGACAAGGGCCTGATTGGCTGGCGTCTGCTGTTGGTCGACAAGGCCAGGCTGCCCAGAATGGCACAAGTGCGCAGCCTGCTAGCGCTGAAAAGCTACTCGGGCGGGCAGGGCAGCGACTGGCCGGACACGGCCATCATGCGCGCCAACGGCCTGTCCGTGTATGGCACCAGCAACTACGAATCGCTGTTCAGCATGCTCGAAAATGGCCGGATCGACTATTTCCCCCGCTCCGTAACGGAAATTTGGGCCGAAGCCGACCTGCACAAGAAGCGCCTTGCAGTGCTGCCAGACATTGTGCTGCGCTATCCGACGGCGATCTATTTTTTTGTACGCAAGGATGACGCCCGGCTGGAGGCCGACCTGCGCGACGGACTGGAAAAAATGATCGCGGACGGTTCCTTCGAACGCCTGTTCCAGGCATTTTATGGCGACATGCTGCGCCGCGCCCGCCTGCGCCAGCGCCAGGTGATCGAGCTGCACAATCCGCTGATGCCGGACAGCCTGCCGCTGGCGCGCAAACAACTCTGGTACCGCGACTAGCGCCCTTGCGACGGCGTCAAATACCCAATTTGGCGCCCGCACCGAGCAGCGTGGCCGCACCCAGGAGCGCGAAGATGCCGGCGGCAATCGCATGCACCAGCTTCATGGGGATTTTTGCGGCCAGCTTGTCGCCGATAAATACAGCTGGCACGTCGGCAATCAGCATGCCGAGGGTAGTGCCGATCACGACCATGACTGGCGCGGCGTAATGGGCGGCCATGGCGATGGTGGCGAACTGCGTTTTGTCACCCATCTCCGCCAGGAAGAAAGTGATCAGGGTGGCGCCGAAGACGCCGAATTTGGTCGCGACCTGGGTTTCTTCTTCTTC
>DASWMN010000139.1:0-11935 GCA_036399735.1 Telluria sp. | reverse complement strand
CGGCCACGTGCTTGGCCACCCGCATGCCGGCCGCATCGTAGCGGTACGTGGCCACCACGGCGCCGGCTGCATCGGTGACGCGTTCGAGCTGGCCGGCGCGGTTGTAGATCAGGGTGCGGCCGCCATGGGCGAGCACGTGGCCGTCTGCATCCCTGGGTTCGGCACTGGTGCCGGCCCGGTTGCCCAGGGCATCGTAGACCAGACCGGCCTGACGTTGGCCGCTCGTGTGCTCGCCGCGCAGGCGCCCGTGCTGGTCATAGTCGAAGGCTTGCGACCATACCGGCTCGGCGCCGGGCGCGCGCACGGCGGCGTGGGCTGACGGAATCAGCGACGGCAGCGTGAAGGCCAGCTTGGCCTTGCCTGCCGGCGCTGGCTGCGGACTGCGTTGAATGGCAATAATTTGCTGCTGCGCATCGACCCTGAACCGCAGCCGCTCCACGCCGCTGTCATGCCCGGCCAGCAGACCATTGGCATCGAATGTGGTGCGGGTCAGCAGACCGTTGCCAAAGGTGAACTGCTCGGCCCGCAAGCCGCGTGCGTTGATGCCGTACTGGACGTCCGAAACGACGGCCTGGCCGTTGACCTTGATGCCACTGACATTGCCGGCAAGGTCGTATTGATAAACCACGACGGCGCCGCCGGGCGTTGTCTTGCGCAAGCGCAGGGTATCGCGCTCCAGATCGGATGTGAGCGTTAGTTGCACTGCCTTGGCGCCAGCCTCGCCCGCGACCTGAAGACGCTTGCCGCTCGGCCGGCCCCAGGCGTCCGCATCCCAGCTGATCTGGTTGTCGAGCTTGCCGTTGCCAATGCGCGTTTCCTGCGCCAGCACCTGGCCGGCATAGGCGAATACGATACTGCCGGCGATGCCGCCGTCCGGCGCGTGGTAATCGACCTGCAATGCGCGGCCCAGCATGTCGCGCGCGATGCGGGTCGTGGTGCCGCTCGCCTCGCGTAACACGATGAGCTGGTCGGCCGCGTCGTACTGGCCACTGACCAGGCCTTTTTCCGGCGAACGCAAGGCGCTCAGACGGCCGAAGTCATCGACCCAGCGCGTGATGGTGCTGCCGTCGGCACGGGTCACCGTTTCCACCCAGCGCTCAGCCAGCGTGCCGTCCTTGCCACGCTGCATTTGCGTGCCGGGCAGCGCTGCGCCCGGCGCGGCGTCAAAGGTGCGTGTGCGCACCTGGTGCAAGCGCTCCGGGTTGACCGTGGTGACCGTGCTGTCGGTCTCGGCCAGGCCATCGGGGCCGTAGCTGAAGGTACGCAGCGTGCCGCGGCTGCCGCCGGGACCGTACTCGGCGTGTGCCAGCACGCGGCCTTCGCTGTCGAAGCTGCGCGCGCTCTGGCTCAGGTCGCCCAATATGGTGTGGGTCAGGTTGCCTGCCTGGTCGTACTGGTAGCGCATCAGCGGCCGCTGGCCGTGGCGCAGTGCAGCGGTACGGCCTTGGGCATCGTAGCTGTAGGCGATCTCGTTGCTGAGCTTGCTGCCGCCATCGGGCGTACCGTTCTTGCCGACCAGCCAGGCCGCTTCGCGCAGGGACAGCGTCTGTCCTTGCGGGGCGTAGCGCACGACCGCTTCAGCCAGGCGCGCGCCGTCGCCACTGGTGACGATGGTGGGGCGGCGCGCGTCGTCGCGTTCCTTGACGGTGGTGACAACATTGCCCGGCGCCACGGTCACAGTGATGAAGCTGCCCGTGCTGTCCCAGGTAAACGTGGTGATGTCGGAGTCGGCCGGCGTGCCCAGTTTGCCATTTGGGAGGGGGCCGTCAATGGCCGCCAGCACGCTGCGGCCGTTGACGATACGGTAGGCATAGCGCGTGCTGCGGGTCAGCGCCACTGGTGCAGCCTGGGACTCGGGCGCGCGCGACCAGCCGCTGTCGCTGGTGCTGAGCAGCTGGCCATTGGCATGGTAGGTATAGCGGGTCACGCTTTCCTTGCCGGCAATGACGCTCGGGCGCGCCACCAGGACCGGTTCGGTGCCTGCGCCATAGGCGTAGCGCACGCGCCATTGCGCCGGCTGGGCCTTGCCGCCCACATAGGCGGCGCGCGCCACGCGCACGGTGCGGCCCAGTGTGTCGAGTTCGAGCCGCTCGTCCCAGAGCGGCGTTCCCGCGCTGTCGAGCTTGGTCGTCTGGATCAGGCGCCCGGCCTTGTCGTACTGGTAGCGCACATTGGTCTCGCCGCACCACGTACACCCGGCGCCGCGCGATTCGAGGACGCGGTAGTCGTCGCCCAGTGCGGTGTACTTGACCACCGTTTTCTGGCCCAGGCTGTTGGTGACGGTGGTCTGACCCGGCACGCTGTAGTCAAGCGTGACCTGGTTGGCGCCGCCCTCGTGGGTCGACAGGATCGCCTTGCCGTCGGCGCGGTAACCATAGGTGGCGTAACGCGCGCTCACGGCTTTGCCGGCCGCGTCCTTGCCGTCGATGCTGATGCCCGTCAGCAGGGTTGGCTGCAGGCCATTCTCGTAGTGGTAGCTGCGTCCGGTTTGGGGCATGCCGGCCGCCTCCGGATAGCGTACGCTGACCAGATTGGCCAGCAGCGTGCGTGGCGCACCGGGCATGCCCTTGGGCGCAGCGCTGCCATAGCCGTAGCTGAAGCGGCCCACCGGGGAATCGATGCGGCGCACGCCACGGAAGCGATCGCCCGCGCGCGCTGTTTCCTTGTCCAGCCAGTCAAAGCGCAGGCTGCGCCCTTGCGGATCGGTCACGCGCGTGAGCAGGCCGGCCGCGTCGTACTGCAGGCTGAGAATTTCGCCAGTGGCGGCCTGGATCTGGGTCAGCAGGCCGAGCCGGTCGAAGCTGAGCTTGCGGCCATCGGCCCAGGTCCAGGTGTATTGCTCGTCGCGCCCGCGCTTGTCGATGCGGATGGTGCCGCGCGCCGGATCGCGGTGGCGCGCCACGGACGGCTCGAGCAGGTCGCGTCCGAACGCCAGCGTACTGCCGTCGGCCTGGGTGATCTCGATCGAATTGCCGATCAGGCTCAGCCGGGTTTCATACGACAGGCGCCAGCCCCGCCCGAGTGGCCCGGGCAGGTGGCGTGGCGAGCTCAGCGAGCTGTTGTAATGGCGCACGATCTCGATCCCCAGCACGCCCGGCAGTGCCGGCAGGTCGACTTCCTGCTGGTACTTGTTGCCGCTGGCCAGGTGGATCGGGTTGCCCACGCCGAGATTGACTGGCGCATTGCTTTGCTGGGTGCCAGGCGTGTTCTCGAGGGCGCAGGGCGTGCCGGCGTCGCCGCAGGCGGCGTGGGCCGGGCTGCCGCTCAGCACAGCGGCGATCAGGCCCGCCAGCAGGGCGGGCCGGACAGGCAGGGACAAACGTGGCGATACGCGGGACATGGCGCTTCCTTTCGGTTCGTACGGGGGCCCGGTTGCCGGGCGCAGGAATGGCTGCGCCGCCGGGTGGCGGCGCAGCGGAGCGGATTTACTTCGGAATGATGTCGACCACCACGCGCCGGTTCGGCGCCAGGCAAGCCTTGGTATCGGCGTCATTCATGTTCTGGCACTGGGCCAGCGGTTTGACCAGTTCAGTCGAACCGACCCCGTTCACCTCGACGTTGTTGGCGCGCAGGCCCTTCTGGTTGAGGTAGTCGAGCACGGCCTGGGCGCGCCGCTTCGACAAGTCCAGATTGTGGGCTTCGCTGCCGAGCGGATCGGTGTGCCCGGTGACCTTCAGGATGTCGACTTCGATCTTGAGGTCGTTGACCCTGGCGATCAGCTTGTCGAGCGCCAGCTGGCCGGCGATGCCCAAGGTCGCGCTGTCGAACGCGAACAGGGTGTCTGACGACAGCGTGGTCTGCACCGGGACCGGGCAGGTACCGCCGGTGGCCGGCGGCGGTGTGGTGCAGCCACCCAGCGTGCAGTCTGGCGGCGGACCCGGATTCGGGTTGCCCGGTGGATCGCCCGGATCGGTTGGATTGCCATTGTTGCCGGCGCCGGGCGACGAGATCGGATTGGACGGTTCGATCGCGTCCGATTGCATCTGCACGGTCACGTAATTGACCACCGGAATGCGGCCATTCTCGATCAGGAGCGTCTGGTAGGCATTGTCCTTGGGATCGAAATACTTGAGGTAAGACTTGTAGATGCTGGCCACGATGGGCACCACCGGTTTGTAGCCGTGCGTGATGCGCAGCTTGAGCAGGTTGGCGTCCTGCAGCGTTTGGCCAGAGGTGGCGCCCACGGTCTGTGGTTTGAAGGCCAGATTGCCGTTCGGGATCACGCGCTTGCCGTTGGTATTGTATTTAGTCTGCAGGGCCGCCTCGCCGAAGTCGGCGAAGCTTTCCGCGGTCGGGTTCAGGATCTCGATTTTGCTGTTGAGCGCCAGATCGAGCTTGGCATCGGCCAGCGACTTGGCGATCTCGGCCGCGGTCTCGCCGCCGCCGTACATTGGCACCAGGGCGATTGCGTACGCGTCCGTCACCGACTGCACGCTGGCATTGTGCACGCTGCCCGAGCGGGCCGCCATGAAGGACGCGTGGTTCATCTGGTTCTTGGCGAAGAACATCATCCCGTACTGCACCAATGCGAGGCCGAGCACGGTCAGGATCGGGCCGACCACGGCCATTTCAATCAGGGCCACGCCGCCCTGGCGCATCTTGAGGCCGCCAATCGGGGCTGGCTTGCCGCTGCGCAGGAACAATGGGTGTTCCAGGCGGTCGCCGGCGGCCAGGCCGAAACGGCCAATCGCGCCTGCCGCCAGCTCGAGCGTGTGGGCGGCGCGCTGGTGGCGCTGGCCGCTGGCATCGCGGCCGGCGTTGCTGATGCTGGCGCGCCATGGCTTGAGCGCCGGCACGCATTTGAGCACGCGGCCGTCGCGGTCCAGGTACAGCACGTCGATCGGGTAACGCATGAACATGGTGTGCACACTCGGGCAGCCGGGCAGCAGCAGGCCGGCATCGGGCGCCAGCGGCGGCGCCAGCATCAGGCCGCGAAAACGCTGCAGGAAGCTGGCCGCCACGTTCAGCGACAGCGCATGGCGGCCGGCGCCGCTATGCAGGGTGGCGGCCGTGGTGCTGCGGGGGGCGCCTGGCGCCCTGGAGTCGTAGGTCATAGTTAGGTCTTCTGTGTACGGGTGTGGGAGCACGGGGCTCATATGCCTGCGTGCATGAACTTCATGACGATCGGGAAGAACAACACAATAAAAGTACAAGGGAAAATAAATACAATCAGCGGGAACAGCATCTTGACCGGCGCTTCCATGGCCAGTTTTTCAGCGCGCAGGAAGCGTTCCGAGCGACGCTGGTCGGCCTGTGCGCGCAGGATCGGACCGAGATTCATGCCCATGCTTTCGGCCTGGATCACGGCCGTGGTGAAGCTGGTCACGGGCGCTTCATTGAGGCGGTCGGACATGGCGCGCAGCGAGTCGGCGCGGCCCTTGCCGGCCCGGATATCGCGCAGCACGCGCTGGATCTCGTCGCGCAGCACGCCCTTGGGACCCTTGGCCACGGCCTGGTTCATGGCGCCCTGCATGTTCAGCCCGGCCTCCACGCACAGGGTGATCACGTCCAGGTAGAACGGCAGCGCGCGCAGCAATTCCTTGCGCCGCGCCCCCAGCCGGTCGCGCAGCCAGATGCTGGGATAGAAGTAGCCGGCCAGCGCCGCCACCATCGACGCCAGCGCATACACGCGGGTGCCGAAGCGCGACGGCTCGGCGCCATCGGTATCGAAGGAGGCCAGGCCCCAGCAGACGATGGCCACCACCAGCAGCGCGCACATCAGACGGCCGGCGACGAACTGCGGCACCGTGATCTGGTATTCCAGGCCGGCCTGGCGCAGGCCGGCCTGCATTTTGGCGTGGTTCTTGCCGGAGATGGTGGGCGCCAGAAAATGGCCGAGCCAGTGGATCGGCAGCGCCGCCAGGCGGAAGCCCAGTGGCGGCGGATCCTTGTAGGCGCGGTCTTCGGGCGGCACTTCGGCGACCGTGCGCGTGACGATCCAGGCCACCAGGGCCGCTGCCATTCCCATCAGGACGGCGAAGAAGGCAATCACGGCGGTGCCGTGCTGCAGGAGTAGCGATTGCATGGTCAGGAAATCCTTTTCTTACACATCGATGTCGATGATTCTGCGGATGACGTACACCCCCATGAATTCGAACACGGCCAGCACCGCCAGCGTGGCCCAGCCCACGCGCGAATGCCACAGCAGCGCCATGGCTTGCGGCTCCATGGCATTGAGCACCAGCATCAGGCCGACCGGCAGCAGGCCCACCACGATCGCCTGCAGCTTGCCCTGCGCGGTCAGGGCGCGGATCTTGCCTTCCATTTGCAGGCGCGATCGAATCGTCACCGCCGTGCGTTCCAGCGTTTCGGCCAGGCCGCCCCCGGTTTCGGAAGCGATGCGCATGGCCGACACCACCAGTGAGGTGGTCTGGGTCGGCATGCGGCGCGCCAGGTTGTTCAGGCTCTGCTCGAGCGTGACGCCCAGGCGCTGTTCGCGCAGCAGCAGGGAAAATTCCTGGCCCACCGGATTGGGCGCTTCGGCCACCACCTGAGCGATGGCCGAGCTCAGCCCGACCCCGGCGCGCATCCCGCCCGACATCATCATCAGCGCGTCCGGCAGCTGGTGCTCGAACTGCATCATGCGGCGCTGGCGCATCCAGGCGTACAGGAAGCGCGGCATCAGCGCCAGGCCGAAGAACACCGGCACCGCCAGCACCCAGCTGCCGGTCAGACCCCAGACCACGGCCGCGCCCAGCGTCATCATGGCCAGGTTGGCCACGAACAGCTTGCGCACGTCGATGAACAGGAAGAATTCCTGTACCTGGAACTTGGTGCGCTCGGTGAAGCTGGCGCGGTAGCGCGCGATGCCGACCGTGCCGACGTCGATCATGAACCAGGCCAGCATGGCCGCGGCCACCGCCACCACGGTGGTGATCAGGGTGATCATCAGGGTGCCGTTCATTCTGCCAGGTCTCCCGCGCGGCGGCGCCAGATGGTCGGCTCCGGCGTTTCACCGTTCGGCCCGGCCGGTTTGAAGATGCCCATCTCGAGATCGGTCCCGATCGCGCGCAGTTCTTCGTAGAAGGCGGGCACCATGTCGCAGCCGCTGAAGTAGCCCTGCACCTTGTTCATGCCGCCATCAACGCCGCCGCCGTAACCCTTGTTTACATACTTGAAGATTTCCTGGATCTGGATCTTGCCGCTTTCCATGCCGGTCACTTCGGTAATGCTGGTGACCTTGCGCGAACCGCAGGCAAAGCGGGTTTGCTGGACCACCATGTCGACCGCCGAGGTGATCTGTTCGCGGATTGCCGTCAGCGGCAAGTCCATGCCGGCCATCAGGACCATGGTTTCCAGACGGGCCAGGCCGTCGCGCGGGGTGTTCGCGTGCAGCGTGGTGAGCGAGCCTTCGTGGCCGGTGTTCATGGCCTGCAGCATGTCGAGCGCTTCGGCGCCGCGGCACTCGCCGACCACGATCCGGTCCGGCCGCATGCGCAGGGTGTTCTTGACCAGGTCGCGGATCAGGATCGCGCCCTTGCCCTCGGCATTCGGCGGGCGCGATTCGAGGCTGATCAGGTGTTCATGGTGCAGCTTCAGTTCGGCCGCATCTTCCACCGTGATGATGCGTTCGCCCGGCGGAATGAAGTTCGACAGGATGTTGAGCAAGGTGGTCTTGCCGGAACCGGTACCGCCGGAGACGATGATGTTCTTGCGCGCTTCCACGCAGATCTGCAGGAACTCGGCCATCTCCGGGCTCATCGCGCCGAACGAGACCAGGTCGGCCGCGCTCAGGCGGTTCTTGGAGAATTTCCGGATCGTCAGGGTGGAACCCTTGAGCGCCAGCGGCGCGATGATCGCGTTCACGCGCGAGCCGTCTTTCAGGCGCGCGTCGACCATCGGCGAGGATTCATCGATGCGGCGTCCCAGCGGCGCGACGATCCGTTCAATCACGCCCAGTACCGCGCGGTCGCCCGTGAAGGTGAGCGGATGGCGGTGCAGGCGGCCGGCGCGTTCGACATAGATCTCGTCGAAGCGGTTGACCATCACCTCGGTCACGGCATCGTCGGCCAGCAGTTCTTCCAGCGGGCCCAGTCCGACCGCTTCGTCGAGCACCTGCTTGGCCAGCAGGGTGCGGTCGAGCGCGGCAGGAATCTCGCTGTCGAGTTCGAGCATGATCTGGCGGATCAGCGATTCGGTTTCGATGCGCAGCTGGGCGTCGCTCATGCTCGAGACATCGTGACGCCGCAAGTCCATGGTCGCCAGCAGCTTGGTATGCACGCGCAGGCGCCACTCGAATTCGAGTTCCTGGCGTTTCGGGTCGGCGCTGATGGTGACCGGATACTCGGGCGCCGCCTTGGGCTGGGCCTTGGCCGGCACGGGCGCTGCAGCCGCAGGGGCAGCCGCAGCCGGCGCCGGGCGCACGGCGGGGGCGCCAGCGCGCTGCTGCAGCACCTCGGCCTGGACCCGTTCGGCGGCCTGGCGCGAAGCTTGCATTTCGTCGGTGGCGTTCTGGTTGCGGTAAGCGGCCGCGCTCGAGCGCGAGCCGGGCGCGGCCGCCTGGACCACGCCGCCGGCGCCGATCGTGCTCACGCGCAGCTTGAATGGCCCGACGCCGATCACGTCGGTGGCCAGCAAGGGGCCGAACTGCTGGTCGATCCGCTCGCCGTTGACGAACACGCCGGCGTAGGCGCCCATGTCTTCCAGCAGGACGCCGGATGGGGTCGCGAACAGGCGCGCGTGTTCCTTGCTCACGCGCCAGCTGTCCAGGCGGACCTCGTTTTGCGAGCCTTTGCCGATGATCGCTTCGTCCGGTACCTGCAGCAGGCGCTGCACGCCGTCGGAATGGGTAATTTCTACTTGTAACATGTCAGATTCGCTCAGTTCGTTGCACGGGCATCGGCGGCAACGTGGATCGGCTCCACATCGTCCACCAGGATCCAGCCGCTGACGCCGGAGGCGATCACGTTGCGCCAGCTGGTGCCGCCGTCGGTGCGCACTTCGGCCGAGCCGAGCCGCACCACCGTGTTGTAATTCATGTCAGCCAAGGGCAGCGCCGAGGCGCTGGCTTCAGCGCGCAGCACGGCGCCATTGCGCTTGACGCGCAGCGGGCTGCCGCGCACCGGTGCCGGCGGCGTGCTGCTCGCCGGCGCGGCTGCTGGCGCCGCCTTGGCCGGCGCCAGCCCTGCAGGCGGCTGGTCGCCGTTGAAGCGGGTCGCATCCTGGCCTGGCTGCAGCGGATTGCTCAGGTAGGGTGTCGGCCCCATGGTCTGGCTCAGACGTTCGGTGGCGCGTTCGACGCGATCGACCAGGCCGGGCGAGCGGCTGTCGACCGAGGTCGGCGTGACGAACACGACCAGCTCGGTTTCCTTGTTCTGGAAGCGCTTGGAACGGAACAGCGCGCCCAGGATCGGGATGTCACCCAGCAGCGGGACCTTGTCGATGTCGGTGCTGCTGGTGCGCTGCAGCAGGCCGGACAGGACGATGGTCTCGCCGGCGCGCACATTGAATTCGGTCTTGGTGCGGCGCGTCAGCAACGCCGGGCCGCCGACCGAGGTGACCGAACCATCGAGCGAACTGACTTCGGACTCGATGATGGCGCGGATGACGCCATTGCGGCCCACTTTCGGTTCGATGTCGAGTTTGATGCCGTATTGCTTGAACTGGATGGTCACGCCATTGTCGTTGGCCACCGAGTAAGGGAATTCGCCGCCGGCCAGGAAACTGGCCTTGTAGCCGCTGCGGGTAGACAGCTGCGGCTCGGCCAGGATGGCGGCGCGCCCTTTCTGGTCGAGCATGTTGAGCTGGGCGTTCAGGCCCAGGTTCAGCGCGCTCATGATGGTCAGGCTGGACGGCAGCGAGACCGGGCCGTCGCCGCCGATCGCGGTGATCGGCTGCGGGGTGCTGGTATTGATATTGATCTGGCGGTTGCCGGTGTCGCCGCGCCCGCCCGGATACCAGATCGAGCCGATCGCGGCGCCGCCGGTCGGGCTCCATTTCAGGCCCAGTTCGCGCAGTTCCGTTTTCGGGAACTCGACCACCTTCACGTCCATCATGATCATCGGTTCCCAGCCGATCTGGCTGGTGAAGTTGACCACTTCCGGATAGCGCTTGGCCAGCTCGGCGACCTTTTCGCGGTCGGCGTCGGACAGGTCGTCGCCTTCGACGATGACCTTGTCGGCCACGATCGACGAGCGCGCGCCCGGGATGCGCGCCAGGAAGGCGGAAATCTCGCGCGCCACGCGGCTGGTATCGGCCGACACGACCGTGACCTTGACGCGCTGGTGGCGCCCGTCGGCGTTCCAGATCGACAGGGTCGAGTTGCCTGGTGCATTGCCGAACAAAATCACTTCGCGTTCATCGAGCGCGCTGGCGGTCATGACCTTGCCGTTGCCGACGGCGATCCGGGCCACGCCCGGCGCCGGGAACACGCGTGACTCGCCCACGTACATCTCGATTTCCGGCATCGGGGCGTTGTCCGGCGCACCGTTCTTGATCGGCGCATACGGCACCGGCGCGGCCTGCACCTTGCGCGGCTTGGCCTTGGCGGCGCTGCCGGCTTCGTTGCGCAGCAGCGGCATGTCGCTGATGTCGAGGCCAGCCGCATTCGGGCCCGGCGCGGGCGCGGCCAGGGCGCCGCTGGCGATGCCGGCCAGCAGCAGGCACAGTGGCAGCAGACGCGGCTGCAATGGGAGGCAGGGGTTGTTACGGGTAAAAAAAGATAACACGGTCATGGCGCTGCTCAGTTTCAAATTAGGTGGTTGCAAGGTTTGTGGGGCAAAACGGCATCAGCGGATCACGGCCGACAGCACGGGCGCGCGGGCGCCGTCGGCAGGCGCGCCAGGCGGCGCTGCATGCTCGAAGCCGGCATCGGCGCTGGGGCCGGCGTTCGCGCCGGCGTTCGGCGCGGCGCCGAATTTCGGCAGACGCAAGGCTTCCGGTGGAATGTTGGCGCCGCTGCCGCCGTACATCACCGGCACACCCTTGCGCGGTGCCGGCGTGGCCGAGGAAGCCGGGGTACCGTTCTGGCCCAGCAGGGCGGCCACGTCGTAGCCACCCTTGCCGATCGGCTCCTTGTCCTGCGGATTGCGCAGCAGGGCCGTGAGCTTGCCCGCTTCGCGCGCCACGATGATGTTCTGCGCTTCCTGCGGATTGGTATCGAGCGTGACGGTGGAGTACTGCTTGCTGCCGTTTTCGGCGTCGTCCACCGAACGCTGGCCGGTGGCCATCACCTGCACGCTTTGCAGCAGGGGGAAGGTGATCTTGCGGCCATTGCGTTCCATGGTCACCATCAGATCGATGATGTCGCCCGGTTCCAGCATGCCGGAGATCGAGTTGATTTCATCGACCGGCACCGTCATGGCGCGCCGGCCCGCTTCCACGCGCGCCGAGAAGGTCGGCATGCGCTGGGTTTCCATCAAGCCCCACATCAGCATTTCACCACTCTTGACCGCGTAGGCCAGCGGCTGGCCGGCCACCCGTTCGAAGTCGTCCGGCGTGAGTGCCACCGAGTGCGCGAACTCGATCGGAATCGGGCGGATCGCCACGTTGTCCTTGGACAGCAGGGCGCCCTTCGGCACGTCTATTTTGGCGACCAGCACATTGATGGTCTTGCCTTTGCCGCGCGCCTCGATGGCTTCCATCTGGGTGCTCAGGTAACTGCGCGCGGTGAGGGCGGCGAGCAGGCCGATGGCCAGCGCGACGCCGAAAATGATCCAGGTCTTGCTGGGGCGGAAAGTGCGCAGTTTGTTGATTTGTTGTTTCATGATCAGGTCGGGTAAGAAATGGAACGGCTAATTTTTTTGTAGGCTTTGCTAAAGCCGTCGAACACAAGCTCGATGGTGGTCTTCGATTCGCCGCCGCTGACCTCATCGCTGATCGGCACGAACAGCACGAAGGCGAGGGCGCCGCACAGGACGACGTATTCGACCAGGGATTGGCCGCGTTGGCGGGGACGGCTCATTTCTGCTCCAGGAAAGTAGTGGTGTTCAGGATG
>DASWMN010000138.1:0-23264 GCA_036399735.1 Telluria sp. | reverse complement strand
CGCTCGGTGGCGCCGAAAGAAGTCAAGACCTCCGACATCTATTGGGGTGCAATACCGTTTGTGGTAATCCAAGTGATCATGGTCGCGCTGATCATCCTGTTCCCCAGCCTGGTTTCGGTCGACAAGAAGGTCGACATGACCGAGCAGCTGGAACTGAAGATCGACGCGCCTGCCATGGAAGAGACGCCCATGCAGCTGCCCGCGGATGGCCCGCAGGACCCGAACAAGGCCGACCAGGACAGCACCCCGGAACTGAATTTTTCGACTGACACCGAAAAGAAATAACAAGGAAGCATATGAGTATCGGCGGCACCACCATGGACGCGGCGCTGGCTGCCCTGTCCGACATGACCGGCGGCATGGTCGCCATCGGCAAGGAGGAACACGCGCAGCGCATCGCGCGCGCGCAGGCCTTCATGCAGGCCGAAGGCATCGCTGCCGTCTACCTGAACGCCGGCACCAACATGACTTACTTCAGCGGCACCAAGTGGTATGCCAGCGAACGCATGGTGGGCGCGATTCTGCCGGCCCGCGGCGCGCTTGAATACATCGCGCCCGCGTTTGAAGAAGCCACGATCCGCGACTTCATGCTGATCGAAGGCCCGGTCAACTGCTGGGAAGAGCACGAGAGCCCCTACCAGCTGTTCATCGATGTGCTGGGACGGATGGGCATCGCGCCCGACGCGGCCCGGCCAGCGCGCATCGGCATTTGCGAAAGCGCTGCCTTCTTCATCGCCGACGGCATCCGTCCGCTGGCGGCAGGCTATGCGCTGGAGAACGCGCAGCGCGTCACCGCCCATTGCCGCGCGCGCAAATCGGCAGCCGAGATCGCGCTCATGCAGCGGGTGAAAAACATGACGCTGGAAGTGCACAAGGCCGCCGCCAGTATTCTGGCCGAAGGCATCACGACGGTGGAAGTGGCCGATTTCATCGCGCGCGCGCACAGGGCGGTAGGCGCGCCCGGCTCCTACTTCTGCATTGTGCTGTTTGGCGAGGCGACCGCCTATCCGCACGGCGTTAGCTATGTGCAAACCCTGAAACAGGGCGACGTGGTCCTCATCGATACCGGCTGCCAGGTCAAGGGTTACATCTCGGACATCACCCGCACCTACGTGTTCGGCGCGGTCAGCGAGCGCCAGCGCTTTGTATGGAACGCGGAAAAGGAAGCGCAGCTGGCGGCGTTCAAGGCAGCCCAGCTGGGCGTGCCTTGCCGCGAGGTGGACGCGGCGGCCCGCGCCTCGCTCGAGGCGAACGGTTTCGGCCCCGGCTACAAGCTGCCCGGCCTGCCGCACCGCACCGGCCATGGTATCGGCATGGACATTCATGAATGGCCCTACCTGGTCGGCAGTGACAGCACGCCACTGGACGTGGGCATGTGTTTCTCGAACGAGCCGATGATCTGCATTCCGGGCGAATTCGGCGTGCGCCACGAAGACCACTTCTATATGACGCCATCCGGTCCGAAGTGGTTCACCGAACCGGCTCACAGCATTGATGATCCTTTCGGCCTGACCCGCGCGGCATAGTTGGGTAAACACGACAGCGGCACGGCGCGCGATTTCACAATCTGGCGCGCCGGCGCGCCCCGCGCCGTCCGACCTACCGCACGTAAAACCCGCTAAAAAACCGGCGCATGCCCTATGCATGTTCATATACTGCCATTACAGACGATAACTTGCCAATTAGGCAAACATGGAAGCGGTCACAATCGCGCCGGTCGGGCTGTCGCAATGTGTTAACTTATAACAAATATTTACAAGATGCTGTTTGGAAAGTTTCTATAAATCATCTACCATCCATGAGTTATGTTACTCACCAGGATGGTTTTCATGCCAGATTCACACGAAAGTTGTCTCGAGAGCATCGAAGTCGATGCACTGGACACGGTAGGCGCCGACAAGCCTGCGTTTGAAGTTCCCGCTCTTGCCCTCTTGTCCGGCGCCGCCCTGAGCGCCTGCGGCGGCGGTGGCCACGAGTCTGGCACCGGGCCATCCCAGCTTCCCTCCAAACCGGCCACCCCGCCAAGCGCACCCGAAGCATCGCGCTTCCTGGCGCAGTCGTCGATGGGCTCGACCCGCGACCAGCTGGTGCGCGTGCAAACCATCGGCTACAGCGCCTGGATCGAAGAACAATTTGCGATGGCGCCGTCGACTTCGCGCTGGGACTGGCTGATCGCTGGCGGCCATGGCGCCCTGGACAAGAAAAACAGCGAGTCCGGCGCCGATGCCTGCCTCTGGGCCAAGCTGATTACCGCCCCGGACACACTGCGCCAGCGCGTCACCTTCGCGCTGTCGGAAATCATCGTCACCTCGATTTCGGCGTTCACCAGCGGCTGGAACGCTTTCACCGGCGCGGCGTTCATGGACATGCTGGAAGCGAACGCCTTTGGTAACTACCGCACGCTGCTGCAGCAAGTGTCGACCAGCCCGGCGATGGGGGAATACCTCACCTTCCGCAACAACGCAAAATTCAATGCCAAGACCGGCGCCCTGCCCGACGAGAACTATGCGCGCGAAATCATGCAGCTGTTCACGATCGGCCTGCTGCAGCTGAACCTGGACGGCACGCCCAAGACGGCCAATGGCGTTCCACTGGAAACCTACACCCTGGACGACATTACCGGCCTGGCAAAAGTGTTCACCGGCTGGAACTACGACATGACGGACACCACCACGGACACGCCCGACTTCAAGCGCCGCCCGATGATCCAGACTGCCGCCCGCCATGAAACCGGCGCCAAGACCTTCCTTGGCACGACGATTCCGGCCGGCACCGACGGCGTTGTAAGCCTGAAACTGGCGCTGGACGCTATTTTCGCCCACCCGAACGTGGGACCGTTCATCGGCCGCCAGCTGATTCAGCGCCTGGTGTGCAGCAATCCTTCGCCCGCCTACATCGCACGCGTGGCCACCGCCTTCAATAACGACGGCGCCGGCGTCAAAGGCAATATGAAAGCCGTGATTCGGGCGATTTTGCTCGACGAGGAAGCGCGCAGCGCCAGCGGTCTCTCCGCCGCCAGCTTCGGCAAGCTGCGCGAACCGATCCTGCGCTTTACCGGCTGGGCCCGCGCGTTCAAGGCCAGTTCGCCAGGCAACCTGTGGGCGATCGGCAATACCTCCGATCCGGCCAGCCGCCTCGGGCAGAGCCCGCTGCGCTCGGGCAGCGTCTTCAATTTCTTCCGGCCTGGCTACGTGCCGCCGAATACGGAAATCGGGCGCGCCAACATGGTCGCCCCAGAATTCCAGATCACCAACGAATCGACCGTGGTGGGCTACATCAACTACATGCAGAACATCATCAGCCGCGGTACCGGCGACGTGAAGGGCGATTACACGGCCCTGCTGCCCATGGCCGATTCAGCCCAGGTCCTGTTCGACGAGCTGAACCTGATCATGGTGGCCGGCCAATTGTCCGCGGACACCATCCGACTCATCGGCACCGCGGTCGACAGCATGCCCAAGGGTACCGATCCGGCGCGCCTGAACCGCATTTACGCGGCCCTGGTCCTGGTGATGGCCGCCCCCGAATTCATTGTGCAGAAATAGGAGCTCGCCTTGAACTATAAAGATGGAATGACCGCTTCGCGGCGAGCCTTTTTGAAACGTGCCGGCACCCTGTCGCTGGCCGGTGTTGCCACGCCGTGGGCGCTGAATCTGGCCGCCATGGCCGAAGCCAGCGCAGCCACCGCGACCGACTACAAGGCGCTGGTCTGCGTGTTCCTGTACGGCGGCAATGACTACGCCAATACCGTGGTGCCCTACGATAGCGCCAGCCATGCGCTGTACACGGGCTTCCGTCCGTCCTTCGCCTACACCCGCGAGGCGCTGCTGGCCACCGAACTGAAGCCGACCGTCGCGCCGGTCGACAGCGCCGGCGCCACCCACCAGTATGCGCTGGCGCCTGGCCTGGCGCCCCTGCTGCCCCTGTTCGACAGCGGCAAGCTGGGCGTGATGCTGAACATCGGCTCGCTGGTGCAGCCGACCACCAAGCTGCAGTACACCAACAAGTCGGTCAAGCTGCCGCCCAAGCTGTTCTCGCACAACGATCAGCAATCGGTGTGGCAATCGTCGCTGCCGGAAGGCGCCACCTCCGGCTGGGGCGGCCGCATGGGCGACCTGTTCCAGGCCGGGAATACCAATTCGACCTTCACCTGCGTCAACGTCTCCGGCAATGCGGTCTACCTGTCGGGTAAGACGGCGGTGCAGTACCAGGTCTCGACCAATGGTTCGACCCCGGTCAACGGCGTCAAGAATGCCCTGTTCGGTTCGACCAACGCCTCGGCCGCGCTGCGCAGTCTGATTACCCAGACCCGCACCCATACCCTGGAAAACGAGTACAACAAGGTCAGCAAGCGCGCCATCGATGCCAATGAGGTGCTCACGGGCGCCCTGGCCGCGGCCAAGCCGCTGGCCACCGTGTTCCCCACCGCGAACAACCTGGGCGACCAGCTCAAACTGGTGGCGCGCATGATTTCCGTGGGCGCCGAACTGGGCGCCAAGCGCCAGGTATTCTTCGTCTCGATGGGCGGTTTCGACACGCATGACGGCATGCTGACCGACCATCCAGCCCTGATGACCAAGGTCGGCAATGCGATGGCCGCCTTCTACGCCGCCACCGCCGAACTGGGCGTGGCCGACAAGGTCACCACCTTTACCGCCTCGGACTTTGGCCGCACCATGGCCGGCAATGCCGACGGTTCCGATCACGGCTGGGGCAGCATGCACTTCCTGATGGGCGGCGCGGTCAAAGGCCAGCGCTTCTACGGCACCGCACCGGTGGTCGCCAACAATGGCGTCGACGATGTTGGCCAGGGCCGCCTGCTGCCCACCACCTCGGTGGAACAGCTGGCCGCCACGCTCGGCTCGTGGCTGGGGATTTCGGATTCGAACTTGCTTGAATTACTACCGAACTTGACTAACTACAATTCAAGCGTGCGCAACCTCGGCTTCGTATAAACTCTGTCCATGTATATCCGGGTGATGGTGAACCTCATTCATGGCAGAAGAAAACGGGACCAGTTTTAACGACCTGTTCAAGGCGTACCCCATGCCGATGTGGGTGTACGCGCTTGATACGCTGGCATTCATGGCTGTCAATACCGCAGCCATCGTGCACTATGGTTTCAGCGAAGCCGAATTTCTTGCGCTGACCATCGCGGATCTGCGCCCGCCGGAAGAGCTGCCCAAGCTGTTCGCCAATTTGCGCCATGCGCCGCTGGACACCCTGGAAAAGTCGGGCACCTGGCGCCACCGCAAAAAAGACGGCACCGTCATCGATGTCGAGGTCACCTCGCATCCCCTTCATTTCAATGGCCAGGCCTGCAAGTTCGTGCTCGCCCACGACGTGACGGAACGGGTCGAGGCGCACCGTAAAATCGCCCGCCTGAACCGCGTCTACGCGCTGCTGTCCGGGATTAATTCCGCCATTGTCCGCATCCGCGAACGCAATGCCCTGTTCAAGGAAGCCTGCCGCCTGGCGACCATGGAAGGCGGCTTTGTCGCTGCAAGCATCGACATGGCCGAACTCGAAGGCCTGGAAAATATCGTCAGCGCCGGCATGGCGCTGCCACAGCGCCCGCCCAACACCGAACACGAATGGATCGCCGCGCGCGCGGTGCAGGCGCGCCACCCCATCATCTGCAACGTGGTCGCCTTCGACCCGAACATGGCCGCGTTCCGCGATCACATGGCGCCGCGCGGCTTGCGCGCGGCCGCCGCCTTCCCGCTGCTGGTAGGCGAGCGGGTGGTGGCGGTATTGACGCTGGTGTCGGAGACGCCCGGCGTGTTCGACGCCGAAGAACTGAAAATCCTCAACGAGATCGCCGGCGACCTGTCGTTCGCCCTGCTCTTCCTCGACCGCGAGGAACAGCTTTCCTACCTGGCTTATTACGACGTGATGACGGCGCTGCCGAACCGGCGCCGCTTCCAGGAACGCCTGACGCAACTGCTGCATGCCGGCACCGATGGCTTTGTCGCGGTGGTGCTGATTAACCTGGACCGCTTCGCCCATCTGAACGACACGATGGGACGCCATGCCGGGGACGCGTTGCTGGTGCAGATTGCGCGCCGCCTCGGCCACAGCCTGCCGGACGCGTACAACGTGGCGCGCATCGGCGGCGATACCTTCGCGCTCTCGCTGGCGCATCTGGCCGGCCCCGAACAGGCGGCCGAGGTGCTGCAGGAGCAGGTGTTCAGCGCGCTCGACCTGCCCTTCATGCTGGAAGACCAGGAAGTGCGCATCTCGACGCGCGCCGGCCTGGCCACCTATCCCGGCGACGGCGGCGATGCCGAAACCCTGTTCAAGCACGCCGAGGCCGCGCTCAAGAACGCCAAGGTGTCGGGCCAGCGCTACCTGTATTACGCGCCGCGCATGAACGCCGCCCTGGCCGCGCGCGTGGCGCTGGAAAATGAACTGCAGCTGGCCATCGAAGATCGCCAGTTCGAAATGTATTACCAGCCGCGCGTCGATCTGTTCAACGGGCGCATCGTGAGCGCCGAAGCGCTGATCCGCTGGAACCATCCGCAGCGCGGCATCATCAGCCCTCTGGAATTTATCGGCCTGTCCGAAGAGACTGGCTTGATCCGTCCGATCGGCGCCTGGGTGATTGAGGATGTCTGCGCGCAGCAGGGCGAGTGGCGCCGCAAGGGGATCGAGATCGTGCCAGTGGCGATCAATCTGTCGGCGGTGCAGTGCGTGCAGGCAGAGCTGCTCAACCAGATCGCCACGGCGATGGCGACCAATGGACTGGAACGCAAGTGCATCGAGTTTGAACTGACCGAAACGGCGGTGATGAACAATCCGGAAGATGCGGCGCGCAATCTGAGCGGGCTCAAGGCGCTGGGCGTGCAGCTGTCGCTGGACGATTTCGGCACCGGTTATTCGTCGCTGGCGCAGCTCAAGCGCTTTCCGTTCGACTTCGTCAAGATCGACCGCAGCTTCATCGCCGGTATCGACAGCAATCCCGAAGATGAAGCCATTGCCGGCGCAATCATCGCGATGGCGCACAGTCTGGGCCTGAAGGTGGTGGCCGAGGGGGTGGAGACCGAAGCGCAGCTGGCGGTACTGCGTACGCTGCGCTGCGATGAGATGCAGGGCTTCCTGTTCAGCAAACCGCTGCCGGCTGCCGGGTTCATGGCCCTGGTGCAGGCGGACAAGCGGCTGTAAATAGTTCACATCGTCCGCGCCGGGGATTGCCCTGGCGCGGGGACGAATGTCGTGCTTGTTTACTGGACCACGTGCAGGGCGCGCTTCATCACCAGCGTCAGAATATCGTAGCTGGCCACCAGCTCGTCATTCTGATTGGTCACCTGCACATCCCACGCCACCACGCCCTGCCCCACGCCCTTGTCATCGGTACGATTGCGGTCCACCTTGCGCTTGCAGGTCAGGCGCGCGCGAATGGTGTCGCCAATGGCCACCGGCGTAATGAAGCGCAGGTTATCCAGACCGTAATTGGCCAGCACCGGCCCAGGCGCCGGCGACACGAACAGGCCCGCCGCCGCCGACAGCACAAAATAGCCGTGCGCGATGCGCTTGCCGAACTGCGAATCCTTCGCTGCGATCTCGTCAAAGTGCATGTAGAAGAAGTCACCCGAAATACCGCCAAACGCCACAATGTCGGCCTCGCTTACGGTACGGCGATGCGTCAGCAGCGAGTCGCCCATCTCCAGGTCCTCGAAGTATTTGCGGAACGGATGCAGCTCGCTCTCGCGCACGGCGGCACCGCGCACATACTCGCCCGTGATCGCGGCCAGCATGGTTGGTGAGCCTTGCACCGCGGCGCGCTGCAGGAAGTGACGCACCGCGCGGATACCGCCCAGTTCCTCGCCGCCGCCGGCGCGACCCGGACCACCGTGCTTGAGTTGCGGCAGCGGCGAGCCGTGACCGGTCGAATCCACCGCCGCTTCGCGCTCGAGCACCAGCACCCGTCCATGCGAGGCGGCTGCCACCGGCACCGCTTTGGCAGCGATCATCGGATCCCTGGTCACCAGCGTGCTGACCAGGCTCCCCTTGCCACGCGCCGCCAGCGCCAGTGCTTCATCCAGATCGCCATAGCCCATCATGGTGCTGACCGGGCCGAAGGCTTCAACGTCGTGCACCGCGTCGTTGTTCATGCCATCACGGCACAGCAGCAGGGTCGGCGAGAAGAAGGCGCCGTTGGCCGCACCCTCGCCGACCGGCGCGAAGCCATCGCTGGCGCCGAACAGGGTCTCGTTGCCGCGCGCGAGCATGGCCACGCGCTCACGCACGTCGCGGTGCTGCTCCATGGACGCCAG
Organism: Telluria sp.; assembly: GCA_036399735.1. GTDB lineage: Bacteria > Pseudomonadota > Gammaproteobacteria > Burkholderiales > Burkholderiaceae_D > Telluria_A. Next base: position 14,988 of record DASWMN010000138.1, on the reverse strand, counting down.
CGCGCCCATGCGCACGCCTTCCAGCGACGGATCGCCCACAACAATCTTGGACAAGCGCTGGCGCAGCCGTTCACCGACCGCTTCGATATGCTGGTTCGGCACAATGATGCGGCGGATGGCGGTACATTTTTGGCCGGACTTGCCGGTCATCTCGCGCGCCACTTCCTTGACGAACAGGTCGAATTCCACGTCGTCCGGCGTCACATCCGGGCCGAGGATGGCGCAATTGAGCGAATCGGCTTCGGCGGTGAACGGCACCGAATTGGCGATCAGGTTCTTGTTCACGCGCAGCTTGGCAGCCGTGTCGGCCGAACCGGTAAAGGTGACCGCATCGAAGCCACCCAGGCGGTCCAGCAAGTCGCCCGTGCTGCCGATGACGAGCTGCAGCGCGCCTTCCGGCAGCAGGCCGGAGTCATGGATCATGCGCACCACCGCTTCGGTCAGATAGCTGGTGGCCGTCGCCGGCTTGCCGATGCACGGCATCGCCGCCAGGAAGCTCGGTGCGAATTTTTCAAGCAGACCCCAGATCGGAAAATTGAAGGCATTGATGTGCACCGCCAGGCCGCCGCGCGGCACCAGGATGTGGGTGCCGGCAAAGCCGCCGTTCTTGCCCAGCGCCAGCGCCGGGCCTTCATGCAGCACATTCGAGGATGGCAGTTCGCGGCTGCCCATGCTCGCATACGCGAACAGGGTGCCGATGCCGCCTTCGATGTCGACCCAGCTGTCGGGCCGCGTGGCGCCGGTCAGGTGCGAAATCTTGTACAGCTCTTCCTTGCGATCCATCAGGTACAGCGCCAGCGCCTTCAGGCAGGCGGCGCGCTTCTGGAAGTCGAGCGCCATCAATGCCGGTACGCCGGTCTTGCGCGCATACGTCACCGCTTCGTCGAAGTCGATTTTTTCAGCGTGGGTGTGATAAATCAGCGCGTTGTTCAGGGCACTGTGCAGCGGCACGGACGCTTCGGCGCCGAGCCAGCGGCCGCCAATCAGACTTTGCAGGGTTGCTACGTTGGACATTGTTTATCTCCGCGATCTTGATCAAATAAGTCAGTTTTTTGGGGCGTGCATGTCGGGGCCGAAGTCGATCCGCTTGCGCTCGGCTTCCGGTTCGCTCAGCGCATCGACTTCGCGCATGGTCTGCATCGAGCGGATCGCCAGGTCGTGATACTGTTTGGTGCCGAAACTCTTCCAGGCGACGTCCTTGTCTTCCAGCGCACGCACCACGCGCGCGGGGGCGCCCATGACCAGGCTGCGCGGCGGGATGATCATGCCGGCTTTGACGAAACTCATCGCGGCGACAATCGATTCCTCGCCCACCACCGCCTTGTCCATCACCACCGCGTTCATGCCGACCATGGCATTGCGCAGAATGCGGCAGCCGTGGAGAACGGCGCCGTGGCCGATATGGCCGTCAACCCCGACCACGGTGTCGTCGCCAGGAAAACCATGCATCACGCAGGTGTCCTGCAGGTTGGCGCCCTCTTCCATGATCAGGCGGCCAAAATCGCCGCGCAGGGACGCCAGCGGTCCGATATAGCAGCGTGGCCCGACAATCACGTCGCCGATCAGCACCGCACTGGGGTGCACATAAGCGCTCGGATGGACTACCGGCCGCACACCATCGATTTCATAGACCTTGACCATGACGATTCCTCAGACGCGTTCGACGATCAGGGCGATGCCCTGGCCCACACCGATGCACATGGTGCACAGCGCGTAACGCCCGCCGGTACGGTGCAGCTGATTGACGGCGGCCAGCACCAGGCGCGCGCCGGAAGCGCCAAGCGGATGGCCGATGGCGATTGCGCCGCCGTTCGGATTGACGTGGGCAGCGTCGTCCGCCAGGCCCAGGTCGCGCGTGACCGCCAGACCTTGCGCGGCAAAGGCCTCGTTCAGTTCGATCACGTCCATCTGGCCGATGGTCAGGCCGGTCATGGCCAGTACCTTCTTAGATGCGGGCGAAGGGCCGAAGCCCATGATGCGCGGCGCCAGGCCCGCGCTGGCCATGGCGACGATGCGCGCGCGCGGCGTCAGGCCATGGTGGCCTGCCGCCTCGGCCGAGGCAATCAGGATCGCGCAGGCGCCATCGTTCAGACCGGATGCGTTGCCCGCCGTGACGGTGCCGTCCGGCGTGACCACACCCTTCAGTTTGGCCAGCATGTCGATGCTGGTGTCCGGGCGCGCGTGTTCGTCGGTGTCGAACACGCGCGATTCGCCTTTCTTCATCGGGATCGTCACGCCGACGATTTCTTCCTTGAACACACCGGCTGCGTGGGCGGCTGCCCAGCGCTGCTGGCTGCGCAGCGCGAACGCGTCCTGGTCGGCGCGGCTGATGGAAAATTCCCTGGCCACGTTTTCAGCCGTCTCGGGCATCGTGTCGATGCCGTATTTGGCCTTCATCAGCGGGTTCACAAAGCGCCAGCCGAGGGTGGTGTCTTCAATTTTTGCCGCGCGCGAAAACGCGCTGTCAGCCTTGCCCATCACGAAGGGTGCGCGCGTCATGCTCTCCACACCGCCGGCAATGATCAGGTTCGCCTCGCCAGCCTTGATGGCGCGTGCGCCGATGCCCACGGCATCCAGGCTGGAACCGCACAGGCGGTTGATGGTATTGGCCGGCACTTCCGGCGGCAGGCCTGCCAGCAGTGCCGCCATGCGGCCGATATTGCGGTTGTCCTCGCCGGCCTGGTTGGCGCAGCCGTAGTACAGGTCGTCCACGGCGCGCCAGTCCACACCGCTGTTGCGCGCCATCAGGGCCGCAATCGGCAAGGCGGCCAGGTCGTCGGCGCGCACGCCGGACAGGGAACCGCCGTAGCGGCCGAAGGGGGTGCGGATGGCGTCGCAGATGAAGGCGTCGGTCACTTTAGTCATAGTCTCTCCAGTATTCTCAGGGTGTCGGTCGCTGGTCGATCACGCGCTTGGCCTTGCCGGTCAGCGTGCGTTCAATGCCCTCGGGCGCTACCAGCGTGACCTTGGTCGTCACACCGACGAAGGTCTTGATGTTGTGTTCCAGTTCGTGGGCCAGCGCCGCGATGCTGTCTTGCGGCAGCGAGGGCTGGCGCAGTTCGGCGCGCACGGCCAGGCAATCGAGGTGGCCTTCGCGCGTGACCACCAGCTGATAGTGGGGCGCCAGCGCCGGCATCTTCAGGATCAGTTCTTCGATCTGGCTGGGGAACACGTTCACGCCGCGAATGATGAGCATGTCGTCCGAGCGGCCGTTGATCTTGCCCATGCGCCGCATGGCGCGCGATGTGGGCGGCAGCAGGCGTGTCAGGTCGCGCGTGCGGTAGCGGATGATCGGCAACGCTTCTTTGGTCAGCGATGTAAATACCAGTTCGCCCTCGGCGCCGTCAGGCAGCACTTCGCCCGTTACAGGGTCGATGATCTCGGGGTAGAAGTGATCTTCCCATACCACGGGGCCGTCCTTGCTCTCGATGCATTCGCTGGCCACGCCCGGGCCCATCACCTCGGACAGGCCGTAGATGTCGACGGCGTCGATGCCGGCGCGCCGTTCGATCTCGCTGCGCATGGCATCGGTCCATGGTTCGGCGCCAAAGATACCCACCTTGAGCGAGGACTTGGCCGGGTCCATGCCCTGGCGCTTGAATTCCTCGATGATGTTGAGCATGTAGGACGGGGTGACCATGATGATCTCGGGTTCGAAGTCGCAGATCAGCTGCACCTGCTTTTCGGTCTGCCCGCCCGACATCGGAATCACGGTGCAGCCCAGGCGCTCGGCGCCGTAGTGCGCACCCAGGCCGCCCGTGAACAGGCCGTAACCGTAGGAGATGTGCACGCGGTCGCCGGCACGCCCGCCGGCGGCGCGAATGGAGCGCGCCACCACGTTGGCCCAGGTATCGATGTCGCCCTGGGTGTAGCCGACCACGGTGGCCTTGCCGGTGGTGCCGGACGAAGCATGAATCCGCACTACCTTCTCGCGCGGCACCGCGAACAGGCCGAACGGGTAATTGTCACGCAGGGTTTTCTTGTCGGTGAACGGGAATTTGGCCAGATCGGCCAGCGTGCGCAGATCTTCCGGGTGCACACCGGCCGCGTCGAACGCCGCCTTGTAGTGGGGGACGTTGTCGTAGGCATGCTTGAGCGACCATTTCATGCGCTGCAGCTGCAAGGCCTGCAGTTCGTCGCGGCTGGCCGATTCAATCGGCTCCAGGTCGCCGGGCGCGGGAATACGTTGAACCATCGTGCTTCTCCTTCTAGGAGGCCACCAAACCGCTGACGCGATGCGATTTTCCGCGCAGGAGCGCCACAGCGCGGCCCTCCTGATTGGTGACCTTGACGTCGTAGACGCCGGTCTTGCCCGACAAAGCCTGCTCCACCGCTTCCGCAGTGAGCAAGTCGCCCAGGCGTCCCGGTGCGAGGTAGTCGATGGTGCATCCTGCGCCCACCGTATTCTGGTTATGCGAATTGCAGGCAAACGCGAAGGCGCTATCTGCCAGCATGAAAATGTAGCCGCCATGGCAGGTCTGGTGACCATTGAGCATGTCGTGCCGCACCGGCATGGTCATGCGCGCGTAACCGGGACGAATCTCGGCCAGCAGCATGCCCAGCGCCTGGCTGGCGGGGTCGCGCTCGAACATGGTTTTGCCGGCCAGTTCGGCCAGGGCCTGCAGATCATCCATGGAAGCGCGTTCCATTGGCCAGTTTGCGGCGCAGCAGCGGCGACACGCGATAGCGCTCCTCGCCATAGGTCGCTGCCAGATTCGACAAGACCGTCACGATGTGGGCGATGCCGACCGCGTCGGCCCAGGCCAGCGGCCCGCGCGGGTAGTTGACACCCTTCTGCATGGCGATGTCGACCGCTTCGGCCGAACATACACCCTGGTTCACTGCATCAGCCGCCTCGTTGGCCAGCATGGCAACCGTGCGCATCACGGCCATGCCAGGCACGTCGTCGATCTGGGTGACCTCGAATCCGGCAGCCTGGAACAAGCCAACCGTGGCAAGCCAGGCGCTTTCGCTGCACGTGTCGGCGCGCGCCAGCGCGATGCGGGTGGCGCCGGCGGCGTCGAGCACCAGGTCATACAGAACCGTGTCCGGATGCTTGTTGGCGTTGGCGCGCTCGGTCGCCGTGCGCCCGTCGGTCAGGAAAACGGCGGCGCCGGTGCAGTGGAAACCGGGCGCCTCGTTATGGCCGGCGCCGGGCAGGGGTTTGCGATGCGTGACCGTAAAACCGGATGCTTTCAGGCGCAGCTCGACCGGCTCGGTCACGGCGTTCTTGACGCTCGGCTCCATGCTGATGCCGACGATTTCGGGATTGGGCTGTCTGGCCATGGTCTGCACCACGGGCTTGGGCGCGTCGTCGCCATACTGATAGAAGCCGCGCCCTGATTTGCGGCCCAGGAATCCGGCATTCACCATTTCCTGCTGCAGCACCGACGGCATGAAGCGCGGATCGCCGAAGTAAGCGTTGAAGACCGACTGCGTGACCGAAAAATTGACGTCGTGGCCGATCAGGTCCATCAGTTCGAATGGGCCCATGCGGAAGCCGCCAGCTTCGCGCATGACCGCGTCCAGCGTGGCCGGGTCGGCAGCCTGCTCCGAGAGCAGACGCAAGCCTTCCGCGTAAAACGGACGCGCCACGCGGTTGACGATGAAGCCGGGCGTGGACTTGGCATGCACCGGGTTCTTGCCCCAGGCGGCGGCGGTGGCGTACACCGTGTCGGCCACGCTCTGTGCTGTCGCGAGGCCGCTGATCACTTCCACCAGCGCCATCAAGGGTACGGGATTAAAGAAGTGCATGCCGACCAGCCGTTCCGGCCGGCGCAGCTTGGCCGCGATTGCCGTCACCGAAATGGACGACGTGTTGGTGGCCAGGATGCAGTCGTCGCCAACCACTTTTTCCAGGTCCGCGAACAGCATGCGCTTGACGTCGAGGTTTTCGACAATCGCTTCAATCACGATGGCGGCGCCCGCCACTTCGTGCAAGTCGGTCAGGCGGTGCAGGCGCGCATGCGCGGCAGCGGCGTCCTCGCCGCGCATGCGGCCTTTTTCCACCAGCTTGCCGTACACCTTGCCGATGTCCGCAATCGCCTTGACGACGGCATCGGGCCGGGTGTCGAACAGGCGCACCTGGTAGCCGGCAGCGGCCGCGATCTGGGCGATACCCGATCCCATGGCGCCGCTGCCGATAACGGCGACAATGCTGTCCTTCTCGAGTGCTGCGGCCATTGTTATTCTCCGGTGAAGTGCGGCGGACGTTTGGCGATAAAGGCGGCCACTCCTTCGCGGTAATCGTGGCTGTAGCCCAGTTCACGCATCATCTCGCCTTCGAGCTTGAGCTGTTCCGGCAAGGTGTTGGCGTAACTCGCCTGCAGCGCGCGCTTGGTGAACGCCAGACCCTTGGTCGGCGCGATGGCCAGGTGGGCGGCCATACTGCTTGCTTCGTCCATCAAGCCTTCATCCGACACGCAGCGCCAGATCAGGCCCCATTCTTCCGCTTTTTCAGCGCTGATTTTTTCGCCCAGCATGGCCATGCCCATGGCGCGCGCGTGGCCCACCAGGCGTGGCAGATGCCAGGTGCCACCTGTATCGGGAATCAGGCCCAGTTTGCAGAACACTTCCACGAAGCTGGCCGATTTGCCGGCCAAAACGATATCGCAGGCCAGCGCGATGTTGGCGCCGGCGCCCGCCGCTACGCCGTTAACCGCGCAGATCACCGGCATCGGCAGGGAACGCAGCGTCATCACCAGCGGCGCGTAATAGGTTTCGACCGAAAAGCCCAGATCGACGCCCTGGGCGCCGGGTTCGACTGCGCGGTCCGACAGATCCTGGCCGGCGCAGAAACCTCGCCCGGCGCCCGTCAGCAGCAGCACCCGCACCGACTTGTCGGCCTGGACCTGGTTCAGCGCTTCGCGCACTTCGCGGTGCATGGCAACGGTGAAGCTGTTCAGCTTATCGGGACGGTTCAGCGTCAGGGTGGCAACGCCGTTCTCGATCTGGAACTTGATGTTTTCAAAGGTATTGATCATGGGGGTCGCCTTATTCAGCCTGGTCAAAATCGACAATCACCTTGTCGGTAACGGGGAAACTCTGGCAGCTCAGCACAAAGCCGCGTGCGATTTCATAGTCTTCCAGCGCGTAGTTCGCATCCATGTCGACTTTGCCGTCGATCAGTTTGCAGCGGCAGGTCGAGCATACGCCACCCTTGCAGGAGTAGCGCATGTCGATCCCGGCACGCAGGCCCGCGTCGAGGATCGACTCCTTATCCTTGTCCATCGTGAAGCTGGTGTGGTTGCCGTCCATGATGACCGTGACTTCGGTCTCGTGGCGCTCGCCCGCCACCTGCGCGCGCGGCTTGTGTTCGTGCTTGGGAATGCTGGCCGCGAACAGCTCGACCTTGATATTCTGCTTCGGCATGCCCGCTTCCTGCAGCGCGGCCGAGACACCATGCATCATGTCCTCCGGCCCGCAGATGAAGGCGACGTCAACGTCTTCCACCCGCACCCAGTACTTGAGGAATTGCTCGCACTTTTCCTTGGTGATGCGGCCGTTGAACAGTTCGATGTCCTGCTGCTCGCGGCTCATTACGTACGCCAGGTTCAGGCGCTCCATGTACACGTCCTTCAGGTCCGACAGTTCATCCCTGAAGATGACGGACGACGAAGCGCGGTTCCCGTAGAACAGGGTGAAGCGGCTGCCTGGTTCGTGCAGCAGGGTGGTCTTGATGATCGACAGGATAGGCGTGATGCCGCTGCCGGCCGCAAAAGCCAGATAGTGGCGCGCCTTGTCGGCGGCGAGCGGCACATTGAAGTGGCCCATGGGCGGCATCACTTCGAGCTGCATGCCCGGCTTGAGATGCGCATTGGCCCAGCTGGAAAACAGGCCGCCCTGGGTGCGCTTGATGGCAACGCGCAGGCAGTCGTCCTGTACCGCCGAGCAGATCGAGTACGAACGGCGTACGTCTTCGCCATCGATGAGCGCGCGCAGCGTCAGGTGCTGACCCTGCTGGTAGCGGAAACCTTCGGCCAAGTCGGCCGGCACCTCGAAGGTGACGGCGATCGTGTCGCGCGTTTCGTTGTGCACGCGGGCGACGGTCAGGGGATAGAATTTGCTCATAGGTCGCTTCAGGTTTGCCTTAGTGGCACTTGAAATAATCGAAAGGCTCGCGGCAGTCCAGGCACTTGTACAAGGCCTTGCAGGGCGTGGAGCCGAACTGGCTGGTGAGCTGCGTATGTTCCGAACCGCAGTTGGGACAGGTGACCACCAGCGCGGGCGCGGCGCGCCGCTTGACGCCCGCGTGCAGGCCGCTGATGTCGATCACCTGCTGGGCCGGCGGTGCAATGCCATAGCCCTTGAGCGCAGCTTTTCCCGCCTCGCTCATCCAGTCGGTGGTCCAGGCGGGCGACAGCCGGCTGACCAGCCTGACCTTGTCCAGGCCGTGCGCGTGCAGCGCGTCCTCGACCGATTCGGCGATGACCTGCATCGCCGGGCAACCCGAGTACGTCGGCGTGATGGTCACCACGCATTCGTCGCCGTCAAAAGCGACATCGCGCACGATGCCCAGATCGACCACGGAAATGACGGGGATCTCCGGATCGGCCACATCGCCGAGCCAGCCCCAGACCTGCTTGACGCTGGCGGCCTGGGCGTTCATTACCACTCGCTCCCGGGATAGGCGCGCTGCAGGAACTGCATCTCGGCCAGGATGTAACCCAGGTGTTCGCTGTGGCGGCCTTGTTTGCCGCCCTTCTGCATCCACGCTGCCGGATCCGGCATGCTCAGGGTGGCTTCGGCAAAAATCTCGGCCACGTGCTCGAGGAACTGGGCGCGCAGGCCGTCGGCTGCGGGGGCGATGCCCTGCGCGACCATCGCCTCATCGGCCGCGTCGTACAGGAAGGCTTCGCCCGAATACATCCACAGCGCGTTGACGGCGCTCTGGGTTTTGGCGTGGCTGTCAGCGGTCCCATCGCCCATGCGTACCATCAGGTCGCCGCTGCGGCGCAGATGATAGGTCACTTCCTTGATCGACTTTTCCGCGATCTCGGCGATGCGGATGTCGCTCGACCTGGTCAGCCCCAGCATCAGGAAATAGTGCCAGGTATCGAAGAAGAACTGGCGCACCATGGTGTCGGCGTAATTCCCGTTCGGCTGCTCGACCAGGATGCAGTTGCGCATCTGGTGCGCATCGCGCAGATAGGCCAGCTTGTCCTCGTCGCGGCCCGCGCCTTCCAGTTCCCCCGCATAGCTCAGCCACATGCGGGTCTGGCCGAGCAGGTCGAGGGCGACGTTGGTCAGCGCCATGTCTTCCTCCAGCGCCGGGCCCTTGCCGCACAGCTTGGACAGCTGCTGCGACAGGATCAGCGCATTGTCGCCCTGGCGCAGCAGGTACTCGATTTTCTCGTTCACGGGCACACTCACAGGTTCTTGACTTCTTCCGGCATCGGGAAGAAGGTCGGGTGGCGATACACCTTGTTGTTGGATGGCTCGAACAGCGCGGTTTTGTCGCCGGGGCTGGAGGCGACGATGTCGGCCGCGCGCACTACCCAGATCGACACGCCCTCGTTGCGGCGGGTGTAGACGTCGCGCGCGTTATTGACCGCCATCTCGGCGTCCGACGCGTGCAGGCTGCCCACATGCTTGTGTGCCAGGCCGTGCTGGCTGCGGATGAAAACTTCCCACAATGGCCATTCTTTACTCATGTCTCGCTCCAGATGAATTGCTTTGTTTATGCGGCTGCGCGCGCGCTTTTCTTGTCGGCGTAGGCGACCATCGCTTCGCGGAACCAGGCGCCGTCGTCCCATGCCTTGACGCGGGTCGCCAGGCGCTCGCGGTTGCACGGGCCGTTCCCCTTGAGGACGTTATTGAATTCGCTCCAGTCGATCTCGCCGAATTCGTAGTGGCCGGTTTCGGCATTGAACTTGAGGTCGGGATCGGGAATCGTCAGGCCCAGGTATTCGGCCTGGGGCACGGTCTGGTCGACCATGCGCTGGCGCAGTTCGTCGTTCGAGAACAGCTTGATGCGCCACTTGGCCGACTGCGCGCTGTTGACCGATTCGGCGTCCGACGGGCCGAACATCATCAGTGACGGCCACCACCAGCGGTTGAGCGCATCCTGCGCCATCGCTTTTTGTTCCGGCGTGCCTTTGGCAAGGCTCATCATGATGTCGTAGCCCTGGCGCGCGTGGAAGGATTCTTCCTTGCAGACGCGGATCATGGCGCGCGCATACGGCCCGTAGGAGCAGCGGCACAAGGGAATCTGATTGATGATGGCCGAGCCGTCGACCAGCCAGCCCACCGCGCCCATGTCGGCCCACGACAGGGTCGGATAATTGAAGATGCTCGAATACTTGGCCTTGCCCGAATGGAGGGCGGCGAGCAGCTCGTCGCGCGAGACGCCCAGCGTTTCGGCGGCGCTGTACAGGTACAGGCCGTGGCCCGCCTCGTCCTGGATCTTGGCCAGCAGGATGGACTTGCGCTTGAGCGTAGGCGCGCGCGTGACCCAGTTCCCCTCGGGCAGCTGGCCGACGATTTCCGAGTGGGCGTGCTGCGAGATCTGGCGCACCAGCGTCTTGCGGTAAGCGTCGGGCATCCAGTCCTTCGCTTCGATCTTGACGCCGGCGTCGATGCGGGCCTGGAAGGCCAGCTCGTCCGCGCCCATGTCTTCGGCCGTCTGAACTTTCTTGAGGCCGGTTTCTACCAATTGTGCGTACATGGTGCTTCTCCCGTTTGCAAAGGCTGACAATCCATAATACGATACACTTTTGCGTATGTCCACCTAAATTTTTGAATCATATCGATTCCGCGTTAAGATCCATATATGAAACAAATCAACAGCACCGAATGGATAGCCGAATTTCTGGCCACCGACCCGCCACGCTCGAAGTCGCTCGTGATGACGATTTTCGGCGACACCATCGGCGCGCACGGCGGCGCGTGCTGGCTGGGCAGTCTGATCGAGCTGCTGGCGCCGTTCGGCATCAACGACCGTCTGCTGCGCACCAGCGTGTTCCGGCTGGCGCAGGAGGGCTGGCTGGTGGCCAGCCGCGACGGCCGTCGCAGTTCGTATGCGATTTTGCCCCAGGCCCTGGCCCGTTTTGAGCGCGCCAACCGGCGCATCTACGCGCCACTGACGAATCACTGGGATGGCAGCTGGACCATGGTGCTCGCGCCCAACGGCGCGGTCGACGCACCGACCCGCGCCCAGCTGCGCAAGGAGCTCGAGTGGGAAGGCTATGCGATGATTTCAAACGGGATCTTCGGCCACCCGGTGGCGAATCCTGACGTGATCGAGGAAATCCTGCTGCGCCATGGCGCGCAGGGCAAGCTGCTGGTATGCCGCAGCAGCGAGCTGGCCGGTGTAGCGAGCCGCCCGCTGCGCGAGCTGGCCACGGAAGGCTGGGATCTGTCGGCGGTGGTGGACGGCTACCGCCGTTTCATCGCCCAGTTCCAGCCCCTGCTGGTCGCGCTTGGCGGCACTGAAGTACCGGCCCCGCAACAGGCTTTCGTGATTCGTACCCTGCTGGTGCACGCCTACCGCCGCGTGCAGCTGCACGACCCGATGCTGCCGGTCGAACTGCTGCCCGATCCATGGCCAGGCTCGGAAGCCTACGAACTGGCGCGCGCCGTTTACCGCCTGACCTTTGCAGCGGCAGAGACGCATATCATGGCCGTCCTGCTGCACGAAGACGCGCATCCGGCGCCGGCCGATGCCTCATTTTTCCAGCGCTTCGGCGGCCTTGTTTAAACGCCCGAGCGCATCCCACATCTTTTCGACCTGGGCGCCGTGGCTGGCGTAGTAGGTCTTGGACACACCCAGGTAATAGGTCTGTTCGAACAGCGGCAAGGCCAGCATTTCGATCTTGCCGGCGAACGGTGGCTGCGCCATCAGCTGCAGCCCTTCGGCCTCGAAGCCGGCCGCCGCATCGCCGCGGCCAGCGAGCATCTTGGCGAAGTTAATCGCCAGCGAACGCCCCTCCTGGTCGAAAGGCACCTGGCGCGCACGCAGCACCTCGGACAGTACCAGGCTGCCGTGGGGTACCAGCACCTTACGCTCGATTCCACTGATGCTGACCCCATCCCATTGGGCAGTACCGCCGACCGGGCGGAACAGCGCCACGCGTGCCCGCACCGTGGCGCGCGTGCTGTCGGGAAGCCCGGCGCGCATTGGATAGGCGACGAAGGGCAGCTGCGCCGGCAGGTAGGGGGTGAGCGGATAGCTGTGCGCCAGACCGCGTTCGACCTCGACCCGGCAGCGCGCCACCGGGGCGACAAACAAGGTGAGTCTGAAACCGGCTTCGCGCGCGGCGCGGCTGGCCATGCGGCCCACGGTGCCGCCGCCTTCAGGCGTCAGGTAAGGCAGGTGGGGATGCTGATCGACGCACATCCGCAGTTCTGCCGCCATGCCGAAGGCAGGGGCAAACAGGATGGCGACAAACAAGATGCGCTTGGGCGACACACGCACTCCCGAGGAGGTTGTGTCGCCATTGTACGGCGCTTAGCAGTCGTAATGGAAAGTACTGTTGGGCGATGCGACGGGGTTGCGCAGCGACTCGAGCGTGAAGTCGAGGTCGAGGTCCGGCCAGTACAGGCGGGTGGAGCTGACGTAACGCACCTTGCAGATCTGCGGCACGGTGGCGTGCTCGAACCATGGGAACTCGACGAACGGCAGGTAGAGTTCTTCTTCGCCGCACTGAATCCAGAAGCCATAGCTGTTGATGCTAGTGACTTTTGCCGATTTCAAGAAAATACCAATCATGTAATACCTCCATTACGGACCCGCCATGTCGACGCGCACCGGCTAAATTAACAGCTACGCCTTTGCGCGCTTTGACTTAAAACAAACAAGCTAAACAAGTTACTTGCGCCCTGCCGATATCAGGTAATTCTGCATTTGCGCCTCCGCCACCGAGGCCCACATATTCTGATCCTGGCGAAACCGTTTCCATGGCTCGTAAATCTTTTTGAATTTGGCGTTCTTGCCCGCCTCTTCATCCATCACTTCCTGCGAAAACTTGTAAGCCGCGTCCATGATCGGCTTGGAAAACGTATGCAGTTTGGCGCCGCTCTTGAGCAAACGCGCCAGCGCCGCCGGATTGCGCGCGTCGTACTCGGCCTGCATCACCACGTGGGCTTCGTAGCTGGCCACTTCGACCGCTGCCTGGTACTCCTTGGGCAGCTTTTCCCAATCCTTGATGTTGACGTAAAACGACAACTGGGGACCTGCTTCCCACCAGCCCGGCGTGTAATAGAACGGGGCCACCTTGGCCAGTCCGAGTTTTTCATCGTCATACGGGCCCACCCACTCGGCCGCGTCGATCGTGCCTTTTTCCAGCGCCGGATACACATCGGCGCCGGCAATCTGCTGCGGCACCGCGCCCATGCGCTCCATTACCCGCCCGGCGAAGCCGGCAATGCGAATTTTCAGCCCCTTGACGTCGGCCACGGTCTTGATCTGCTTGCGGTACCAGCCGCCCATCTGCGTGCCGGTATTGCCGCCGAGGAAATTGACCACGCCATAGCCGCGGAAGAACTCACGCAGCAGGTCGCGTCCGCCACCCTGCTCGTACCACGCCGTCTGCTGGCGCGAGGTGAGACCGAATGGCATGGCCGTATCGAACGAAAACGTCGGATCCTTGCCAAAGTAGTAGTACGAGGCCGTATGCCCCATTTCCACGGTGCCGGCCTGGACTGCGTCCAGAACCTGCAGGCCCGGTACAATTTCTCCGCCCGCGAAGGCGCGAATCTGAAATTTTCCGCCCGTGAGTTGCGACACGCGTCGCGTAAAAACGTCAGCGGCGCCGAATATCGTATCGAGCGTCTTCGGAAAACTCGATGCCAGTCGCCAGCTCACTGCCGGCAGCGCCTGCGCCAGGGCTGGCGCGGCAACCACGCCCACACCTGCACCCACTGCTGCACTGCTAAGGAAGGACCGACGACGCATGCGACTCTCCTGGTATTCCTGCCAACTTGTTGCCATTACTAACATGACAATGAGCTGACAATTGTATCTGTTTGTTCGCGCGAAAGCGAAGAAAGTGTCATGAAATGTTAAGCAGTTGTTTCTTTCCAAGAACATATTGAACGAGTATGCGCCGCCCTTGTTTCCTGTGCATGACAAGCAGGCAAGCGGTATCATGGCGCCACGGCTTCGCGCCGCCCATCTATTCAGTTAAGGACACACAATGTCGATCAAAATCAGCTCCCAGTTCGACGCTGGCGCTATCGAGGTCGTCCGCGCCACCAGCGCCGACGCCATCGACCTGAACATCCGCAAGGATTCGCATGCGGATATCACGCAATGGTTCTACTTCCGCCTGCAGGGCGCGCAAGGCGAGGCTTGCACGATTCGCTTCCTGAACGCCGGCAAGGCCGCCTACCCCGACGGCTGGAACGACTACCAGGCCATGGCCAGCTACGACCGCGTGAACTGGTTCCGCGTACCGACCATCTTTGACGGCGAGGTCATGACGATCAGCCACACCCCGGGCATGGACAGCGTGTACTACGCTTACTTCGAGCCCTACTCGTGGGAACGCCACCTGGAGCTGCTCGACCGCGCCCAGATGTCCGAACACGTGCGCATGCTCGACCTGGGCAGCACCGTCGACGGGCGCGACATCAACGCGCTGGTGATCGGCGACCCGGCCGCGGCGAAAAAAGTCTGGGTCATCGCGCGCCAGCATCCGGGCGAAACCATGGCCGAATGGTTCGTCGAAGGCATGCTCGACGCCCTGCTCGATCCGGCTGACGCCTTTGGCCGCCAGTGCCTGAAGGAAGCCGTGTTCTACGTGGTGCCGAACATGAATCCGGACGGCGCCTACCGCGGCAACCTGCGCACCAACGCGGCAGGGGCCAATCTGAACCGCGAGTGGATGACGCCATCGAGCGAGCGCAGTCCGGAAGTGCTGTGCGTGAAGAACAAGATCCACGAGACCGGCGTCGACATGTTCTTCGACATCCACGGCGACGAAGCCTTGCCGTACAACTTCGTGGCAGGGAACGAGATGCTGGCCGATTTCACGCCCGAGCGCCAGG
>DASWMN010000137.1:0-5700 GCA_036399735.1 Telluria sp. | reverse complement strand
GTGCGTCGATGTCGTCGAACGATGCCGCCAGTTCATCTTCATCCAGGGCGGGCTGCAGGCTGCGCAGGCCGGGCGTGTCGATAATGCAGGCGCCCCCGGCGCACTGGTGCAGCGAGCGCGCGGTGGTAGTGTGGCGCCCCCTGCTGTCGTCCGCGCGCACGCCGCCGGTGGCCTGGGCGCTGCCGGCGAGCGTGTTGGTCAGCGTCGATTTGCCGGCGCCGGAGGAACCCAGCAAAATCAGGGTCTGGCCGGCGCCAAGCCACGGCGCCAGTACCGTGGCGCTGGTGGCATCAAGGCCGTTGACGGCCACGATCGGGATCGTGGACGGCAGCCGCGCCTGCAGTTCTTCGCGTTTGCGTTCGACGCCGGTGCCGATGTCGGCCTTGGTCAGCACTACCACCGGCGCCACGCCGGCCGCATGCACCAAGGCCAGATAGCGTTCCAGCCGGCGCGGGTTGTAGTCGTGGTCCAAGCCCATGACCAGCAGGCTGGTGTCGATATTGCTGGCGATGGCCTGGGAACGGCCTTCCGAGGTACGGCGCGTCAGGTGGCTGACAGGCGCCATCAGGGCGACAATGCGGCCCTCATGCAGAGCGGCCCAGTCGCCGGTGGCCAGATTGCCGCTCAGTGGGGCACGGGCGTTGGACTGCGTCAGTCCATCGTGCACGCTGACGCGGTCGCGATGCACTCGCGTGATACGGACCAGGCGTGCGTTGTCGGGGATGGCGCCCAGCGTGTGCAAATGGCCGGCGATGGTCTGGGTGAAGCCGATGGTGCGAAGTAAAGCGAAATCGAAGTCGATCATGATGAGAGTGTGTTCCCGGATTCGTTGTGCTCGCGAGGGGCGAGCAAAAGCCGCGCGCAGCAGGCGCGCAGGCAAAGGAATGCGGAGGTCGGCGCGCGATCAGGCGCGCATCAACACACGAGTCTTGGTCAGGCGGGTTGGTGCGGGATCAGGCGGCCGACAGGAGGGCAATGTCATTGGAACGCATGCTGTGGTCTCCTGTGGATTTGGTCAGAGGCGAAGCATCCCATGGCTGGGGACCGTAGTCAAGGTGCCCATGCTAGTTCAGAATAATAGTAGACTGCTTCAAAACCGCGTAAAGGCCAGTATGAGCACCTCCGCCCGTCTGCAAGAATTTGTCACTGCCTTCACCCGCCTGATCGACGACGGCGCGGGGGAGGAACGCGTCTTCAGCGAAGGGCGGGCGCTGCTGGCTGGCCTGGTCGCCCGGGACGACTGGCTGCCCGCAGAATTTGCGATCACCTCGCACGAACGCTATCAGCAATACCTGCTCCATTGCGATCCGGCCGAACGCTTTTCCATCGTCAGCTTTGCCTGGGGACCGGGCCAGACCACCCCGGTGCACGATCACACCGTATGGGGCATGGTCGGGGTGCTGCGCGGCGCCGAAACGTGCGAGGAGTTCGAGGGCACCCCACCGCGCGCGACTTGCTCGCACCATCTGCCGGCAGGGTCCGTGGACCTGGTGTCGCCGCGTGTGGGCGACGTGCACCGCGTCTCGAATGCCTTCAGCGACCGCGATTCGGTCAGCATCCACGTGTATGGCGCGAACATCGGCAAGCTGCAGCGCCACGTGTTCGATCCGGTCACGGGCGCCGCAGCCAGCTTCGTCTCGGGCTACGCGAACGCCGCTTGCCCGGACCTGATGCGTATAATCGTCACTTAGCCTGCAACTAACAACACCAGAGAACAAATCCAATGGCATCATCGAACGACAATATCAGCATGGCCGTCTTCTGCGACTTCGAAAACGTCGCTCTCGGCGTGCGCGACGCGAACTACGAAAAATTCGACATCAAGCCGGTCCTCGAGCGCCTGCTCCTGAAGGGCAGCATCGTGGTCAAGAAGGCTTACTGCGACTGGGAGCGCTACAAGGGCTTCAAGGCCACCATGCACGAAGCGAACTTCGAACTGATCGAAATTCCGCACGTGCGCCAGTCCGGCAAGAACTCGGCCGATATCCGCCTTGTCGTTGACGCGCTCGACCTGTGCTACACCAAGTCGCATGTGAACACCTTCGTGATCATCAGCGGCGACTCCGACTTTTCGCCGCTGGTGTCCAAGCTGCGCGAAAACGCCAAGCAGGTGATCGGCGTGGGCGTGAAGCAGTCGACGTCCGATCTGCTGGTGGCCAACTGCGACGAATTCATTTTCTATGACGACCTGGTACGCGAAGTGAAGCGCGCTGCCGCCAAGCGCGATGAGCGCAAGCAGCCGGCCGCGCGCAAGTCGCCGGACGAGGGCAATCGCCGCAAGGAAGAACTGGAAGCGCGCAAGGCGCAGGCCATCGAACTGGTGGTGGAGATGTTCGATGCGCTGGTGTCCGAACGTGGCGACAGCGGCAAGATCTGGGCCTCGCTGCTGAAGGATACCCTCAAGCGCCGCCGTCCCGATTTCAACGAAACGTATTACGGCTTCCGTACCTTCGGCAATCTGCTGGAAGAAGCGCAGAACCGCGGCATGCTTGAATTCGGCCGCGATGAAAAATCGGGCGCGTATGTGTACCGCAGCAGCGGCGCGCAGAGCGTCAGTGTGCCGGTGCACGAACCGGCAGCGGTGGAAGCGGTGATGACGGAGGCGGTGCAGGAGCCGGCACCAGCCAAATCGGAGTCGCGCCGCCGTGGTGGCCGTGGCGGGCGCAAGCAGGCGGAGGCTGTGGAGGAAGCGGCGACCGTGGTTGAGGTGAAGGCGATGCCTGAGCCGGAACCACAGGCATCGCCTGAGCCGGCGCCGGAAGTGCAGCCCGAAGTACAGGAAAAGCGGCGTGCGCCGCGGGGCGGGCGCAAGGCGGCCGCGAAAAAGGCGGAGGCAGCGCCGGTGGAAATGGCAGCGGAAGCGGCACCGGAACCGACAGCAGAACCTGCGCCTGCGCCGGCCAAAAAGGCGGCGCGCCCGCGCCGGCCGGCAAAGCCGAAGGCGGAGTAGGTCTCTGAAAACGGGGCTGTAAGGGTCGCCATGGCACGTATATTCTGCGGCGCTATGGCCCCCGCCTGCGCGAGGGCAATGTAACGGAGGCGCTTTTGCCCGCATGCCAAAATTAGCTTGCCCCTGCACACGCCCCAGAATTGGGGCACACTGACAACTTGATCACCTCACCGGTCTCGAGGAGTTTGCGATGCGATTGCCCACCGTGCTTACCTTGTCGCTGGCCTTGCTTGCGCCTGCCGCCTTTGCCGCGCCGCCCGCCAACGATCATCCCATTCTCGGTATCTGGCTGCTGTCGCTGCCGGATGGCAGTTGCTCCGAGATTTATCGTTTCCGCGGCGACGGCACCACCTTCGTCACCAGCGCGGACGAAGTCTCCGAGAGCGAATTCGTCATCCCGGCCTCGCCCAGCGCCAAGGGCTTTTACAAACTCGAAGACCGCATCGTCAAGGACAACGGCAAGAAGGACTGCGTCGGGGGCATCACCAAAATTGGTACCCGGGCCACCCATTTCGTGCAGTTCCATCCATCCGGCACCTTGTTCGTGATGTGCCAGCAGGAGTCCCTTGACGCCTGTATCGGCCCCTTCCTGCGCATGCCCGGCCGCGACACCTGAGGCGCCGGTGATTCGCATCGGCGTCATTTCGGACACGCATGGCTTGCTGCGCCCGCAGGCGCTGGCGGCGCTGGCCGGCTGCGACCATATTATCCACGGCGGCGACATCGGCGGCCAGGACATCCTCGATCAACTGGCCGCGATCGCCCCCCTGACTGCGGTGCGCGGCAACAATGACGGCGCGGCATGGGCGGCGGCCGTGCCAGACAGCGCCCAGGTGCGGATCGGCGCGCTGACCGTGCATGTGGTGCACGACATCGCCACCCTCGGCATCGATCCTGCCGCAGAAGGCGTGGACGTGGTGATTTATGGCCACTCGCACAAGAGCCTGGCCGAGCATCGCGCCGGCGTGCTGTATCTGAACCCCGGCAGCGCCGGCCCGCGCCGTTTCCGGCTGCCGGTGTCGGTGGCCGAACTGGTGCTCGACCAGGGGGCGCCGGCCGCGCGGATCATCGTACTGGCGGTATAGGGTATATTGCTGGCCAATTGATTCATTGCATTGGGGCACTATGTCGCCGTTCGTTCTGTTCGCTATTCTGATTGCTTATTTCGCCCTGCTGGTCGGCGTCGCCTGGTTCACTTCCCGCCACGCCAACAATGAAAGTTTTTTCATCGGTAACAAGAGCAGTAACTGGATGCTGGTCGCCTTCGGCATGGTGGGCACCACCCTGTCCGGGGTGACCTTCATCAGCGTGCCAGGGGCGGTCGGGCGCGACGGTTTCGGCTACATGCAGATCCTGATCGGCTATGTGATCGGCTACATTGCCGTGGCGTATATCCTGCTGCCGCTGTACTACCGCCTGCAACTGACGTCGATTTACCATTATCTGGACGTGCGCCTGGGTCGCCGTTCTTACCAGAGCGGGGCTGCCTTCTTCATCCTGTCACGCCTGCTCGGCGCGACCGCGCGCTTGTACCTGGTCGTCAATATTTTGCAGCTCATCATTCTTGACCGGCTCGGCGTGCCGTTCTGGATCACCACGCTGATCATTCTCGGCATGATCCTTGTGTACACCTACCAGGGCGGGGTGAAGACCATTGTCTGGACCGATACGCTGCAAACCTCGTGCATGCTGTTCGGCCTGATTGCCTGCGTGGTGTTCCTGCTGGGCCAGCTCGATCTGGGCATCGGCGAGAGTCTGGCCCAGATGCGCGAGCGCGGTTTGTCGCGCGTGTTTACGCTGGACGCCAACAGTCCCGGTTTCTGGCTCAAGCAAATTATTGCCGGCATCTTCATTGTGATCACGATGACTGGTCTGGATCAGGAAATGATGCAGAAGACAATCTCCGTCAAGACGCTGCGCGATTCCCAGAAAAACCTGCTGACCCTGACGCTGATCCTGGTGCTGGTCCTGACGCTGTTCATGTTCCTCGGTGGCTTGCTCCATCTGTATGCGCCCCTTGCCGGCGTGACCGCCAGTGGCGACAAGCTGTTTGCCGCAGTGGTCATGGAGCATCTGCCGGCCGCCGTGCAGGTAATTTTCCTGGTGGCGCTGATCTCCGCCTTGTTCCCCAGTGCCGACGGCGCCATCACGGCGCTGACCTCCACGGTCTGCATCGATTTGCTGGGAATGCAGCGCCGCACGGATCTGTCTGAAGCGCAAAAGATACGCTGGCGCCATCGGGTTCACCTGGGATTTGCCGCGCTCTTCCTGCTGCTGGTGATGGCGTTCAAGGTGGCAGATAGCCCCAGCATGATTGCGGTCGTGCTCAAGCTGGCCGGATATACATATGGCCCGCTGCTCGGTCTGTTCGCCTTCGGCATCCTGACGCAACGCACAGTACGGGACCGCTGGGTGCCGCTGGTCGCGCTGGGCGGCCCGGTGTTGTGCGCGATCCTCGATTTCAATCAGGGCGCCTTGTTCGGCAGTTACCGGCTGGGCCTTGAATTGCTGATTGTGAACGGCATGTTGGTATTTGCCGGCTTGTTGGCCATTTCACGCCCGCGTTCCGTGCTTTCCGCCTGAGCATTTAGACCACAAGGCAGGCGATTTCGCTTAGAGTGGTAGGGTTTTCGTTTTTCATCTTTTTTATTTTTCGCCGGAGTTTCGATGTCATTCAAACCCTTGTCCTTCCTGCGCCGTGGCTTTGGCATGTTCTGGGGCGCGCTGGACGCTACACGTCGTACCGTTTT
>DASWMN010000136.1:0-8131 GCA_036399735.1 Telluria sp. | reverse complement strand
TGTAGCCACGCATGCGGTAGTAGCGGGTCAGGCCATCCATGATGGTCTGATTGAAGGCGTGGCCCATGTGCAACGTGCCTGTCACATTGGGCGGCGGCAACTGGATCGAGAAGGCAGGCTTGTCTGCGGCTAGGGTGGCGGTGAAGTACCCGCGCTTTTCCCACTCGGTGCGCCAGAATTGTTCAATGTCGGCGGGCTCGAAAGACTTGGCTAATTCCATGATTTGGCGTGTAATTTTTGCGAAAACGACCATTATAGTAGGACTGCCGCCCGGTAACGACGGCGCGCAAAAAAAACCCTGCAATCACGGGTTTTTATCCTGCTGCAACTATCCTTATTGGACGTTCAGGGGTCGCCGCGCATGCTGCCTGGCTGGTCCACCAGCAAGTCGTCATGCTCGCGGCGCCGGCAAGCGTTGACGAAGCGCAGGGCGTGGTCGACATCATCGCGAAAGGCGTCGAACTGCGCCTGGCTGATCCAGTAATACGCTTCGTAGTCGCACATGGAATTGCTGACTGGAAAGCTGACGTAATACTGGCCCTGGTCTCCAGCAACACCAAAGCTGAAGCGCTCGCTGCGCGACACAAACACATCAGTAAAGCGGCGCTGGCTCATGACGCTGTCTCGTCCCACAAATGAAAAATGCCGTTCAGCATACACTGAACGGCATGCATACCTGCGCCGTGCTTAGTTACCGCAGCCGAGAGAACCGATGCGGTTTTTGGCGGCAAGCGCCTGGACCAGACCGAAGCCGTACTTGGTATCGCGGCCGGCCGTGCCCAGATCGAGCGCGCTCTTGGTGAGCGAAGCACGGATCTGCGCGCCGGTGCAGCTTGGATAGTAGCTCCACACCAGAGCAGCCACGGCGGACACGTGCGGCGTTGCCATCGAGGTGCCGTCGTAGTAGTCGTAGCTGTACGGATTGACGGCGACCGTAGCGTTCTGGCCCAGCTGGCCCTTCATGGCCGCGCCATCGACATCGGTGGCAGTGACCGAAGGAATGGTGGTCACGGTGGTACCCAGCGTGCCGCCGAAGGCGCCGGCCACGTTGTTGTACACCACCGCGCCCACGCCGCCGCTGGCCTGGCAGTTCGATACCTTGACGGCAAAGTCGACCGTGCCACGCGCGATCAGGCAGACTTTGCCCGCCACCGTGGTGCTGGTCTTGTCACCGATGCCGAAGTCGGCCAGCGGCGCGCTTGCCGATTTCTTTGGCGAGCCATCCATGGCGCCAGCCGTGTAGCTGGCCGCGCCCACCGTCAGGGCTGGTTTGGAACCGGTGTTCATTGGCACGGTCGACAGCACGCTCACGCCAGGCGCGGAAATTTCAACTTTGCTGTTGTACTGCGAGAAATCGGCCCAGACCTTGTTTTCATCCAGCGCGCCGACCATCATCACGCTGGCATAGCCGGCCGGATACGAGATCACGGTGTTGCCGTCGTTGCCGGCAGCAGCAATGCTCAATACACCTTTGGTCTGCAGTGCGTCGAAGGCGCGCTGTTCGGTCTTGTTCGAACGGCCGCCACCGAGCGACATGCTGATCACGTTGGCGCCGGCCGCGCCGCACTTGTTGGCGGCCGTGGCCAGGGTAGAGGAATAGGCCCAGCCGTCGGCGCCGAACACTTTCACGATATGCAGCTTCAGTTTCGCGTTCGGATTGACACCCACCACGCCCACGCCGCTGTTGTTGACCGCCGCGATGGTGCCGGCCACGTGGGTGCCGTGGTGGTTTTCGTCCGTGTACCAGTTGCCGGTGCCGGCATCGTATTCGCCGCTCATGTTGGCGCTGTTGCCAACGATGTCTTCATGCGCACGGTCCACGCCGGAATCGATAATGCAGACCTTGCGGTTGCCCGCGCTGGCGTCGCTGAGCTGATCTGCCTGTACCATCTGTATGCCATATGGAACCAGCTGGCCCGCCGTGTAAGGCGTGCCGGTGGAGGGCGAGGTCAGGGCGAAGGGCTTGCGCAGGACATCTTCTTCCACGTACTCGACATTCGGGTTGTGTTGCAAGCCTTGGAGGGCGGCGCTCGGCACTTCAATGGCCATCGCATCCATCCCGAAAATCTCGTGTTTGATACTGCCTTTGGCAGCTTTGACAGCTGCCTTCATGCTCCCTGCCGAACCGGGTTTGAATGCCACAATCACGCGGGTGGTGTCGGCTGCCGCTGCGGCGCTGCCAAGGACGCCTGCGGCGACCGTTGCAACCAGAATTTTTACAGCGACTGCAATCGATGACATGCCAGTGTTGCTCTGAATCATGTTAATTCTCCGAAAGATAGATGATTATTGTTGCCGCGTAGCTCTGTTGGCCGGCGTGCGTTGGTGGTCGGTGACAACCCATGCCAATCGGGTAGATCAGCATTGCGTTTGAGTGTATTTCCGAAAGTTCAGCCTGATCAACAGTGTTTTCAAGCGGACTCAACAAGTGTTGTTTTGTCACGGAAGTGTCACCCATTTGTAGCATCCTCATGCAGTGCGCATGATTTTCGGTGGTATGCTTTTGCGCGCCGTCACTGCTTGTGTTGGCAGACTAATATTTAATTCCGCATGGTAATTGAAAAGAAAAAAGGACGCCGAAGCGTCCTTTTTCAGTTGCCGAAAACGGCGCTCTGCCAGCTTAGCTACCCTTAGTTACCGCAACCCAGCGAAGCGATGCGGTCCTTGGCTGCCTTGGCCTGCACCAGACCATAGCCGAACTTGACGTCGCGGCCGACTGGGCCCAGGTCGATCGCGCTCTTGGTCAGCGTCGAGCGGATCTGTGGGCCGGTGCAGCTTGGGAAGTAGCTCCACACCAGTGCCGCAACAGCCGATACGTGTGGCGTTGCCATCGAGGTGCCATCAAAGTAAGCGTAGCTGGTCGGGGTGACCGCGACCGTGGCGCTCTGGCCCAGCTTGGTCTTGAGCGAAGCGCCCTCGACATCGCTGGCGGTGACCGATGGAATGGCCGCGACCGTGGTGCCCATGGTGCCGCCGAAGCCGCCTGCCGCATTGTTGTAGACCACCGCGCCCACGCCGCCGCTGCTCTGGCAGTTCATCACTTTGGTGGCGAAGTCGACCGTGCCGCGCGCGATCAGGCAGACCTTGCCTGCGACGGTGGTCGTGGTCTTGTCGCCAATGCCGAAGTCAGCCAGTGGCGCCGTTGCCGTTTTGACTGGCGAGCCATCCATCGCACCCGGTGCGTAGGCGGTGCCGCCCACGGTGAGCGCCGATGCGGTGCCGCTGTTGGTCGGTACCGACGACAGCACGGCCACGCCGGGTGCTGCGATTTCCACCTTGGTGTTGTACTGCGAGAAGCTGGCCCAGGCACGGTTTTCGTCTACCGCGCCGACCATCATCACGCTGGCGTAGCCGGCCGGGTAGGAGATCGCGGTATTGCCGTCGTTGCCCGCTGCAGCGATGCTCAGCACGCCCTTGGCGGCCAGCGCGTCGAAGGCGCGTTTTTCGGTGGTGTTCTGGGTCGGGCCGCCCAGCGACATGCTGATGATGTTCGCACCTGCCGCGCCGCACTTGTTGGCCGCTGCCGCCAGGGTTGAGGAGTAGGCCCAGCCCGCCGCGTTGAAGACCTTGACGATGTGGATCTTGACCTTGGCGTTCGGGTTCACGCCGACCACGCCCTTGCCGCTGTTGTTGACGGCGGCGATGGTGCCCGCCACGTGGGTGCCGTGGTGGTTTTCGTCGGTGTACCACCAGCCGGTGCCGCTGTCGTATTCGCCCGTCATGTTGGCGCTGTTGCCGACGATATCTTCATGCGCGCGGTCCACGCCCGAATCGATGATGCAGATCTTGCGGTTGCCGACGTTGGCGTCCGACAGCAGGTCGGCCTGCACCATCTTGATACCGTACGGTACCAACTGGCCAGTCAGGTAAGGCGTGCCGGTCGACGGGGAAGTGGTGGCGAAGGGACGGCGGATCGCATCTTCTTCCACCGATTCCACATGGCGGCTCTTGCGCAGCGCCTTCAGGTCGGCTTTCGAGATTTCGATGGCGACCGAGTCGATCTCATCGAGGTCGTGCTTGACGCGGCCGTGGTGCTTGCCGATGTCCTTGCGCAGGTCCTTGCCCATGCCTTTTTTGAACGCGACGATCACGCGCGTCTGTTCCGATTCCACCTGGGCTGAAGCCGTGCCCACTACGCCAACTGCGACCGCTGCAACCAACAACTTCACCGCCGTGGCGATCGAGGACATGCCAGTCTTACTTTGCATCATGGAGTTTCTCCGAGAAATGATAGTTTTATTGTTGCCACAAGCTCTGTCGGCCTGCGTGCACATTGCTGTCCTGGTAGAACAGCTGCAACGAGTGTATTTCTAAAATATTCCGGCGATCAACGACGATTTCTGGACAACACGACAAGTGTTGTATCGATCACCAATTGTCCGAAATATGTATTCAAATGTAATGTGCCCGTGAGAATTGGTGATATTATTTTGCGCGAATTTGGCAACTTTAATGTCTTGCGTGCATCAAATTCCGTAGGGCAATGAACAGGCGTTTTGGAGCGAATGTAAAAATATCGGCATTGCCGATGTAACATCGCTGTATAATTCGCCCGCTGCCGCAAGGCGGCACACGCTAGGGGTCCTGCAAATCGCAATACGCGAGGCGCGGGTGAGAAACACCCTCTGAACCTGATCTGGATAATGCCAGCGAAGGGAAGCTTAGTGAGCCACATACCTGTTTTGGGTCCGTCCGCGGCCCGCCTGTGCTCCTACCTCCTTTGCTGGCTCCTGCACGCAAAGGAGCCACATGAATGCACCACTGAAGTTCGATTCCGCCACCGCCACCGTGGACCAGGCGGCCATCGCCCCGTTTCCCAATTCGCGCAAGATTTACGTCGAGGGCAGCCGGCCCGACATCCGCGTGCCCATGCGCCAGGTCAGCCAGGCGGACACGCCAGCCTCCTTTGGGGCCGAGCCGAATCCCCCGGTTTATCTGTACGACACCTCCGGTCCGTATTCCGACCCGAAAGCGGCGATCGACATCCGCTCCGGTCTGGCCGCGCCGCGCCTGCCCTGGATCCTCGAGCGTCACGACACTGTCCAGCTGGACGGCCCCAGCTCGGCCTACGGGCGCGAGCGCCTGGACAACCCGGAACTGGCCAAGCTGCGCTTCCAGCTGCACCGCAACCCGCGCCGCGCCAAGGCCGGCGCCAACGTGACCCAGATGCACTACGCGCGGCGCGGCATCGTCACCCCGGAAATGGAATTTGTCGCGATCCGCGAAAACCTGCGCCGCCAGGAATACCTGGCGCAGATGGAAGCTGCGGGGCCCATGGGCCAGCGTACCGCGGCGCTGTTGGGCCGCCAGCATCCTGGCCAGTCCTTCGGCGCCAGCATCCCGGCGCGCATCACGGCCGAATTCGTGCGCGAGGAAATCGCGCGCGGCCGCGCCATCATCCCGGCCAACATCAACCACCCGGAAATCGAGCCAATGATCATTGGCCGCAATTTCCTGGTCAAGATCAATGCCAACATCGGCAATTCGGCCGTCACCTCGTCGATCGGCGAAGAAGTCGAAAAAATGACCTGGGCCATCCGCTGGGGCGCCGACAATGTGATGGATCTGTCGACCGGCAAGCACATTCACGAAACGCGCGAATGGATCATCCGTAACAGCCCGGTCCCGATCGGCACCGTGCCGATTTACCAGGCGCTGGAAAAGGTCAACGGCAAGGCTGAAGACCTGACCTGGGAAATCTTCCGCGATACCCTGATTGAACAGGCCGAGCAGGGCGTCGACTACTTCACGATTCACGCCGGCGTGCTGCTGCGCTATGTGCCAATGACAGCCAAGCGCCTGACCGGCATCGTCTCGCGCGGTGGCTCGATCATGGCCAAGTGGTGCCTGGCGCATCACAAGGAATCCTTCCTGTACGAGCACTTCGAAGACATCTGCGCCATCATGAAAGCCTACGACGTCTCGTTCAGCCTGGGCGACGGCCTGCGGCCCGGCTCGATCTACGACGCCAACGACGAGGCGCAACTGGCCGAACTCAAAACGCTGGGCGAACTGACCCAGGTCGCGTGGAAGCACGAAGTGCAGGTGATGATCGAAGGCCCGGGCCACGTGCCGATGCATCTGATCAAAGAGAACATGGACCTGCAGCTCGAACAGTGCGGCGAAGCGCCGTTCTACACGCTCGGGCCCCTGACCACCGACATCGCACCTGGCTACGACCACATCACCTCCGGCATTGGCGCCGCGCAGATCGGCTGGTACGGTACCGCCATGCTGTGCTACGTCACGCCCAAGGAGCATCTGGGCTTGCCAAACAAGGACGACGTCAAGGACGGCATCATCACCTACAAGATCGCCGCCCATGCCGCCGATCTGGCCAAGGGCCATCCGGGTGCACAGATCCGCGACAACGCCCTGTCGAAAGCGCGCTTCGAATTCCGCTGGGACGACCAGTTCAACCTGGGCCTTGATCCCGACAAGGCGCGCGAATTCCACGATGAGACCCTGCCCAAGGATTCGGCCAAGGTGGCGCATTTCTGCTCCATGTGCGGCCCGCATTTCTGCTCGATGAAAATCACCCAGGAAGTGCGCGAATACGCGGCCAACAATGGCCTGAGCGAAGGCGCGGCCGTGCGCCAGGGGATGGAAGTCAAAGCCATCGAATTCATCAAGAACGGCGCCCAGCTCTATCCGAAGGCCTGAACATGATCGACATTGAACTCAATGGCGAGTTGCGCACGGTGGCCACCTGGACCACTTTGCAGCAGCTGGTCGATACGCTCGACATGCCCGAGAAAGCGGTGGCGCTGGCCGTCAACCGCAAGGTGATCGCGCGCCAGATGTGGCCCCAGCACGTGCTGCTGGCGCAGGACAAGATCGATATTGTGCGCGCCATCGGCGGCGGCTGAAACAAGGAGAAAAACAATGCATGACGACGACATCCTGACCATTGCCGGTACCAGCTACCGTTCCCGCCTGCGGGTCGGCAGCGGCAAGTACCGCGACCTGGCGCAAACCCGCGAAGCGACCGACGCCGCCGGCGCCGAGATCGTGACGGTGGCAATCCGGCGCGTGAACATCGGCCAGGACAAGAACGCCCCCAGCCTGCTGGACGTGCTGCCGCCGGAGCGTTACACCATCCTGCCCAACACGGCCGGCTGCTACAACGCCAAGGACGCCGTCTACACGCTGCAGATGGCGCGCGAACTGCTGGACGGCCGCAAGCTGGTCAAGCTCGAGGTGCTGGGCGACGACAAGACCCTGTTCCCGCACATGCCGGAAACCCTGGTCGCGGCCGAAGCGCTGGTGCGTGACGGCTTCGACGTGATGGTCTACTGCAGCGACGATCCGATCCAGGCCCGCATCCTGGAGCAGATCGGCTGCGTGGCGATCATGCCGCTCGCTTCCCTGATCGGCTCGGGGATGGGCATCCTCAACCCATGGAACCTGTCGCTGATTATCGAGCAGGCCAGGGTGCCGGTGCTGGTCGATGCCGGCGTCGGCACCGCCTCGGATGCGGCCATTGCCATGGAGCTCGGTTGCGACGGTGTGCTGATGAACAGCGCCATCGCCCTGGCCCAGGACCCGGTGCGGATGGCGCGCGCGATGAAGCTGGGCGTGCAGGCAGGGCGCGAAGCGTTTCTGTCCGGCCGCATGCCGCGCCGCTTTGCCGCTTCGCCATCGTCGCCGCTGGCCGGGCGCTTTACGGGATGATGGCGCAGGTCATGCCGACCGTGCTGGTGTTTTCCGGGCTCGATCCGTCAGGCGGCGCCGGCATGGCCGCCGACCTGCTGGCGATTGCCGCGCAGGGCGTGCATGCACTGCCCGTGATCACTGCCCTCACGGTGCAGGACCACAACCGCGTGCATGGTATCGAAGCGGTGGCGCCGGAACTGCTGCAGCGCCAGGCGCGGGCGCTGATCGACGCCACGCAGATTGATGCGGTCAAGATCGGCATACCCGGCAGCCGCGCCAATGCCTGGGCGATCGCCCAGCTCATCGTGCAGCTGCGCCGGCGCACGCCGCAGCTGCCAGTGGTGCTGGACCCGGTGCTCGCCAGCGGCCATGGCGACGCCCTGGCAAAAGGCGACGCGCGTGCGGCGCTGCAGCCGCTGCTGCCACTGGCCACGCTGGTGGTGCCGAACATGGGCGAGGCAGAGGCGCTCGATCT
>DASWMN010000135.1:0-6311 GCA_036399735.1 Telluria sp. | reverse complement strand
GGGTTCGCCAGGCTTGCCCCTTCAGGTGGTCAGACCCGATTTAGAACTTCTGTTCCAGACGGAAGTAAGCCTGACGGCCGTACGCATCGTACAGGTCGTAGTTGAAAGGCTTCGAGGTGTTGGTCACCAGTTGTGGCTGCTTGTTGAAGGCGTTCACCAGACCAACGCTCAGCTTCATGCCCTTGATGAAACCTGGGGACACGGTTGCTTGCAGATCGTGGGTGGTGTAGGTCGACACGTACAGGTCTTCCTTGTCGCCGTTCTTGCCGATTGCGTTCACGTTCCATGCGACGTCAACCATGCCCAGGCCCCAGCTGTTGTTCAGCGAGACACGGTTCTTCGGCGAACCGAAGGTGCCGTTGAAATCGGTGCCGTTGACTTCAGCGTTGTACACGTGCGACCAGGTCAGATCGTGCTTGAACTTACCAACGGTTGCGTACTTGTGCGAGAAGGTCGCGCCAACGTCAACACCCGAATACTTCAGCAGGCCTTCGTTGGTCGAACCTGCAACGATTTTCAGGATCGCGCCGGTGACTGGGTCACGGGTGATCGACAGACCGTTCGGGATCGGACGAGCAACGTCGCCGTTGTCACGGTTGACGATTTCCTGTGCGCTGACGAACGAGATCACGTCGGTGATCTGGGTGTTCCAGTAGTCAGCCTTGACGGTGAACGACTGGGTCACGTCATACGCGCCGCCGAAGCTGAACTGCTTCGATTTTTCCGAGCCCAGCGATGGGTTCGAAATGCGGGTTGCCTGGATCTGGAACGATTCGGTCGCGCACTGAGCGGCGGTGAAACCACCGTCGGCCAGGCAGTGACGCAAGTCGATGATGCTGTCAGCCGAGAACGATGGCTTGGCGGTGATGTCCGGCAGCGATGGAGCGCGGAAGCCGCGGCCAACCGATGCGCGCAGGGTCAGAGCACGGGTAGGTGCCCAACGAACCGACGCCTTAGGCGAGAAGTCGTTGCCGTAGTCCGAGTATTTCTCGAAACGTGCAGCCACGGTACCTTCGAACGTTTTGGTGATCGGGAACAGCCACTCGACCGATGCTGCGTCAACCTTGCGGCTGCCGCCTGCCGAGCTACCCGACGAACCCAGAACTTCGCCAGCTTCCGACAGCGAGTCGTACAAGTCAGCGTACACTTCTTTGCGGTGTTCCACAGCGGCGTAGATACGGCTCATGCCGCCAGCCATCGAGAACACGTCGTGGGTTGCGCTTGCGTAGAATTCGGTCGACTGGAACAGCGAATCACGGCCGGTGGTGGTGGTGATCGATTTCAGTACGGTGTCCGAGTTCAGGAACGGATCATCGGTACGGTACACGCCGTTGTTGATCGCGGTGGTCGCCAGACCTTTGACAACGAAGCCACGGCCGGTTTCGATCAGGTGCGACTTGGTCTTGCGCAGGCCAGCGTCGATGTCGAAGCCGGCGACGGTGCCTTGTACGCCCAGGCTCATGTCGAGCAGGTTGCCGTCGGTCGAGGTGTCGCGGTTGCCGGCAGCGGCGAAGCGGTGTGCCAGGAAGACGCGTTCGTTCGGGGTGGTCGAGGTGTTGCCTGGTGCGCCGGCTTGCACTTCGATGTAGTCAGGTACTGGAGCGTAACGACCGAACGAGGTGTTGTTCGTGTTCGACAGGGTGACGTAGGCGTTGAAGTCAGCGCCGATTTTGTATTCGCCACGAGCGTAGATCGAGGTCGTGCCGGTTGCGGCTTCGTCAGCGGCGACCAGGTTGAAGTCGTAACGGCAGCGGGTCTGGCCAGCTGGAACGTAGAAGCCACGGCCTGGGTCGTTACAAGCACCGGCGTTACCGCGCCAGCCGCCCTGGGTTGCCAGTGGCAGGAAGCCGCCTTCGCCGTCAGGCTGGGCTGCGTACCAGGTGTTGGCGAATGCCGACGCGCCTTTGACTGCGCCCCATGGATAGTCGCGCACGAAGATGATGTCGCGCTTGGTCTTGGACATACCGGCGATGATGCGGCCTTTTTCGCCGGTCATACCGATCATTGCCGACGCTTCTTCGCGATCGCCACCGGTGATGTTGGTCTTGGTACGGCCGACCGAGTAGTACATGCCGTCGAAATCTTTGCGCAGGATGATGTTGATAACACCACCGATAGCTTCGGAACCGTACACTGCCGACGCGCCGTCGGTCAGAATTTCGATGCGCTCAACAGCAGCCATCGGGATCGAGTTCATGTCGGCTGCATCGCCCACGTTTGGTGCTTTAGCAACACGGCGGCCATCGACCAGTACCAGGGTACGGTTCGAACCCAGGCCGCGCAGGTTGGCGCCAGCGAACGATTGTGCGGAGGAACCCGATTGCGGACGGAACTGGCCGGCGCTCGAGAAGGTCGAGCTACGGATGAATTCAGCAATCGTGACAGCGCCAGAATCTTCCAGCTGCTGACGCGTTACGACCGTAACAGGCAGCGCGCCTTCGGCGGCAGCGCGCTTGATGCGCGAACCGGTCACTTCAACCGATTGGACGGTCGTCGTGTCGGCAGTTTGAGCGTATGCGCCCATCGAGCTGATGGCAACCGCCACTGCTACGGCGATTTGTTTACGTTGATGCATGGATTCTCCAATTTTTTGGTGATGTGCCTGCTGATCTAGTCAGGCGGTAATAAACAAAATGAATGTTTAACGACCGGTGATCACGTCTTTACGACGCCGTTACATGTCGTTCCTCGCTTCATGGGCGAGTCTGCGTGATCGCTTGGACCCATGCATCAGACCACTTCCGATAGCCGACTGTCAATAATGACGCGGGTCAAATTCAGCAAACAAACAACACTTGTTGAGTAAACCAAATGAAATATTTCTTACCTGCAGTTTCAGTTCTGCCATAGGGCGTTGAGCCCGGCAACGGCAGCGATGGCGGCCGTCTCGGTGCGCAGAATGCGCGATCCCATGCCCAGTGCCAGCGCACCACGCGCGAGCGCAATTTCCTCTTCCTGTTCCGTAAATCCGCCTTCTGGTCCGATCATCAGCGAAAGCGCCTGTGGTGGCTGGTGTTTTGCCCAGCTTGAAAGCGACTCTGTGGCGCGTGGCGAGAGCAAGATCCGGCGGTGCAAATCGTGCTGGCTGGTCCAGTCCTGGAAGGATTCCGGGGCGGCCAGACGGGTCAAACGGTTGCGTCCGCTTTGTTCAGCAGCGGCCACAATAATTCCTTGCCAATGCTGCATCTTTTTCTCCGCGCGCTCGGCCGACAGGCGCACCACGCAGCGCTGGGCGGCCAGCGGCACGATGGCGGCCACGCCCATTTCCACCGCTTTTTCGACAATCCAGTCCATCTTGGACGCTTCCGGCAGGGCCTGGGCCAGGGTGATCGCATACGGCAGTTCCAGGTCGCGCGCCACGGCGGTCTGGACGCGCGCGCTGGCGCGGCGCTTGTCCTGGGCCACCAGTTCGGCCTGGTATTCATGGCCGTCGCCATTGAACAGGGTCAGGGGCGCGCCGGGCTGCAGGCGAAGCACGTGCACGTGGTGGGCGACGGCGTCGGGCAGGTCGATGGTGGCGCCGGCCAGGAGCGGCATAGAACAGTAGAAGCGCGGCATGCAGGTCCTGTGACAGAGTGAAAAAGTTGGCGGAGAACGCTGCGCATTTTAATTCGGCGCCCTCTGGTCTGGTAAAATAGTTGGCTCAGTTACATATGCAGCGCCGCCCGCATTCTCAATCCACAGACCGAAGCAGACCGACCCATGACACCTACGCTCCCTACCACCCTGATGGCCAATGCAATCCGTGCACTGGCAATGGACGCTGTACAACAGGCGAATTCTGGCCATCCAGGCATGCCGATGGGCATGGCAGAGATCGCTGTCGCACTGTGGGCTGGCCATTACCAGCACAACCCGGCCAATCCGAAGTGGATCAACCGCGACCGCTTCCTGCTCTCGAACGGGCATGGCTCGATGCTGCATTACGCGCTGCTGCACCTGTCCGGCTACGCGCTGACCATGGACGACATCCGCGCCTTCCGCCAGATGCACTCGAAGACCCCGGGCCACCCGGAAGTGGACATCACCCCGGGCGTGGAGACGACCACCGGCCCGCTCGGCCAGGGGATCGCCAACGCGGTCGGGATGGCGCTCTCGGAATACCTGCTGGGCGCCGAATTCAACAAGCCCGGCTTCGACGTGGTTGACCACTATACCTACGCGTTCGTGGGCGATGGCTGCCTGATGGAAGGGATTTCGCACGAAGTGTGCGCGCTGGCCGGCACCCTCAAACTGAACAAGCTGATCGCGCTGTACGACGACAACGGCATCTCGATCGACGGCAAGGTCGAAGGCTGGTTCACCGATGACACCCCGCAGCGTTTCGAAGCCTATGGCTGGAACGTGATCCGCGCGGTCGATGGCCACAACGTGGCCGCGGTGGACGCGGCGATTGCCCAGGCCAAGACCTCGGACAAGCCGACCCTGATCTGCTGCAAGACCATCATCGGCAAGGGTTCGCCGAATCTGCAGGGCGGCGACAAGGTGCACGGCGCCGCGCTGGGCGACAAGGAAGTGGCAGCCGTGCGCGAGCACCTGCTGTGGACTTCGGTCCCGTTCGACATTCCTGCCGACGTATATACCGCCTGGGATGCCAAGGCAGCCGGCGCCAGCCGTGAAGCGGCCTGGAACGACAAATTCGCCGCCTACCGCGCGGCCCACCCGGCCGAAGCGGCCGAACTGGAACGCCGCATGAGCGGCGCGCTGCCGGCCAATTTCGATGCCGTGCTGGCGGGCGCGATCGCCG
This sequence comes from Telluria sp., assembly GCA_036399735.1. Taxonomy (GTDB): domain Bacteria; phylum Pseudomonadota; class Gammaproteobacteria; order Burkholderiales; family Burkholderiaceae_D; genus Telluria_A. The sequence goes on along the minus strand of DASWMN010000135.1, from coordinate 1,564 downwards.
CCTGCGTCGACAAGAAAGAAAATATTGCCACCCGCAAAGCCAGCCAGAACGCGATCCAGGCGCTGGCACCGGCGCTGCCGGAATTTTTGGGCGGCTCGGCCGACCTGACCGGTTCCAACCTGACCAACTGGAAAGAGTGCGTGGCACTGCGTTCCGGTAAACCTGGCAACCATATCAATTATGGCGTGCGCGAGTTCGGCATGAGCGCCATCATGAATGGCGTGGCCCTGCACGGCGGCTTCATCCCGTTCGGCGCCACCTTCCTGACCTTCTCCGACTACAGCCGCAATGCGCTGCGCATGGCGGCCCTGATGAAGCTGCGTTCGATCTTCGTGTTCACCCACGATTCGATCGGCCTGGGCGAAGACGGCCCGACCCACCAGTCGATCGAGCACGTGTCCTCGCTGCGCCTGATTCCTAACCTGGACAACTGGCGTCCGTGCGACACCGTCGAGTCGGCTGCTGCCTGGGGCGCCGCCGTGCGCCGCCAGAACGGCCCGTCGACCCTGATCTTCTCGCGCCAGAACCTGCCTTACATGGAGCGCAACGACGCCCAGATCGCCGACATCGCGCGCGGCGGCTACGTGCTGCAGGATGCGCCGAATGCCAAAATCATTCTCATCGCCACCGGTTCGGAAGTCGAACTGGCGGTCAAATCGGCTGCCGCTCTGAAAGAGCAGGGTGTGGCCGTGCGCGTGGTCTCGATGCCGTCGACCGACGTCTTCGACCGCCAGGACGCTGCCTACAAGGCAAGCGTGCTGACGCGCGGCGTACCACGTGTGGCCATCGAAGCCGGCGTGACCGATTTTTGGTATAAATACGTCGGTCTGGAAGGCGCTGTGGTCGGTATCGATACCTTCGGGGAATCGGCGCCTGCGCCGGTGCTGTTCAAGCACTTCGGCTTTACCGTCGAAAACGTCGTGGCGAAAGTCAACATCGTACTGGCGGCATAAGCGTCACGCCCCGCTGGCGGTCCCCTTTTTCTTATCAATCAGGAGCATAGTATGACGATCAAAGTTGCAATCAATGGTTATGGCCGTATCGGCCGCAATGTACTGCGTGCGTTCTACGAAGGTGGCAAAAAGCAAGACATCCAGATCGTCGCGATCAATGACCTGGGCGACGCCAAGTCGAATGCCCACCTGACCCGCTATGACACCGCGCACGGCAAGTTCCCTGGCACCGTGACGGTTGACGGCGACAACATGATCGTCAACGGCGATTCCATCCGCGTGTTCGCACAGCGCAACCCGGCAGAAATTCCATGGGGCGAGCTGGGCGTGGACGTGGTGCTCGAGTGCACGGGCTTCTTCACCACCAAAGAGAAAGCCTCGGCCCACTTGAAGGGCGGCGCCAAGAAAGTCATCATCTCGGCACCAGGCGGCAAGGACGTCGACGCCACCATCGTATTCGGCGTGAACGAAGGCGTACTGAAAGCGTCCGACACCGTGATCTCGAACGCATCGTGCACCACCAACTGCCTGGCCCCGCTGGTCAAGCCGCTCAACGACGCGATCGGCCTGGAAACCGGCCTGATGACCACGGTGCACGCTTACACCAACGA
>DASWMN010000134.1:0-8118 GCA_036399735.1 Telluria sp. | reverse complement strand
CGGCGCTCGACCAGCGGGCGACCGAACTGGTCAAGACCCAGGCGCAAGGGGTGGGCAATATGATCGACACCTTCAATCGCACCGAGCTCGGTGCGGTCGACAAGTTCCACAAGGTGTATGCCAGTCTGCTGCCCGGCGTGTTTGGCGTTGATACCGAACGCACGGTCGACACCGGCGGCGTGGTGGTGCCGGTCATGAAGCATGATGGCGTGGACCTGAATCTGAATTTCACGTCCATGGACCGGTTCTCCGAAATGACCGGGGGAAATGCGACGATTTTCCTCAAGCACAATGGGGACTTTGTCCGGGTTGCCACTTCCGTCAAGAAGGCTGACGGCAGCCGCGCCGTCGGGACCAGACTGGGCAGCAAGCACCCCGCTTACGCCACGCTGATGGAGGGAAAAACCTACCGCGGCATGGCCGTCCTGTTTGGCAAACCGCACGTGACGCAGTACGCGCCGATCAAGGATGCCAACCAGCAGGTGATTGGCATCATGTACGTAGGCATCGATATTTCGGCGGATGTGGCGGAGCTCAAGGCGCGGATCAAAGCGCTCAAGGTGGGCAATTCCGGTTTCTTCTTTGTGCTCGATTCCAAGCCGGGCGATACCCTGGGCAATTACCTAGTGCACCCCGAAATGGAAGGCGAGAAAGCCCTCGAGCTGCTCGATACGGGCGGGCGCGCCTACATCAAGGACATTCTGGAAGCGAAAGAGGGCACGTTGCACGTGACGCCGGTAACTGCACAGGGCAAGCCGGGGCGCGAGCAGATCCTGGTGTTCCAGACCAACAAGGACTGGAACTGGACCATTACGGGCGCCGCGTTCGAAGATGAAGTGACGCAGGAAGTCATTAGCCTGCGCAACACCTTGTTCGCCATTGGCGCCATGGCACTGCTCGGCTTTGCTGCCGCCTTGTTCTATATTGTCCGCCGCCTGGTATCCAGACCGCTGCAGCATGCCACCCAGGCAGCCCAGCGTCTGGCACAAGGCGACCTGACTGTGCAGCTGCGCGCCGCAAGCCACGATGAAATTGGCCAGTTGATGACGGCCATGAACGGAATCAGCAACGGTCTGGCGAGCGTGGTCGCGTCGATTCGTTCGGGCACCGAGCAAGTGGCCACCGCGTCCGCGCAAATTGCCGCCGGCAACCAGGATCTATCGGCCCGCACCGAGCACCAGGCCGGTGCCCTGGAAGAGACGGCGTCTTCCATGGAAGAGCTGACCGCAACGGTCAATCAGAACGTCGAGAACGCGAAACAGGCCAATCAGCTCGCGTCGTCCGCCTCCGCAGTGGCGCTGAAGGGCGGCGAGGTGGTGGCGCAGGTGGTGGCGACCATGGGCGCCATCAATGCGTCGTCAAAGAAGATTGTCGACATCATTGCCGTGATCGACAGCATCGCCTTCCAGACCAATATTCTGGCGCTGAACGCGGCCGTGGAAGCGGCACGGGCGGGCGAGCAGGGCCGCGGCTTTGCCGTGGTGGCATCCGAAGTGCGCAATCTGGCGCACCGCTCGGCCGACGCGGCCAAGGAAATCAAGGCGCTGATTGGCGATTCCGTGCACAAGGTCGGCTCCGGCAGCGAGCTGGTGGGTGTGGCAGGCGCGACCATGAACGAGGTCGTGGACAGCGTGCGCAAGGTGACCAGCATCATGGCGGAAATTCTTGCGGCTTCGCACGAACAGAGCGCGGGCATCCAGGAAGTCAATCAGGCTATCGGTGCGATGGACCAGGTGACTCAGCAGAATGCGGCCCTGGTGGAAGAAGCCTCGGCTGCCGCGCACTCAATGCAGGACATGGCCGCCGCCCTGGCGCAATCGGTGAGCGTGTTCAAGCTGGAAGCGGCCGGCGGCAGGACAGTGGGCCGGATCGGCACGCGTTAAGCTGCCTTTGACGCAAGCATGAAAAACGCCACGCGAACGTGGCGTTTTTTTTGACCGGACAAAACGGCTAGCGGAAGTAGTCGCCCGCGCGCTCCGGCTGGTAGGACACTTCCAGCAGGCGCACGTTCAGCAATTGCCCGTCTCTGCGCGGCCAGGCGATGGTGTCGCCCACGGACAGACCCAGCAACGCGGTGCCGATCGGCGTCAGGATCGAGATCCCGTCCGGCACCTGGCGCATGTCCTTGGGATAGGACAGGGTCAGGCAGAACTGCGCTTCCGGCTCATCGAGCTGAAAGCGGACCGTGGAATTCATGGTGACGACATCGGGCGGCATGTCGTGCGGTTCGACGACATCGGCGCGCGCCAGCTCATCGAGCAGTGCAAGATGGTTGCTGTCGGCCCCGGGGACGAGGGTGTGAATCAGGTTGTCAAGGCGCTCGACGTCGAGCGACGATACTGTGATCGGTGGTTTCATGAATATCTCTCCTGGTGATCGGATTTGCCGGGGAAGCAAGAAGCGACGGAGGTGGCTCGGAGAGGACGAAATTGGCCGGTATGGCGGCCGCCCTCACCGAGCCCGGGAGAGCCAGGCGATTTGGCGGCGCAGGCGCCGCATGATGACAACAGGCGCAGCAACGCCACCCTGGTTCAGGGACGAACCAGTGCCAAGCGCGTAGATGTGGGCCGTATTCAACATGGGACCAGTATAGCCCGTTAGCGGCGCGCGCGTGCTTTGCGCTGCCACTACGCGCGTCGCCAGCAAAAACGCCACCCGAAGGTGGCGTTGGTGGTGGCTGGTCCGGGCTCAGCCCGAACCATTTGCACAGTCTTAGAACTGGTTCATCGTGTTGTCTTTGCCCGATGCTTTCAGTGCCGCTTCGCCGCTGAAGTATTCCTTGTGATCGTCGCCGATGTCGGAACCGGACATGTTCTGGTGCTTGACGCAGGCGATACCCTGGCGGATTTCCTTGCGCTGAACGCCAGCGACGTAGCCGAGCATGCCCTGGTCGCCGAAGTATTCCTTGGCCAGGTTGTCGGTCGACAGAGCAGCCGTGTGGTAGGTCGGCAGCGTGATCAGGTGATGGAAGATGCCGGCTTCGCGTGCCGCATCGGCCTGGAAGGTACGGATCTTCTCATCCGCTGCGGCGGCCAGTTCGCTGCTGTCGTACTCGACGCTCATCAGCTGGGTGCGCTCGTAGGCGGAAACGTCTTTGCCTTCGGCCTTCATCTGATCGAACATCTGCTGACGGAAGTTCAGGGTCCAGTTGAACGACGGGCTGTTGTTGTACACCAGCTTGGCGTTAGGAATGACCTTGCGGATTTCGCTGACCATGCCGCCGATCTGGGCGATATGCGGTTTTTCGGTTTCGATCCACAGCAGATCGGCGCCGTTTTGCAGCGAGGTGATGCAGTCGAGCACGCAGCGTGCTTCGCCGGTGCCGGCGCGGAACTGGAACAGGTTGCTTGGCAGGCGTTTTGGACGCAGCAGCTTGCCTTCGCGTTTGATGATCACGTCGCCGTTGCCGAGCGCGTCAGCCGACACTTCTTCGCAATCGAGGAAGGCATTGTATTGGTCGCCCAGGTCGCCCGGGGTGGTGGTGACAGCGATCTGCTTGGTCAGGCCGGCGCCGAGCGAGTCGGTACGGGCGACGATGATGCCGTCGTCCACGCCCAGTTCCAGGAAGGCGTAGCGGATTGCGCGGATCTTGGCGAGGAAGTCTTCGTGTGGCACGGTGACTTTGCCGTCCTGGTGGCCGCACTGCTTCTCGTCGGACACCTGGTTCTCGATCTGGATGCAGCAAGCGCCCGCTTCGATGAACTGCTTGGCCAGCAGATAGGTCGCTTCGGCATTACCGAAACCGGCGTCGATGTCGGCGATGATAGGCACGACGTGGGTGATGTGGTTGTCGATCTGGTCCTGGATCGCTTTTTTGGCGGCGCCTTCGGCGGCGTCGAGCTGGCGGAATAGGCCGCCCAGTTCGCGTGCATCAGCCTGGCGCAGGAAGGTGTACAGCTCTTTTATCAGCGCGGAGACGGCGGTTTTTTCGTGCATCGACTGGTCTGGCAGCGGGCCGAACTCGGAACGCAGCGCGGCAACCATCCAGCCCGACAGGTAGAGGTAGCGGCGGTCGGTGCTGTTGAAGTGCTTTTTGATCGAAATCATCTTCTGTTGACCGATGAAACCGTGCCAGCAACCGAGCGACTGCGTGTACTTGGACGAGTCGGCGTCGTAGTTGGCCATGTCGGCGCGCATGATCTTGGCCGTGTAGCGAGCGATATCGAGGCCGGTCTTGAATTTGTTCTGGGCGCGCATGCGTGCAGCGGACTCAGGATTGATGGCATTCCATGCACTGCCTTCTTTGTCTTTCAAAGCGGCGATGGCTTGGATATCGTCTTGGTACTGTGACATGTGAATCTCCCGGTAAGAAAAAGCGGATCAAAAAAATGGGTTTGGTTTGTCGCTGGGCTGCCGCCAATCAACTGGAAGGCAGCCAAATAAAGCACTTCCACATGTAGTAATGATAGACGCTTCTCTGCTCGACGGGAACTCTTATATAAGACATATAACTAAAAATCTTTCGTTACGAATCAATGGTTTAAGTTTTAAATCTCATGATATGAAATATATTTTTAGAAAATGGAATGCGGATGGGCGCTTCCTGCAGCCCATAATTCACATTGTGAAACGCATTTTCAGCAATATGAAACGACGGCCCGCAAACATGCTAGCGTGAGAGCTGGCGCCAAGAAGGAGAAACGACATGACGATGGACTGGCCCCACTTCACGCCGTGGGTATCGCTGCTTGGCGGCCTGATGATCGGCGCGGCAGCGACGCTCTTGCTGCTGTTTAACGGCAAAATTGCTGGCATCAGCGGGATCCTGGGCGAATTGCTGAAGTTTTCTCGCGCGGATATAGGTTGGCGGCTTGCATTTATCGCGGGCGCGGTGGTCGCCCCTTTAATCTACAGCCTGGTGCTGCCGCTGCCGGCGGTGCGGGTCGACGCCGACACGGCGACCTTGATTACCGCCGGCTTGCTGGTCGGCCTTGGTACCCGGTATGGCTCGGGCTGTACCAGCGGACATGGCATCTGCGGGCTGTCACGCCGTTCGCCACGCTCGCTGGTCGCAACGGGGGCCTTCATGCTGGCCGGGTTCTTGACGGTTTATTTAGTGCGCCATGCGGTCGCATGAGGGGCTATCAATGAAAACACTGATGGCCTTCCTGACTGGACTGCTGTTCGGTCTGGGACTGATCATGTCGGGCATGACAGATCCGTTCAAAGTGCTGGGCTTTCTGGACCTGGCGGGCCGCTGGGACCCTTCGCTCGTCTTTGTCATGGGTGGCGCCCTGGCAGTTGGCGGCCTGGCGTTTCCCTTCATCGTCAGGCGCACCCGTTCCGTGCTGGGCGAAACAATGTGCCTGCCTGCAGCGACCAGGGTCGACAGGCGGCTGGTGCTGGGCAGTGTGACGTTCGGCGTGGGGTGGGGACTGGCAGGTTATTGTCCCGGGCCCGCGCTGGTGTCGCTGGCCCAGGGCGGCGCGAAGCCGCTCATCTTCTTCCTCGCGATGATGGCCGGCATGTTGCTGTTCGAGGGGATCGAAAGACTGCGCAACAAGCCGGCCTGATCATGCGCCCTGCATCAGAGTTTGTAGTCGAGCGTGACGGTGGCATGCCGTGGCGCGCCGTAGATGGCGCCGTTCGACAGGCCGCCGATGTACTTCTTGTCGGTCAGGTTGTTGATATTGAGGCGCAGCGTGGCCTTGTCCGTCAAGCCGTAGGCGGCGAACACGTTGGCCAGGAAGTAGGCATCCTGTCGAGCGCCGCCATTCTTGCTGGTATCCGACTGCCAGCGACCTCCAATGCCTGCCTTCAGCTGCGGGATCGATGAGAAGCGGGTGTCGAACTTGAAATTGACAACGGTGCGCGGTATCCATTCATAGATATCGTTCCCGTCCGGGCCGGTGACGATCAGCTTGGTGAGGCCCACCGTCAGTTTGCTGTCCTTTGCAATCTTGCCGGTCGCTTCCAGTTCGATGCCCTTCGACTTCACATCCTTCGGCTCGTAGTAGTAAGTGCCTGCGGGCGACATGCCGGCAAACGTGGCGATGCCTTGCTGTTGCGAGCTGAACAGGGCGACCGTGGTCAGCATCTTCTTGTTCAACCAGTCCGTTTTGATGCCGGTTTCATAGTTCACGCCAGTCATCGGTGCAAGGTAGTTCCCTTGAATGTCGACCTGATCCTGATTCTGGAAAATGTCCGAGTACGATACATAGCCCAGCGTTTGCCTGGTGAAGTCGTACGTCACGCCCACATAAGGGCTGACTTTTTTGGTGTCGGGATACGTGGTGTTGGTGACCAGGCTGCCGTACCTGGAGTTGCCTTCGCGCTCAAGGTTGACAGCGTTCATGCCGAGGATCAGGTTGGCGCCATCCGCCACATTGAAACGCGATGCAGCGTAGAAGCGAGTGAGCGTTTGCTCGCCGCTGGACGCAGGCGTTGCAGGATTCCAGACCGGTTCCGGGTACACATTCCCAGCGTAGGGGAAGGCGGGCAGCGGCAGATACTGGTACAGTGCCGTATCGTAGGTGAACTCGTCGGTCGAGGTTTTTTGATGCGAGCGGCTGATGCCGGCGATCAGGCTGTGCTTGCGGCCGAAAGCATCGAACTGGCCGTTGATGTTGGCATCGAACACGGCGTTGTGGGTGCTGACAAAGCTGCCGTAGGGCCAGCCGATCAAGCCCGTATTGTCGTTGTTCAGCCCCGTGCCGGTAGGGAAGGCGTACAGCAGGCGCACTTCCTCTTCGGCGCTGCGCACGTTGTAGGTCAGCTTCGCTTCCCAGTTCGGGCTGAGCGTGTGGGTGTATTCAACGAAGGCATTCTTGGACTTGGTATTCCAGAAGGTCCATTCCTGGGACGTGGAAGCGCTTTCGTCAAAGTCCGCCATGCGGCCATCGGCGTAATTCAGCGTCAGCGAGCCCCACATTGGCGATTTTTGTTTCGCATCCTGGTAGCCGAAGCCGAAGGTCACCATCCCATTGTTGCCGATCTGTCCATCGATCACGCCGTAGATGGTGGTTTGCTTGTCTTTCAGATCGCGCAGGTAGGAACCTTTGTCTTCATAGGCGACCACCAGCCGGCCGGCCCAGGCGCCGTCGGGGGTCAGGACCTTGTTGTAATCCAGGGCGCCGCGCGCCAGCGAATGCGCGCCGGTGCTGACGGTAACTTCGCCACCGTCCTTGTTGGTAGGGCGCTTGCGCACGTAATTGATGGTGCCGGAGGAATTGCCGACACCGGTCAGCAAACCATTGGCGCCACGGATCAATTCGATACGCTCGAAGATGTAAGTGTCTTGTTGGCCGGCGACGGTGCCGTAATCGTTGGTCATGCCAAGGCCGTCGATCTGCGTGAGCTGCACCTCGAACCCGCGGGCGTTGAACACGGCCCGGTTGGTTTCATATTGCTCGACGTTGATGCCTGTGCCCAGACGCAGTGCTTCGTTGGAACCAGTGGTGCCGAAGTCGGCCATTTCTTCTTTGTCGATGGTGCTGATGGTCTGCGGCGTGTCCTTGATTTCCAGCCGCAGGCCAGTCGCACCTTTGGACACGCGGTTTTCGCGCTTGCCCGGAACCACCACCACGGCCTGATCCGTTTCCTGCGCGACGCCCGCACCGATGTTGCCGTATGCCGCGAGCGCACAGGCACTCATCATGATTGTTGGTTTGATTCTCATCTTAAGTTTGCTCATGTGGGTTTAATGGTGGTGCACGTGCTCGGTGCAATTACTGTTGCGAAAGGGCATACTATACATCATAATAGGAATCGTTCTCATTCTCATTCAATAATATTTGTGTTTGGTCGTACCCGACGGGGCCGCACCGCACAGAAGGAATTTCATGTCAGACCGTTTTCGACGCATTTGGACTTGGCCGCTGGCCCTTGGTGTGCTGACCGCTTCCGGACTGGTGAGCGCACTGGTTGCCGACGGTTGGGGCGACGTCTGGTCGTGGCTGGGCCTTGGCGTGCCGACGGCGGTGATGCTGGTGTTTGCGCTGAAGGGGAGCCGCGCATGATGTCCAGTCGTTCGCTGCGTGGGTGGAGCTGGGTGCATACCTGGAGTAGTCTGGTGTGCACCGTGTTCATGCTGCTGCTGTGCCTGACCGGCCTGCCGCTCATCTTCCACCATGAGATTGAGCATCTGAGCGGTGACGCGGTGGAGCTGCCGGCGTTGGC
>DASWMN010000133.1:0-2741 GCA_036399735.1 Telluria sp. | reverse complement strand
GCCGAGGATCATTGCCATGCGTCTGCTGACTTTACTCGTTTCGCTTGCCCTGTTCCTGGCCGCGCCAGTCCACGCCGGCGCGCAAACGCCGGCGCAGCAAATCGCCCTGCTCGAGGCAGATTATGACAATCTGGCGCAGGCCGGGTCCGTGAGAGTCGCCGACCTCGACGCCTTGCTGAGACGTGCTGAACGCCTGTCTGCGCCGGGCACGCCAATGCGGGTACAGCGCGCCGCTGCCCTGCTGAGCACGAAGCTCCTGTCCCATCAATACAGTGTGCTTGAAAGTCCGGATTTCGCGCGCAACAAGGGCGGGGCGGCTGCGCTGCGCCGTGCGATCGCCATTTGTCAACGCTGGCTGGCACGCACACCGGACGACTATGATTTCCTGAACCAGTTGCACGATCTGAGCGGTATGCTAGGTGAGCCGACCCGGCCCATCATCGCCAGACTGCTGCACGCCTACCCGAATCGCAGCTGGCCCCACTTCCTGGCGGCGGTCGATCACGAGGCAGCAGGGCAAATGGTGCCGGCAATGCGCGAAAACTTGCGCGCGCTGGTGCTGGAAAAAGATGCGAATGTGGCGCACATCTACCTGGAAAAAGGTGCGCATCTTGCCCGCACGGCAACATGCAGCTTTGCTGACGAGCTATTTGGGATCTATGACGATTTGCCCGATTCGATAAAAGGCGGCCAGTACAATCGGTCCAGGCCGTTATCGGCGGAGGCGCGCACGGACCTGGCGGCGATGCTACTGGTTCGACAGCGCTATCTGGCTGCATATGAATTCGATAAGTGCGTGGCAAAGTAAGCCTTCTGTCGAATGTCGGGGCGATAGGCATCGCCGCGTTTGCGCAAACAGCGCGTTGCTGCCAAAAAAGTTGAACTGAATCGAACTTTTAGGCCACAATTGCTCCATGAAACCAATCGAGTGCGACCTGCTGGTAGTAGGCGGCGGCATCAACGGCAGCGCGATCGCACGCGATGCGGCCGGGCGCGGGCTGTCCGTTATTTTGTGCGAAAAAGATGACCTGGCGTCGCATACCTCGTCCGCCTCAAGCAAACTGATCCACGGCGGGCTGCGCTACCTGGAATACTATGAGTTCGGCCTGGTGCGCAAAGCGCTGATCGAGCGCGAAGTGCTGCTGCGCAGCGCCCCGCACATCATGTGGCCGATGCGGTTTGTGATGCCGCACGACCAGGGCCAGCGGCCAGCCTGGATGATACGCGCGGGCTTGTATCTCTACGACACCCTGGCGCGCCGCGAGTTCCTGCCGGGATCGCAGGCCATCAACTTGCGCAGGCACCGCGCCGGCAGCGACCTGAAACCCGAATTTACCCGCGGCTTCGTGTATTCCGACGGCTGGGTCGACGATGCGCGCCTGGTGGTGCTGAACGCGCTTGACGCGCGCGAGCGTGGCGCCCAGATCCATACCCGCACCCGCTGCGACCAGGTGCGGCGCGATGCCGAAGGCTGGCATGCCACGCTCACCCACGCCGACGGCGCCACCACGCAAGTGCGCGCGCGCTGCCTGGTGAATGCGGCCGGGCCGTGGGCGTCGAAGTTCCTGCATACGGCCACCAGCAGCGGCGTGCACCAGTCGCTGCGGCTGATCAAGGGCAGCCATATCGTGGTGCCGCGCCTGTTCGACCACGCCTATGCCTATATCTTCCAGCATCCGGACGGGCGCATCGTGTTCGCCATTCCGTACGAGCAGGATTTCACGCTGATTGGCACCACCGACCTTGATTACCAGGGTGACCTGGACCAGGTGGCCATCAGCGCCGACGAAACCGCCTATCTGTGCGCGCTGTCGAACCGCTACTTCGCCAGGCCGATCACACCAGCCGACGTGGTCTGGACCTATTCCGGCGTGCGGCCTCTGGTGCAGGACGACGCTGCCAAGGCGGCCGCGGCCACGCGCGACTTCCGCCTTGAGCACGATACCGATGGCGCGCCGATGCTTACCGTTTTCGGCGGCAAAATCACTACTGCGCGCAAGCTGGCCGAAGAAGCGCTGGACTGGATCGCGCCGCGCCTGGGCAACCGCCAGCCGGCGTGGACGGCCCAGGCTTGTCTGCCCGGTGGGGACTTGTATGGCGAACGGCCCACCAGCAAGAGCGTGCTCGAGTTCGACCAGTGGGTGACCAGCTTGCGTGACGCTTATCTGTGGCTGCCGGCGCCGCTGCTGCAGCGCTATGCACGCGCTTACGGCACCCGCATTCATTGCCTGCTGTCGAACTGCACCGCGCTGACCGACATGGGCGCCGCGATCGTGCCCGGCCTGTACGAGGTGGAAGCGCGCTACCTGATGCAGCGCGAGTGGGCGCGCAGTGCGGCCGACATCCTGTGGCGCCGCTCCAAGCTGGGCCTGCACGCGGGCGAGGGCAGTGCCGCCACGCTTGACGCGTGGATCACGGCGAGCACGCCACAATCCTGAAGCGCAGCGCCATCTCGTCCTGCACCTGAATGGCGCCACCGAGCACCGACATCGGCGTGATGCCGAAATCGGTTTGGCGCAAGGTGAAGCTGCCGCTTGCCGCCGTCGGCTCGAAGCTGACCGGCACCTCCAGCGTTTTTTCCACGCCGTGCAGGGTGACGGTGAGGCGCACCTTGTCGCTGCCGGGCGCATTGCGTTCGGCATGCAGCAGCACCAGCGGATAGGTATCGGCTTCCAGCACCCGCGTGAGCATATTGGTGCGGGTGCCGGCGATGGCATCGGCGTCGGGCTGGGTGTCCAGCC
>DASWMN010000132.1:0-32057 GCA_036399735.1 Telluria sp. | reverse complement strand
CTGAGCGGGGTCAACGGCGGGGCGAAAAAAAAGCCGCCAGTCGAAACGGGCGGCTTCTTCGCGAAAGCAAGATCGATTACTTGATCTTGGTTTCCTTGTAGATCACGTGCTTACGTGCTTTTGGGTCGAATTTGGTGATTTCCATTTTCGCCGGCATCGTGCGCTTGTTCTTGGTGGTGGTGTAGAAGTGACCGGTACCTGCGGTCGATTCCAGCTTGATTTTGTCGCGGCCAGTTTTTGCCATGATAGCTCCCTAATTAAACTTTTTCGCCACGGGCGCGCATGTCAACCAAAACGGCATCGATGCCGACTTTGTCAATGACGCGCAGACCGGCGTTGGACAGACGCAGGGAGACCCAGCGGTTTTCCGATTCTACATAGATGCGACGGTTCTGCAGGTTAGGCAGGAAACGACGTTTCGTTTTGTTGTTAGCGTGGGAGACGTTGTTACCAACCATCGGGCCCTTGCCAGTTACTTGGCAAACACGTGCCATAGCGCACTCCTAAGAAAATATCCAAACTTGGAAAAACGAGAGTATAGCGCGAAAACAATCAGACAATCAATGACTTATGAAAAACAATTGTGTCTTGTGAATATCAATAGATTTAACAATTGGCTCGCATACTTGCTGAACGGGAAGCCGTATAGACCTGGCACGGCGCTTACAGCAGAGTGCGAAATCGCATTCAGGGCGGAAGGAGACGGCATGCCGAGTGCATCAAAACTGATCACCTTGTTGATCGTCGCGCCGCCGGCGGCGTAGCAAGGGCTCAAGTGCACCCTTCAGGGTAATATCAGGGCATTGTACTGCGCCGCATACCAATGGGCGACGATGAGAGCGACGACGCAACGGGCGCAGCCGCGCTTGCCATCGGCGTATACTCGGCTTGCATGGCGGGATTAATCTTGTTTGCGCTTGGCTACTTGATGCTATGGGCTTGGGGCGATTGAAACGCCGATGGCTTACAGTTGGCCGTGCTCGGCAAATGAATGCACCTGCGTCCCTGTCACCACAAAATGGTCGAGCACGCGCACGTCGACCAAGGCCAGTGCCTGTACCAGGGCGCGCGTGAGCAGCAAGTCTGCGTCGCTGGGCTCGGGTGAGCCGGACGGGTGATTGTGCGCAAGCATGACGCTGGCCGCATTGCGAGCCAGCGCAGCTTTGACCACTTCGCGCGGATAGACGCTCGTCTGCGTGAGTGTGCCGCGAAACAATTCTTCGCAGGCCAACAGGCGATTTTTGACGTCAAGGAACAAGACACTGAATGACTCGTGCGCTTGGCGGCCCAGGTCCAGGCGTAAATAATCGCGCACCGCTTGCGGCGATCCGAGGGTGCACCGCTGCTGCAGTTGTTCGCCCAGTGCGCGCCGCGCCAATTCCAGCACTGCCTGCAGCTGCGCGTACTTTGCCGGCCCGAGTCCATGCACGGCCGACAATTGCTGGCAGCTCGCGCCAAACAGGGCTTGCAAGGACCCAAATTGCGTCAGCAAAGCGCGCCCCAGCTCGACCGCATTCATGCCCTTGACGCCAACCCGCAGGCACAGCGCCAGCAATTCCGGGTCGGACAGCGTCGCTGCGCCATCGCGGATCAGCCGTTCACGCGGCCGTTGCTGATCCGGCCAGTCCTTGATCGCCATGGGCGCTTCCCTCCCCGATGTGGTGAGGCAGTATCGGGGATGCTGGCTTGGCGCGTGCTGATCCGGCTGCTGTTTTTACAGGGAACCAAACCAGTGTTGCCGGATCAGTTCAAATCGACGGATTGCCGTCGAGCTTGTCGATTCCTTTTCCCAGGCGGCGTGCCGTCAGCGCCATCACGGCAGCCAAACCGAACAGTACCGGTGTCAACGGTTCGGGTACCTGGGTTGGCGTGCTTGCAGTCATCGAATCGATGCTGCCGTTCACCTGCAATTGGTCGCCGCTTACCACGTCGACGAAGTGATCCAAAAATAGGCATACCGCAGTGTCAGTAATTCGCTGCCGCCTGGGACATGGCCGTCGTGCAATGTCCCCGCCGGGAAGGCCCAGGTAATGCCGATGTGTTTGACAAACCGTGTGTCGTAATCATAGTTATACATACTGGTGGTGTCGCCGAACCATTGGTCATCGACAAAAAACTCGGCGCCGGACTTGGACTGGGCACCCACGCCGTTTCTGGTGCTGCGAATGACGGTCCCCGACGTTTCGGCAGGCGCGTTATAGCGCAGGAAAAAGCCGTCCGATGTGCCAGGGTCTTGTTGCCACGGTCCCAGCGGGGGATTGTCGTCATAATGGAAGCTGCCCTGGAATACGTCCTGCATTTGCACGAGTGCGCCTGGGAAGGTGCTGCTGCTCACTTGCACGACGGAATTTGTCCTCATGGTGAACAGCGACATATAGTTGATGCTACCCGTGAACGAAAGCGCCACTGGCGTGGCACCTGCCGATGAGGCGGAAATTGGCAAAATACATGCGACGCACAGGCGAAGCAATGGCAAAATTTTCAAGATGTATCCCTTAATGGTGGGTTTGAATTGCACAAAAAGAAATTGCTATACTCGCATTCTTTCTTGTGCGAAATACATACTTGATGGGCATGTTTACGATAGGGAATGCATTAGCAGCTTTGGGCAGGCCAGCGGCCCGCATTCAGGATCGCATCGCAGGCGAAGCCACCTGGATGGGCGGGGCCGCGCGTCGCCCAACGCGGTACAATATCGGTTTGCACGCTTTCATTTGAACTATGTCCAACGCAACACCTGCCGTCGTTACACCCTCGGCCTACCTTACCCTTCATTACCGCCTCGCCACGGCTGACGGTACGGATCTGATTACGACCTTTGCCGGCAACCCGGCCACGCTGATGCTCGGTCAAGGCCAGTTGGCCCCATTCCTGGAAGAAGCGCTGCTGGGCATGCCCGAGGGCGCCCACCAGACTTTCCACCTGGCGCCAGGCAAGGCCTTTGGCGAGCGCAATCCGGAACTGGTGCGCGATGTGACCCGTGCTACGCTGGAAGAAAATACCGCCCCCGGCACGGAATACCGCGTGGGCGATCTGGTCGACTTTGCCGCCCCCGGGGGCGGCCGTTTTGCCGGCGTCCTGCGCGAATTGCGCGCCGACGCCGCCACCTTCGACTTCAACCACCCCCTGGCAGGCCAGGCGCTGCAGTTCGAAGTCAAACTGATCTCGGTGTTGTAAAGGAATAATCATGAGTGACATTCTTCTGGCCCAGCCGCGCGGATTCTGCGCCGGCGTTGACCGTGCAATCGAAATCGTCGAGCGCGCCCTCCAGCAATTCGGCGCGCCGATCTATGTGCGTCACGAAATTGTGCACAACGCCTACGTGGTGGAAGACTTGCGCAACAAGGGCGCGATCTTCATCGAAGAACTGGAAGACGTTCCCGCAGGCAATACACTGGTGTTTTCCGCCCACGGCGTGTCCAAGGCGGTGCGGGCCGAGGCGGAAGCGCGTGGCCTGACCATTTTCGATGCCACCTGCCCACTGGTGACCAAGGTCCACGTCGAAGTGGCCAAGATGCGCCGCCAGGGCTGCGAAGTCATCATGATCGGCCATGACGGCCACCCCGAGGTCGAGGGCACCATGGGCCAGACGGAAGAGGGTATGCATCTGGTGGAAACCATTGACGACGTGGCCAAGCTGCAGGTCGCCAATCCCGACCTGCTGGCCTATGTGTCGCAAACCACTCTCTCGGTGGATGACACGGCCGATATCATTGCCGCCATCAAGGCCAAGTATCCGAACGTGATCGAGCCGAAAAAGGGCGATATCTGCTACGCCACCACCAACCGCCAGGAAGCGGTCAAATTCATGGCGCCCCAGGTGGATGTCGTGATCGTGGTAGGCAGTCCCAACAGTTCAAACTCCAACCGTCTGCGTGAAGTGGCCGAAAAGAAGGGTACGCCCGCCTATATGGTCGATAATGCTTCGCAAATCGATCCAGGTTGGCTGGTCGGGAAGTTGCGCATCGGCGTCACCGCCGGCGCTTCGGCGCCCGAAGTTCTGGTGCAGGCCGTGATCGACCGCCTCAAGGAACTGGGCGCGCGCAGCGTACGGGCGCTGGAGGGCGTGGAAGAGCATGTGACCTTCCCGCTGCCCAAAGGGCTCGACGGCAGCAAGGCTGGCGTTGCCTGATGTGGGCATTGGTTTCGAGCAAATTTAAATTTGGAACAGTTGTCATTTTCCGATATTAGTTTTTACGAAACCTCGCTATGATGGCGACGCTCGGATTTTTTGTCGCCCTGACACATGTACATATGCCAAGGCGGTGCGCGGTTGCAGTAGAACCAGGAAACAAGGAGCGGCACTACGGGGATTTTCTCCGGGTGCCGTTTTTGTTAAGAACGACATAAAAGAGGCCTGCAAAACCATGGATACTTTTATCCAACAAATTATCAATGGACTGGTGCTGGGCAGTATGTATGCACTGGTTGCCCTGGGCTACACGATGGTGTACGGCGTGTTGAACCTGATTAACTTCGCCCACGGCGACGTGCTGATGATCGGCGCCATGGTCGGTCTGTCCATCCTCAAGCTGCTCGATGCCGTGGTGCCCGGCCTGCCCGGTTATGTCAGTCTCGGCATTGCCATCGTCGGCGCCATTCCCGTGTGCATGCTGGTGAACGTGATCATCGAACGGGTGGCTTACCGCCGCCTGCGCAACGCGCCCCGCCTGGCGCCGCTGATTACCGCGATTGGCGTGTCCTACCTGCTGACCACCTTTGCGATGATGATCTGGGGCCGCAGCCCGCTGTCCTTCCCACAATTGCTGTCAAGCGAGCCGATTGCCGTTGGCGGCGCCGTGATTTCGCAAACCCAGGTGCTGCTGCTGGCGCTGGCGATGCTGTCGATGGGCGGACTGGTGCTGCTGGTGGAAAAAACCAAGATGGGCCGCGCCATGCGCGCCACTGCGGAAAACCCGCGTGTCGCCGGTTTGATGGGCGTCGATTCCAATAAAGTGATTGTGTACACCTTCGCCATCGGCGCGGCCCTGGCGGCGGTGGCCGGCGTCATGTGGGGCGCCAACTATTCGTCCATCCAGTTTGCGATGGGCTTCCTGCCCGGTCTGAAAGCCTTCTCGGCAGCGGTTCTGGGCGGCATCGGTAATATCTACGGCGCCATGATCGGCGGTATTCTGCTGGGCCTGATTGAAGCGCTGGGCGCCGGCTACATCGGCGACCTGACCGGCGGCTTCCTGGGCAGCCATTATCAGGACATCTTCGCCTTCGTGGTGCTGATCCTGGTGTTGACGATACGGCCATCCGGCATCATGGGTGAACGTGTGGCCGACCGCGCCTGACCGAACAAAGGAACATCATGGCACTCCTCTCTTTCGACCTCGAGCATGACAAGAAGCGCGCAATCGCCAGCATGGCTTTCGTGCTGATCGGCTTGCTGATTTTTCCTTTCGTTGCCCAGCAATTCGGTAACTCCTGGGTCCGCATCATTGATATGGCGCTGCTGTACATCATGCTAGCGCTGGGCCTGAACATTGTGGTCGGCTTTGCCGGTCTGCTGGACCTGGGTTACATCGCCTTCTTTGCAGTGGGTGCCTACATGACCGGCTTGCTTGCTTCGCCGCAGTTCGCGGCCTTGCTCGAATCGGTGGTGTACCAGTATCCCGTGCTGGGCGAGTGGCTGGTGGCGGTAATGGGACCGGAAATCAAGGAGACCGGGGTACATCTGTCGGTCTGGGTGATCGTTCCGCTTGCGGCCGCCACCGCAGGTTTCTTTGGCGCCTTGCTGGGTGCGCCAACGCTGAAACTGCGTGGCGATTATCTGGCAATCGTGACGCTCGGTTTCGGCGAGATCATCCGTATCTTCATGAACAACCTGAACGATCCGATCAACTTCACCAACGGTCCGCAAGGCATCAACCTGATCGATCCGATCCGCATCTTCGGTGTGTCGCTTGCTGGTGAAGCCGGGTCCAAGGCCACGGTGATGATCGGCAGCTACGGCATGCCTTCGGTAAATGCCTACTACTTCCTGTTCCTGTTCCTGTGCATCGCCATCGTGTTCGTGACCACGCGCCTGCAGCATTCGCGCCTGGGCCGCGCCTGGGTCGCGATCCGTGAAGATGAAATCGCCGCCAAGGCCATGGGCATCAACACCCGCAACGTCAAGCTGCTGGCGTTCACCATGGGCGCCTCCTTCGGCGGCGTGGCCGGTGCCATGTTTGCGTCGTTCCAGGGCTTTGTGTCGCCGGAATCGTTCTCGCTGACCGAGTCGATCGCGGTGCTGGCCATGGTAGTGCTGGGCGGTATCGGCCACGTGCCGGGCGTGATCATCGGCGGCGTGCTGCTGGCGGCCTTGCCTGAAGTGCTGCGCCACACCGTGGAGCCAGCCCAGAACGCCCTGTTCGGCAAGGTCCTGATCGAAGCCGAGGTATTGCGCCAGTTGCTGTACGGCCTGGCCATGGTGCTGATCATGCTGTATCGCCCGGCCGGCCTGTGGCCGTCGCCCAAGCATGAAGACCGGCCGGAAGCGGCCGAGACCAACAAGGCGGACGCCTTCCCGGCAGCCTGAGGAGCGAAGACATGAGCGAACAGATTATCCTCAACATCGATGGCGTCAACAAACGTTTCGGCGGCCTGCAGGCGCTGACCAATGTCGGCATCAAGATCATGCGCGGCCAGATTTACGGCCTGATCGGGCCCAACGGCGCCGGCAAGACCACCTTCTTCAACGTCATTACCGGCCTGTATCAGCCGGACACCGGGACCTTCGAGCTGGCCGGCAAGCCGTATTCGCCGTCGGCCCCGCATGACGTGGCCAAGGCCGGGATTGCCCGTACTTTCCAGAACATCCGCCTGTTCGGCGAAATGACGGCGCTTGAAAACGTGATGGTCGGCTGCCATGTGCGCAGCAAGCAAGGCGTGTTTGGCGCCGTGTTCCGCCACAAGGCGGCGCGTGAAGAAGAAGCGGCGATCCGTGCCCGTTCGCAGGCACTGCTCGATTTCGTCGGAATCGGCGCCTACGCCAAACGCACCTCGAAGTTCCTGTCCTACGGCGACCAGCGGCGTCTGGAAATCGCACGCGCGCTGGCCACCGAACCGCAATTGCTGGCGCTCGATGAACCGGCCGCCGGCATGAACGCGACCGAGAAACTGGCCCTGCGCGAGTTGCTGGTCAAGATCAAGGACACGGGCAAGACCGTGCTGCTGATCGAGCACGACGTCAAACTGATGATGGGCTTGTGCGACCGGATTTCGGTACTCGAATACGGCAAGAAAATTGCAGAAGGCTTGCCGGCAGAAATTCAAGCGAACCCCGCCGTGATTGAAGCCTACCTGGGAGGGGCGCACTGATGGACGAAACCATACTGAAAATCCAGGGTCTGAAAGTGGCCTACGGCGGCATCAAGGCCGTCAAGGGCATTGACCTGGAGGTGGGCAAGGGCGAGCTGGTCACACTGATCGGGGCCAACGGCGCCGGCAAGACCACGACCCTGAAAGCGATCACCGGCACCTTGCCGCCGTGCTCGGTGGAAGGCACGATTGCCTACAAGGGCGAGTCGCTCAAGTCGACCAAGTCGTTCGAGATGGTCCAGCGCAAGCTGGCCATGGTGCCGGAAGGGCGCGGCGTGTTCACGCGCATGACGATCGAAGAAAACCTGCTGATGGGCGCCTACACGCGCAATGACAAGGCAGGTATCGCGCTCGACATCGAGAAGTGGTACGCCGTGTTTCCGCGGCTGAAAGAGCGCTCGGCGCAGCTGGCGGGCACCTTGTCGGGCGGCGAGCAGCAGATGCTGGCCATGGCGCGCGCGCTGATGAGCCATCCGGAATTGCTGCTCCTCGATGAACCCTCGATGGGCCTGTCGCCGATCATGGTGGAAAAGATCTTCGAGGTGATTCGCGATGTGCACCAGCAGGGCATCACGATACTTCTGGTCGAGCAGAACGCCAAGCTGTCGCTGCAGGCGGCCGACCGCGGCTATGTGATGGATTCGGGCGCGATCATCATGAGCGGCAACGCCGACGACATGCTGCACGATCCACGCGTGAAAGCCGCTTACCTGGGCGAGTAACAGCCAGGACGTAAAAAAACCGCAGCCGAGGCTGCGGTTTTTCATTCAGGCGGCTGCGCGATTACTTGCGGGCTGCTTTTGGTACGGCGGTCTGGGCAGCTTGAGAGAACTGGCTCACAGCGGCGTTGACGTTGGTTTCAACCGCTTCCAGCGCTTGCTTGGCGGTCTTGCTCAGCTGCTCGTAGCCAGCGTTGGCGTTGCCGATGGTGGCCTTGATGACCGACACGACGTTTTCCGAACCGGCCGGTGCGTTCTTGGTGACTTCGTCAACCAGCGAGATGACCTTGCGGTTGGTTTCAGCGATCTGCTCTTCGGCGGCGCGGGTGAACTCAGCCTGGGTGCCGGCTGCGATGGCGGCAACCTGACGGCCATACGACAGTGCTTTTTCTGCGGTTGGCTGGGCCTGGGCAGCGGTCAGCGAGAAGAATTCCTGTGGATCTTTGGCAGCCAGCAGCTGACGGGTGGCGGCCGACGACTCGTCCAGCGATGCCTTGGCAGCGGTCAGGTTCAGCTCAACCAGCTTTTCCATGCCTTCAAACGCTTTGGAAGTCAGCGACGAGAAGATGGCGAATTGCGATTCGAAGTTGGCTTTGGTGGCGTTCGAAAACTGCTCAGGGATTGCAAACATGTATGTTCTCCAGTATGTGTAATGCGTTTTATCAGGTGACCGGTGAAGCGAAAGTTGAAACTTTTCAGGCTGACGATGTATTGTGCAGCGCAACAGAACCCATTTTACGGAGTTTTGATGTCGAGTCAAGCGAATTTTGTGCAGTGCACCAAAAGTCTCTTTCACGACGCCTGCAGGCGCCGTGCCAGACTCGCGGCTCCTTTCCGCTAGGCACATGATGCATCACAATACACGCCCATAGCCCGAGATTCTATTGATCAATGTCAAACAATACCGATAAAAATGTTGCGACGCGACAATCCCTCGGCTGGCGTTCGCCGGTGCCGGCCTTTTTCGTTTTGCTGTGGAGCACAGGTTTTATCGTGGCCAAGTTTGGCCTGCCGTACGCGCCCCCTCTGACTTTCCTGCTGCTGCGCTGCGCTGCCGTACTGCTGGTGTTATTGCCGATTGTGATCGCCTGCCGCGCCCCCTGGCCGCGCGGCAAGATCGGTCATATCGCGCTGGCCGGCGTGCTGCTGCAGGCCGGGTATCTGACGGGGGTGTGGTGTGCCATCAAACTTGGCATGCCGGCCGGGATCACGGCCCTGATCGTGGGCATGCAGCCCATCCTCACTGCCGCTTGCGCGCCCCTGATCGGCGAGCGGGTACGCGCTCTGCAATGGCTTGGTCTGGCTTTCGGTCTGGCCGGTGTCGCCCTGGTGGTGCATGCGAAAATGTCGCTCAATGGTTTGTCGCCGGAGGCGGTCGGCTATTGCGCACTGGCTTTGCTGTGCATTACCGCCGGCACCATGTATCAGCGCCATTTTTGTCCGCAGTTCGATTTGCGTACCGGCACCGTGATCCAGTTTGGCGCCACGGTGGCCGTGCTGGTGCCGCTGGCGATACTGTTCGAACGGCTCGATCCAGCCCTGTCGACCGTGCAATGGACGCCCCATTTCATCGGTGCCTTGCTGTGGTCTGTGCTGGCGCTGTCGATCGGTGCGATTTTCCTGCTGTTTACGCTGTTGCGGCGCAGTGCCGCCACCGAAGTGACCAGCCTGATGTACCTGA
Organism: Telluria sp.; assembly: GCA_036399735.1. Classification (GTDB taxonomy): domain Bacteria; phylum Pseudomonadota; class Gammaproteobacteria; order Burkholderiales; family Burkholderiaceae_D; genus Telluria_A. The sequence continues at coordinate 22,349 of DASWMN010000132.1, read as the reverse complement.
CGCCGCCGACCACCGCCGTAATGGCCTGGCTGATGTTCGGTGAAGCGTTCACGCTGCTTGGCGCGGCAGGCATGGCCCTGGCCGTGCTTGGCGTGTTCTGTGTGGTGAAGAAATAGCCCGGCGCAGATGGCTGTTGCGGCGCGACTATTGCGCGCCGCGCTCCGGGCTTAGCGGCTCGGCCGTTTGACGGTGGCGCCAGGCTTGCAGGCGCTGGCGTCAAAGCTGGTACTGCCGGGGCCGCCGCTGCCGCCACTGGCACCGTCGGCCGGCGTCCACTGGCTCATCAAGGGGAAGTTGGCGCTGCCCAGGTCGGCCGCCGTGATCGCGTTCAGCTTGCCTTGCTGCTTGGAGCCGAACGGCGTGTTGAACAGTTGCAGCTTGTTCAAGCCGCCATGTCCGGTTGGCAGATTCACCGCGAAGGTGCCGAGGTTGGCGCCATCGAGAACGTTTTGCGCGGCTGCATTGATGCCTGAATCGGTGTAGGCAGGCGAGCCCCAGCGGTGGTAGCCCATCGCCAGCAAGACCCGCTGCACCGTGCCATCGGCGTAGGTCGCCACCAGGGTGTAATCGCAGCCATTGTTCAGGCAATACCAGCCGCCGTAGCCGCCCGGCTGGTAGGTATTGATCAAATCGAGGTCGGCTTGCACGGTGGGATCGAACTGGCGCGGCAGATTGCCACTGTAGGCCTGGGTCAGTATCAGGGTATTGGCTGTCGGCGAGGCATTGAAGTGCGACACTGTGCCCCATACCGTTTGCACTGGCTGGTCCAGTTTCAGGACGCTGCTGCCGATCCTGGCTTTCACCTGCTCCGACACCGGCTCGAACGCGCCTGCGTTTTTGTTCCACTGTTTATAGCCGCCGTCGACGCTGGCGTCAGCGAACAAGCGACCGGTTACCCATTCCTGGATCATGGCCGCCTCGTAATCGGAGAAGGTGGTCCAGCGGTACGTGGCGGCATCGCGGTCGAAGTCGCCACCCGACATGGGAGTGCGCTGATAGCACTTGCCGTCGACATTGCGGCCATCGCAGCTGCCGCCGGCAAACTGCAAGGTACTCAGCAGCTGGTTCTTGTTGGCATCGTAGCCCCAGCTCGAGCCGCTCTTGCTGCCCTCGGGGTAAGGGAAGTCGCCGGCCGCTGCGGCCGAGTCGGCATGGGGCAAGCTGTGGCCATGGCCCACTTCGTGGTTGAAAATGGCCGAGTAGATATTTTGCGGACGGTAGTCGCCGCCTGACACTGAGGTGCCGCCGCCGACATAACCAAGGCCGCCACCGGAGTTGGCCGCCACCTGTTTGCCACCGTCGATGGTCTGCATGAAACCGTAGTAGCTGGACGCCATGTCGCCGTCCCGGTTGGCCGTGGCGCTGTGGATATTGCTGAGCATGGACAGCACGATGCTGTTCAGATCCCCCTGCACGGATTGCAATTCGGCCCATGTCGAGACTGGCATCGCCGGGTAGCACAGGGTCGCGTCGTTACGTGCGCGCAAGACCAGGCGGTCGATATTGATCGCCCCCGTGGTCGATTGCTGGAAAGCGTTGATCGGGAGCTTTTGCAGGTATTCCTTGTCAATCCCGTAGCTGCCGGTGGCGCGTGCGCTCATGGCGTAATCGCTGACCACGGAGTTGGCCGCGCGTGCGCCGAACAGGTAGACGGGCATCGTGTACAGGCGCAACGCGGCGCCTGGCGTGACTGTCAGCGGGACGGCATGGGGTTTGGCGAAATCCCCGTTGGCCAGTTCCAGCTGCACGCCGGTCTGTATCCATTCCTTGGGCAGCAAGACGCTGTATTTGCTGGTGGAATAGGGCGCGCGCGCGCCGTCGGTGGACGGCAAGGCGGACGGCAGGTTCAGGGTGATGGGGCCAAGCACGCTGCCATTGGCCAGACGGGCGCGTGCCAGCATGACCGTCACCGGGCTGGACGCCTGCACCATCAGCAGGGCCGGCCGGCCGCTCAGCAACGTCAGGCGGCGCGTCACGCCGCGCGCGAGATCGTTTTTCGACTGCATGGCGCGGCCGTTCGGCGCAATCACGTGGGTCTGCGCAAGTTCGACACTGCTGACAGCCAATGGCGCGGGAGTTGGCGTCGGGGTTGGCGTTGGTGTCGGTGTCGGCGTGGGTGTCGGCGTTGGCGTCGGTGTTGGTGTTGGTGTTGGTGTCGGCGTGGGTGTCGGTGTCGGCGTGGGTGTCGGTGTTGGCGTCGGTGTCGGCGTCGGTGTTGGTGTAGGCGTAGGCGTAGGCGCAGGCGTAGGCGTCGGCGTCGGCGTTGGAGTCGGCGTAGGCAGCGCCGGCAAGCTGGACCCTTTCCCATCGCCCTCGCCATTGCTGCAGCCGACGAGAACGCACATGGTGATTACAGGAATGAGATTGCGCAGTGCCGCTAAATGAACTGGGGTCATGGGAATCGATGCCAAATGAGTGAAGGAGGCGGACGACGCTGAGCAGTGCGACGCCATTGGGAGCGTTTCCATTATAACATAAGTTCAATTATGCAACATTGCATCTCTTTACATATTTGCCGTCCATCAAATTTTGCTTTGGCCCGTTCGTGCGAAAATAATGCTCCGCAGCTTCGTCAGGAACACAACATGATCGTCACCCCTCAGCAGGCAGCCGTCGACACGGCCATTCGCACGCGCCGTTCGATCCGCGCTTTTCTGCCGGATCCGGTGCCGCGTGACGAGATCGAGCGCATTCTCGAGCTCGCTTCCCGGGCACCGTCCGGTACCAATACGCAACCGTGGAAAGTGTCGGTGCTGACGGGCGCGGCCAAAGCCCGCCTGTCCGACGCCATCATGGCTGCGCATGAGAATCCGGCTATCGCTGCGGAGCACGTGGAAGAGTACGCTTACTATCCGCGCGAATGGACGTCGCCCTATATTGAGCGGCGCCGCAAGGTTGGCTGGGACCTGTACGCGTTGCTGGGTCTGGGGCGCGACAACAAGGCCGGCATGTCGGCCCAGCATGGCCGCAATTACCGCTTCTTCGATGCGCCCGTCGGCCTGATCTTCACCATCGACCGCATCATGGAGCAGGGCTCCTGGCTGGATTACGGCATGTTCTTGCAGAACATCATGGTGGCGGCGCGCGGGCGCGGACTCGACACTTGTCCGCAGGCCGCGTTCACCCAATACCATCGCATCATCGCCGCCGAGCTGGCGCTGCCGCCGGAGCAGATGGTGGTGTGCGGCATGGCGCTTGGCTACGCCGATCCCGACAAGATCGAGAACACCCTGGTCACCGCACGGGAGCCGGTCTCAGGCTTCGCTCGCTTTTTCGAATAAGGGTACACTGGCGTCACGGAATCAATGCTGTCCTGACAGCGTTGCGTCGCCACAAAAACACGCCAGGAATGGCGTGCGCCCGTTTGCGATCAGCGACTGTTTTGCTACACTGCATTAAGGGTGGGACTGGCCTGCTGTAAAGGATTTTCAGATGTATAAGCTTGTCTTGGGCGCTTTCGTTTCCTTGATGTTTGCACTGTCGCCGGCAGCGCATGCGCGCGCCGAGCACGGTGCCAAAGTGACAAAGACAAAGAAGGCGCACGCCGGTCCGGTCTTCAAACAGCGCGCCGCCGCTGGCCGCGTCCGGGCCGCTGCGCGCAACCAGGTGGTGCGCCGTACCATCGTCGTCAACGGCAAGCGCAAGGTGGTTTACCAGCGCGTGATCATCGCCCGTAATTACGCCGAGCCCGTGCGCATGAGCGAGGGCGATCGTGCCGGCCTGAACCTCACACGCGATCCGCTCGACCTCAAGTCCAGCGTGGCGCTGGTGCTGGACCAGAGCAATGCCGAAGTCCTGTTCGAAAAGAATGCCAACGTGGCCTTGCCGATTGCTTCCATCACCAAGATGATGACCGGGCTGATCGTGGTGGAGGCCGGCCTCGACATGGAAGAAATTCTGACCGTGACCGAGGATGATGTCGATCACGAAAAGTTCAGCAGTTCGCGTCTGCAGGTGGGTTCCAAAATGACGCGCGCGAACTTGCTGCATATTGCCCTCATGAGTTCCGAAAACCGCGCCGCAGCCGCACTGGCACGCAACTATCCGGGCGGCGTGCCCGCCTTCGTGGAAGCCATGAACACCAAGGCGCGCGAGCTGGGCATGTCCGACACGCGCTATGTCGATTCGAGTGGATTGTCGAGCAAGAATGTGGCGACGGCGCGCGACCTGGCCAAGCTGGTGATGGCCGCCTATCAGCAGCCGCTGCTGCGCATGTATTCGACCGATCCCAAGGCGACCGTCAGCGCCGGCAAGCGCATGATGAATTACCACAACACGAACTATCTGGTGGCGCTGCCAGACTGGGAAATCGGTTTGCAGAAAACCGGCTTCATCAACGAAGCAGGGCGCTGTCTGATGATGCAGGCCGTGATCCAGGGACGCGCCGTGATCATGGTGTTTCTCGACTCGAAGGGCAAGCAGTCGCGCACCGCCGACGCCGGACGTGTGCGGCGCTGGCTGGAAGCGATGATCGTGCCGCCGCTCCTGAACGAACCGGCCTTAGAGCGGACCGGTGTAACCCAGGGTGGCTGAAATCTGACTGGCGGTGCTGATCAGATCTTCCAGCCATTCTTCCTGCAGGCGGTCGGCCGGCGCCGAAATCGACAGGCCCGCGACCAGCTTGCCCGAATCGTCATGGATGCCTGCAGCCATGCAGCGCACGCCCAGCTCCAGCTCTTCGTTGTCGCGCGCGTAGCCACGCGTGCGCACCAGGCTCAGCTCGCGTTCCAGCTTGGCCAGATCCGTGATGGAGTTCTTGTTGTGTCCGGCCAGACCGGTGCGCGTGGCATACGCGCGGATAGCCTTCGGTTCATCCACCGACAGGAACAGCTTGCCCGTCGAAGTCAGGTGCAGCGGACCGCGGCCACCAATGGCGCGCACCACCTGCATCCCTGAACGCTCGGAAAAGGCCCGGTCGATATACACGATTTCGTCGCCCTGGCGCACCGACAGATTGATGGTCTGCTGGGTTTTTTTATGCAAACCGCGCATGAAGTCGAGCGCAGCCTCGCGCACCGACAGGCGGCTCTTGACCACGTTGCCCAGTTCCAGCAGGCGCATGCCGAGCCGGTAGGTACCCGGTTCGACGCGGTCGACAAAACGCGTGATGACCATATCGTTCAAGATGCGGTGCGCGGTCGACGGGTGCAAGCCCGACACCTTGGACAATTCCTTCAGGCTGACCGGATCGGTGTAATTGGCCAGCGCATCGAGCAGGGCGACCATGCGTTCGATCACCTGGATCGAGGTTTTTGGTGCTTCGACAGATTCGATTTTCATAATGTGGTTGGTGCGGTGCAGTATATTCTGGATACTTTATACCATAATGCGGAAAGGATTGGCAATTTCCGCTTCGCGAGCCCGGTTTTGTGGCCGTGTGTGCAGGGGCCGGGCATAATGCGGCATCTAAGCAAATGGAAAGACCGCCATGACCGAACCCGTCAGTGAATTCAAGAGCAAGAGCGGACTGCAGCGCATCTTGCCCGCCATGTTTTATGCCTTCGCCGGGCTCAAGTCGGCCTGGCAGAACGAGCATGCCTTCCGCCAGGAGCTGGTGGTGGTCGTGATCGGCACCGTGATCGCCCTGGCACTGCCAATTTCCGCATTCCAGAAGCTGTTCCTGATCGGCGTGCTGGTGTTTGTGCTGATTGTCGAGCTGTTCAACTCCGCCATCGAGGCAGTGGTCGACCGCGTCTCGCTCGAGCGCCATCCCCTGTCCAAGAATGCCAAGGACATGGGCAGCGCCGCCGTCTTCCTGGCGGTATGCCTGGCTGCCACCTGCTGGGCGGTGGTGCTGTTCAATCGCTTCTATTGAGCTGTGGCGCCCGTGGGCGCCGAGCGCATAAGCTAAGAAGAAAGCATTCGTTCGCTTTTGCCCTGTCCGCCCGTATTCTTGTTGCACAGGAGGCGGGCATGGCTATTCAACTTTTCCCCGAATTTCACGTCATTATTGTTCCCGGGCTGCATGACAGCAGCGCCGGGCACTGGCAAACGCGCTGGCATGACCGCCAGCCGGCGTTTTCCCGCGTGCGCCAGGATGACTGGGAGCATCCTCACCTGGCCACCTGGGCCACGCGGCTGGGGCAGGTACGGGCGCGTGACCCGCGTCCCGCCTTGCTGGTCGCCCACAGCTTTGGCTGCCTGACTGCCGTGCACAGCATTGCCCGCGACGATGCCGACATCGCCGGCGCGCTGCTGGTAGCGCCGGCCGACCCCGACAAATTCGGCGTGTCCGATCTGCTGCCGGCACTGGCGCTGCCCTGTCCTTCCATCGTAGTGGCCAGCAGCAATGATCCGTGGATGCGCGCCAGTAGCGCTGCCGAGTGGGCGCGGCGCTGGGGCAGTGAACTGGTGGAAGCCGGCGCGCTCGGCCACATCAACGCCGATTCCGGCCTGGGCGACTGGGTCGCCGGCCAGCGTCTATTGCATCGCCTGGCGGAAATGGCGCACAATGAACGCATGGCCATTTCGGCATGATTGACATCCACGACACTTTTATTCATTCACGGAGAAAGACATGACATTACGCCTGGGCGACACCGCCCCCGATTTCGAGCAGGATTCCTCGCAAGGCCCCATCAAATTCCACCAATGGGCGGGCGATGCGTGGGTGGTCCTGTTTTCGCACCCGGCCGATTTCACACCGGTGTGCACGACGGAACTGGGGCTGACCGCCAAGCTCAAACCGGAATTTGACAAGCGCAATGTGAAGGCGATCGCGCTGTCGGTGGACCCGGCCGAAACCCACAAGACCTGGATCAGCGACATCGAAGAGACGCAGAAAACCGTGGTCGGCTTCCCGATCATTGCCGATTCGGATAAAAAAGTCGCCACGCTGTATGACATGATTCACCCGGAACAGTCGGCGACCGCCACCGTGCGTTCGCTGTTCGTGATCGATCCGAACAAAAAGATCCGTCTCACGATTACCTATCCGATGAGCACGGGCCGCAATTTCGACGAAGTGTTGCGCGTGATCGACGCGCTGCAACTGACGGACAAGCACACGGTCGCCACCCCGGGCAACTGGAAAGATGGCGATGACGTGATCATCCCGCTGACCGTGCAGGATCCGGAAGTGATCAAGCAGAAGTATCCGAAGGGTTATACCGCACTGCGGCCGTATCTGCGCCTGACGCCACAGCCGAACAAGTAAGCCACCGACGCACCAATATCGCCCTCGTGAAGGGGCCCTGCCAGGGACCGGCTTTCCACGAGGGCGATGTCGTATGCGGGTCATTGCCGTTTTCACAGCACGCATAAGCAAATAAGGTTTCTGTTGTTTGCGTTTCCCCCGCAGCCCCGTACGCTTGCGCTGACTTTGGGGGCGCTTGCATGTTATTGACATACGTTGTTTCGGGTTTCGCGGTTGGATTGCTGGTCGGTATGACCGGCGTGGGCGGCGGCTCGCTCATGACGCCGCTGCTGACCTTGCTTTTCGGGGTGCCGCCCTCGGTTGCTGTCGGCACTGACCTGGCCTTCGCCTCCGTCACCAAAACCGCCGGTACCTTTACCCACCGCCTGCGCGGCACCGTGCGCTGGGATATCGTCAAGCTGCTGTGCATCGGCGCCTTGCCGGCCGCGATACTTACCACGCTCGCGCTCAAACAGTTTGGCGCGCTCGATGCCCGGATCGGTCAAGTCATCCGCTATTCGATCGCCGGTTCGGTCTTGCTGACCGTGGTCGCGCTGCTGTTCAAAGGAAAAATGCTGGCCTGGCTAAATGCCCATCCCGAGCGTCACTTGCAGGGGCGCAGCTTGAGCGCCGCCACCATGTTGGCCGGACTGGTGCTTGGGACGCTGGTGACCGTGTCCTCGATCGGCGCCGGCGCCATCGGCGCGACCTTGCTGGTCATGCTGTATCCGCGCCTGTCCGCTGCCGAAGTGGCCGGCACCGACATTGCGTACGCCGTGCCACTGACCGCCATCGCCGCTTTCGGGCACTGGTGGCTCGGTTCCATCCACTGGGAATTGCTGGCCATGCTGCTGATCGGCTCGGTGCCGGGCATCACCCTGGGCTCCTGGATGGCGCGTGCCGTGCCCGAGCGGATCCTGCGTGCCTTGCTGGCCCTGACCCTGACCGGCGTTGCCGCCAAGCTCATTTATTGAGCGGTAGGCGCCGTCCTCATATCATTTTTCGTCTATTCAAATAAGAAATAGTTCGTTTTCTTTATGAGGGCAGGGTGAGATTATTGCAGCTTCTTAGATAAAAATGTAATAAGAGGGCTGCATGTCTCCGAAACCACCCCCGCAGCGCGCGCCATACCGGGTCATGCCCGGCTTTGGCCTGTCCCTGGGGTTCACGATTTTCTACCTGGCGCTGATCGTCCTGATCCCGCTCTCGGCCGTTTTCCTGAAAACCTTCACCATGACCTGGGAAGCGTTCTGGAGCGCGGTGACCTCCGAGCGTGTCATGGCGTCCTACCGGCTCAGCTTTGGTGCCTCGCTGATTGCCGCCCTCATTAATGTATTCTTTGGCGGAATTGTTGCCTGGGTGCTGGTGCGCTACAAGTTCCCCGGCAAGCGCCTCATCGATGCCCTGGTCGACCTGCCGTTCGCACTGCCCACGGCGGTGGCCGGTATTACCCTTACGGCCCTGTATTCCAGCAATGGCTGGATCGGCAAATACCTCGAAACTTTTGGCTGGAAAGTCGCCTTCACCCCGGTCGGGGTGGTGGTCGCGCTGACCTTCATCGGCTTGCCGTTCGTGGTGCGCACGGTGCAACCCGTCCTGGAAGATGCTGAACGCGAACTCGAAGAAGCAGCCGCCAGCCTGGGCGCCAACTCGTTCCAGACCTTTGTCCGTATTATTTTCCCGTCCATCATGCCCGCCATGCTGACCGGCTTCGCGCTCGCGTTTGCGCGCGCCACCGGCGAATACGGCTCGGTGATTTTCATCGCGGGGAACATGCCGATGGTGTCCGAGATCACGCCGCTGTTCATCATCACCAAGCTGGAACAGTACGACTATGCCGGCGCCACCGCGATTGCGGTGGTCATGCTGATCGTGTCCTTCCTGCTGCTGCTGACCATCAATCTGCTGCAAGCGTGGACGCGCAAACGGGCGGGTAAATTATGAGCGGCCAGTTCAAAAAATCCGGCGCGGTGCTGGAGCCGGCCTGGGTGCGCATCGTGCTGGTCACCATTGCGCTGGCCTTCCTGACGCTGTTCCTGTTCGTGCCGCTGGTGGCCGTGTTCGCCGAGGCCTTCAAGAAGGGCTGGCAAGCCTACGTGGCGGCCATTATCGATCTGGATGCCATCTCCGCCATCAAACTGACACTGATCGCGGCCGGCATTTCGGTGCCGCTCAATCTGGTGTTCGGCGTTGCCGCCGCATGGGCCGTGGCCAAATTCGATTTCCGCGGCAAGAGCATTCTGCTTACCTTGATTGATCTGCCGTTTTCGGTGTCGCCCGTGATCTCGGGTCTGATCTATGTGCTGATGTTCGGGGCCCAGGGCTGGTTCGGCCCGTGGCTGCAGGCGCATGACATCAAGATTCTGTTCGCGGTGCCCGGCATCGTGCTGGCGACGGTGTTCATCACCTTCCCGTTTGTGGCGCGCGAACTGATCCCGCTGATGCAATCGCAGGGCAACGAAGAGGAAGAGGCGGCGCTGGTACTGGGCGCCTCAGGCTGGAACACCTTCCGCCGCGTGACGCTGCCAAACATCAAATGGGGCCTGCTGTATGGCGTGATCCTATGTAACGCCCGCGCCATGGGCGAATTCGGCGCGGTGTCGGTGGTGTCGGGCCACATCCGCGGCGAGACCAACACCATGCCGCTGCAGGTCGAGATCCTCTACAACGAATACAACTTCGCCGCCGCATTCGCGGTCGCCTCGCTGCTGGCGCTACTGGCCCTGGTGACCCTGGCAATCAAATCATTTGTCGAATGGCGTTTGCACACGGTTGATCCGGTCGAAGCCGAAGCACGAGCAATGGAGCACTAATCATGACAATCGAAGTCAAGAACATCAATAAACGATTCGGCGATTTTGTCGCGCTCGATAATGTATCGCTCCAGTTCCCTGCGGGCGAACTGACCGCGCTGCTGGGGCCTTCGGGCTGCGGCAAGACCACGCTGCTGCGCATCATCGCCGGCCTTGAGCATCCCGATTCGGGCCAGGTGCTGCTGGACGCGAACGACGCGTCGGCACGCCATGTGCGCGAGCGCCAGGTCGGCTTCGTGTTCCAGCACTACGCGCTGTTCAAGCACATGACCGTGTTCGAAAACGTCGCCTTCGGCCTGCGCGTCAAGCCACGCAAGGAGCGTCCGTCGGAACTGGAAATCAAGCAGAAGGTGCATGACCTGCTTAGCCTGGTGCAGCTGGACTGGCTGGCCGACCGCTATCCGCCGCAGCTGTCGGGCGGCCAGCGTCAGCGTATCGCCCTGGCGCGCGCGCTGGCGGTGGAGCCGCGCGTGCTGCTGCTCGACGAACCGTTCGGCGCGCTCGACGCCAAGGTGCGCAAGGAATTGCGCCGCTGGCTGCGCCGCCTGCACGACGACCTGCACGTGACCTCGATTTTCGTGACCCACGACCAGGAAGAAGCGCTGGAAGTGGCGGACCAGGTGGTCCTGATGAACAAGGGGAAGGTGGAGCAGCTGGGCGCCCCCGGCGATGTGTACAACAATCCCGCCTCGCCCTTCGTGTACGGCTTCCTGGGCAACGTGAACCTGTTCCACGGCCGCGTGCACGAAGGCGTGCTGGCCAGCGGCGACGCCAGTTTCACTGTGCCCGATCACGCCCAGGTCCAGGACGGCAAGGGCATCGCCTACGTGCGCCCGCACGATCTCGACATCGACCGCTATGTGGCCGGCGGCGAAGGCATCGTCGTCAAGCTGCGCCGCGCGCACGCCATTGGTCCGCTGGCCCAGCTCGACCTGGAGCGCGCCGACAATGCCGAACTGATTGAGGCGGTGATTCCGAACGAGCGCTTCAGCCAGCTGCAAGTGCGCGAAGGCGACACCCTGCTGGTGCGCCCGCGCCGCATGCATGTATTCGTCGATCAAGGGGCCGCCATATGAACTTCCAGCAATTGCGATCGATTCGCGAGACTGCGCGCCGCGGCTACAACCTGACTGAAGTGGCGAATGCGCTGTTCACCTCGCAGCCCGGTGTGAGCCGCCAGATTCGCGAACTGGAAGATGAACTGGGCGTGATCATTTTCGAGCGTAACGGCAAGCGCCTGACCGGGCTGACCGAGCCGGGCAAGGGCATCCTCAAGATCATCGACAAGTTGCTGGTGGAAGCCGAGAACCTGCAGCAGGCGAGCCAGGATTACGCGGGCCAGAACAGCGGCACGCTGACCATCGCCGCCACGCACACCCAGGCGCGCTATGCGCTGCCGAAAGTGGTGCAATCATTCCGCGCCGATTTTCCGGATGTGCGCATCGCGCTGCAGCAAAGCGCGCCTGACCATATCGCGGAATGGGTCTTGTCGGGCAAGGCCGACATCGGCATCGCGACCGAAGGCTTGTCGCAGTTTCCGGATCTGGTGTCGTTCCCGTGCTATCGCTGGAGCCACCTGATCGTGGTGCCGGACGCTCACCCGCTGCTGGCCAAGTCGCCGATCAGGCTGGAAGATCTCGCGGCCTTCCCGCTGATTACCTACGACGTCGGCTTTACAGGGCGGGGGCACATCGATGCCGCTTTTGCCGCGGCAGGCGTGAAGACCGATATCGTGCTGACCGCGATGGATTCGGACGTCATCAAACAGTATGTGTCGCTGGGACTGGGTGTCGGTATCGTGGCCTCGATGGCCTTCGATCATGGCCGTGACAAGGGCCTGCGCGCGATCGAGGCATCGCATCTGTTCGCGCCGAATGTAACCCGGCTGGCCGTGCGCCGCGGCGCCTATCTGCGCGAATATGCGTACCGCTTCATTTCGCAGTTTGCACCCGATCTGAAGCGGGCGGAGATCGAAGCTGCCGTGAATGCGGAAGGGTGATCTGATCTGATGTGGTACCGGGAAAGCCTGCGCTAGCAGGCCGGTACCGGCAACCACGCCATGCCGCCGGGCGTCGCTTGCAGCGTTACCTTGCCCTTGGCCGTATCCGACCCCGAACAGAGCACGTGCGCACTCAGGCTGGCGTCGCTGTTCCAGTAAGGACTCACCAACTCGGCACGAACGATATCGAATTGCGCACCGGCCGGGCGCTCGAGAAACCCTGCGTAGCCGGTCCAGAGTTTTTGGCCGGTGTTTGCATACAGCGTCCACATTTCCCCGTCCAAGCCGTTAGGCTGCTCAACGGCCAGGAAGCGCTTGCCCGCCGCTGCGAGATGGACCGTATGGCCAGCCTGACGTCTGCGTCCATTGCTCTCGAAAAGGATCACGCCGGTAGATAGCTCGTCGACCGATTTCCCCAGCAAGTGCACCCGGCTGCGAGCATCGTAGCCGCAGTAAAACCAGCGCGTGCCTTCCAGGTCCCGGTAGGGCGGTTTGTCGATGAAGCGCTGTACTTTGCCGGCCACGCTGATCTCCAGCACATGCGGGCCGACGCGTTTGGCGCCGCCGGGCGCCTGCCCCATCAGCGACTTCTCGATTTTGCTTTCTTGCTGCGCGCCCTCGCAAGTCAGCGTCCCCTCGGAGGCAGCTGCGGTGGTGGCGGCGACGGTGAAGGCGACAGCAAGGATGGTGTGGTTCAGCACGGCAGCCGCTCAAGCGCCAGGATTGGTGATGCGGCGATGAATATCGTTGATCGCGTCGACGACCTCGGGCGACAACGTGACCTGGGCCGCATCGATGTTCTGCCTGAGCTGGTCGAGCGTGGTGGCGCCGACAATGGTCGATGCCACGAACCAGCGCGAGTAGCACCATGCCAGCGCCATTTCGGTCGGCGTCATGCTGTTGGCACGCGCCAGTTCCGCATATTCCTTGACCGCCGCCAGCACGGAAGGCCGCAGGTAGCGCGGGCTCCAGTTGGCCGGGAAGATGGTCAGGCGGCCATGCGCTTTCGGATCATCGAGATACTTCGCGGTCAGCTGGCCAAAGGCCAGCGGGCTGTACGCCAGCAGGCTGACATTCTCGCGATAGCAGGTCTCGTCCAGCAGGCTGGTTTCGAAATTGCGCGCGGTGAGGTTGTACAGATTTTGAATGGTCGCGATCCGCGGCAAGCCTTTGGCCTCGGCCTGCTTGATGTATTCACTGACGCCCCATGCACTTTCATTGGACACGCCGATGTGGCCGATCTTGCCTTCATCGATCAGCTGGCCGAGTACTGCCAGCGTGTCCTCGATTGCCACGCAGCTGCGTTCTTTTTTCGGATCGAAGACGGTCGCGCCGAACACCGGCACGTTCCGGCTGGGCCAGTGGATCTGGTACAGGTCGATATGGTCGGTCTGCAGGCGCGTGAGGCTGGCCTCGACGGCGGCGCGGATATTGGCCGCATCCAGATTGTTCTTGCCGTTGCGGATCCAGTGCATGGCCGCGTTCGGCCCCGCCACCTTGGTGGCCAGCACCAGGTCCGCGCGGCGCCCGGTTTTCTTGAGCCAGGAGCCGATGAAACGTTCGGTCGCGCCCTGGGTGGTCGGGCGCGGCATGACCGGGTACATTTCGGCCGTGTCGATGAAGTTGACGCCCCGTTCCAGCGCATAATCGAGCTGACTGTGCGCGTCGGCCTCGCTGTTTTGCTCGCCGAACGTCATCGTCCCCAGACAGACTTTGGAGACCTTCAGATTGCTGGCGCCGAGCGTGACCTTATCCATGCTGTTTCCTGATTTCGTTGGCGCAGTCGCGGATCAGCGCGGGACCTGCGTAAATGAGGCCGGTGTAGATCTGCACCAGCGAAGCGCCCAGCTTCATCTTGGTGGCGGCGTCCTTGCCGCGCATGATGCCGCCCACGCCGATGATTGGCAGTTCGTCGCCGATTTCGGCTTTGAGCGCGCGGATCACGATGTTCGACAAGTCGAACACCGGCTCGCCGGACACGCCGCCCGTTTCATTGCCATACCTGACGCGGTCCACGGCGCGGTGGCTGGTGGTGGTGTTGGTGGCGATGACGCCGTCGATCTTGTGTCGCAGCAGGGCGTCGGCGATGTTCTTGATTTGCTCGGCGTCGACGTCCGGTGCGATCTTGAGCGTGAGCGGGACGTAGCGCTTGTGCTGGTCGGCCAGGCGCAATTGCGCGGCCTTGAGCTGGGACAGCAGGGCGTCCAGTTCGGATGCGCCCTGCAGCTGGCGCAGGTTCTTGGTGTTCGGGGACGAAATGTTGACCGTCACGTAGCTGGCGTACGGATAGACTTTTTCGAGGCAATGCAGATAATCGTCGACCGCGTTCTCGATCGGCGTGGCGGCGTTCTTGCCGATGTTCAGACCGAGAATGCCTTCCTTGTTCTGATAGAACTTCGACGCCTGCACGTTGGCCACGAAAGCGTCCACGCCGCCGTTATTGAAGCCCATGCGGTTGATGATCGCATTCTTGGATGGCAGGCGGAACATGCGCGGCTTGGGGTTGCCCGGCTGCGGCTTTGGCGTGACGGTGCCGACCTCGATCGAACCGAAACCAAGTGCGGCCAGGCCGTCAATATAGGCGCCGTCCTTGTCCAGACCTGCCGCCAGCCCGACCGGATTGGGGAATGTCAGCCCCATGACCACACGCGGATCGGCGGCCGGCTTTTGCACGGCGTTCGTCAGCCCCATGGAAGCGGCTTTGCGCAGGGCGGGCAGGGTCAGGTTGTGGGCTGCTTCCGCGTTCAGCGCAAACAGCAGAGGGCGGGTCAGGGCGTACAGCAATTTATCGGACATGGGCAACTCAAAAAATGCGGGTGCGGCATTTTACCGTGCCCGCGACCGGGCCGCCTATTTTTGCAGCACGCTCCAGATGCCGTTCATGCGCGCTTCCAGGGGACGGAAGTTGATCTTGTAAGCCATCTTGGGACTCTGTTCGATCCAGTAGCCCAGATACACGAAGGGCAGCCCCAATTCATGCGCCTGCGCGATCTGCCACATGACGTTGTAGGTGCCGAAGGAAGCGCCCTGCACATCGGGGTCGAAGAAGGTGTAGACCGACGACAGGCCGTCGGACAGCACGTCGATGATGGAGATCATGCGCAGCACGCCCTCGGGGTCGCGGAACTCGACCAGGCGGGTGTTGACGCGGCTTTGCAGCAGGAACTGGGCATATTGGTCGCGGCTGTCCTGGTCCATGCCGCCGCCGACGTGGCGCGTGGTCTGATAGCGCAGGTAGAGCGCGTAATGCTCGTCCGAGAAGCTCAGGTTGGCGACGTTGGCCACCAGCGAGGCATGCCGGGTCCAGGCGCGGCGCTGGCCGCGGCTTGGCTTGAACTCGGCGGCGCGCACGCGCACCGGGATGCAGGCCTGGCAGCCATCGCAATACGGGCGGTAGGTGAAGATGCCGCTGCGCCGGAAGCCGTTCTTGACGAGCTCCGAGTAGACGTCGGCGTTGATCAGATGCGAAGGGGTGGCAACTTGCGAGCGGGCCTGGCGCGCGTCCAGGTAGCTGCACGGGTAGGGCGCTGTCGTGTAGAACTGCAGCGTCGAGAAGGGCAAGTCATTTAGATGCGCCATGCATGGTCTTTCGATGCGACGTTATGTGCTTCCTTGGCGTTCATTGTAACGAAACTGGGGCCGTTCTAGTGGCTTCCTCGCAAACGTGGCGGCAGGTCCCAGCCGCTGACCGGGCTCTCGCCAATGGCGCCGCGCAGATGGTCCAGAAATATCGCGCGCGACACCGGGGCCGCGCCCAGCGAGGCCAAATGCGCGGTCTCCTGTTGGCAATCAATCATGCGCACGCCCTGGTCGCGTAAGAAATCGACCAGGAAGGCCAGCGCGATCTTGGAGCCGTCCGTGGCGCGGGCAAACATGGACTCGCCATAAAACATACGGCCGATGCAGACACCGTAGGCCCCGCCGACCAGTTCGCCATCGAGCCACAGCTCGGACGAGTGGGCGTAGCCGAGCGCGTGCAGGCCGGTGTAGCCGTCGATGATTTCATCGGAAATCCAGGTGCCGGGGCCATCCTTGCGGGGGGCGGCGCAGGCGCGCATGACTTGCTCGAACGCACTGTCGAAGCGGACTTGCCAGCGCCCGCCTTCGCGCATGCTGCGCTCGACCCGGCGCAGTGCCTTGCGCAGGCTGTCGCTGACGCGAAACTGTTCGGTCATGAGGACCATGCGCGGGTCGGTGCTCCACCAGAGGATGGGTTGGCCCTCGGAAAACCAGGGGAAAATGCCGCGCTGATACGCGGCCAGCAGGCGCTGCGGCGACAGATCGGCCCCCGCTGCCAGCAAGCCCGGCGCGTCCAGCGTCAAGGCCTCGGACACGTCGGGAAACGGGGAGTGGGTCTCAAGCCAGGGGATCATGAGTCGTTGGATGGGCTCGATATACGCATAGGCCGCAAGATGTCGTGCGAGTGGAAGCCGAAGCGGCCGCCAGTCTCCCGTACTTTGACGCTGTCGGCAAAGAACAGTTCCAGGGTCTTGCGAATGGTCGGGAAGGCCAGGTCATCCCAGGGGATTTCATGTTCGGCAAACAGTTTTACGTCCAGGCTTTCGATGCCCGGGGCAAAGTCCAGATCTTTCAGGCGGGCCAGATAGAACAGATGGACCTGGTGAACCTGGGCAACATTTAGCAGGCTGAACAAATCCCCGATCTCGACATTGGCGCCGGCTTCCTCCTCGGTTTCGCGGACGGCGGCTTCAGCGGTCGTCTCGGCGTTTTCCATGAACCCGGCGGGCAAGGTCCAGTAGCCATGGCGCGGTTCGATGGCGCGTTTGCAAAGGAGAATTTTGAGCTCGCCGTCCACATCCCAGACGGGAATGGAGCCGACGACCATCTTGGGATTGTGATAATGAATGGTGGCGCACTGGCCGCAGACGTAACGCGGGCGGTTATCGCCTTCAGGAATCTGGAGCGTCACCGGATAGGCGCACTCGGAACAAAATTTCATAGGAGACCGTTGGATGGGATTTTTCAACTACTTTACACCGATTGCGCACTCTGTGGCGGTTCGGCAAAGCATGCTGCTTCCCTTGTAAAGCAATTGTTGCTACTGCTATCGCACATCTTAGTTGGATTAACATTGCCTAAATCGGGAAAGCGCCGTATAATGATTACATCAGACGCGGGGTGGAGCAGTCTGGCAGCTCGTCGGGCTCATAACCCGAAGGTCACAGGTTCAAATCCTGTCCCCGCAACCAGAATTTGAAAAGCCGTTGATCTTGTTAAAGGATCAACGGCTTTTTGTTATGCAGGCAGCAGTTGCGTGCTGCGCTGCGGCATGGCGATCAGTTGCAATTGCCCGCCCGTGCGCAAATGCTGTTCCAGATCTGGACAAAGCGGTCGTCCGGAATCGACGCACCCTGGACTTTCGGATCCGTACTGGTGTAACCATACGAGGTTACCGCCACGACCCGGTTCTGGCCGGTGTTGATACCGGTGCCGCCACCCACCGACAATTGGGCAAAGTTCTGCACCCAAGGTCCGCCGCTGGAGCCCCCGCGCGCATCCGAACCGTACTCGACGTTATTCGGCGCGGTTGCACGGTAAGCACTGCTGGTGACATTCTGCATTTTCTGGCAGCTGTCGAGGTTGCATGGATAGCCGAGCTTGGAGGTGTGGTTGTTGAGCAGGCTCAGCGTCTGCCAGCCCAGCCATCCGGTCACGCTGCCCAGTTTGACGATCGGGCCGCCCGGCACCATGGCCTGGTCGCCAAATTCGATCATCGCGTAATCGGCCGCATTCGGCACGCCCCCGCCACCGCTGGCCCAGGTGCCGGTCACAATGGCAAAGCGCCAGTTCCATTGCTTGAGCGGCGCGGTGCCATCGCGGAAGGCCGGCACGAAGACCCAGTTGCTGTGGAAACCGGCTGCCGTGCCGCTATGGACGCAATGGCCGGCCGTGACCACCACCCGGCGCTGAATCACCGAGGCCGAGCAGACGAAAGGCGAGCCGCCGATTGTGAAGAACAGCTTGCCGACGGTAATGTACGGATAGGCGCGGTCGGCGGACAGCGGTGCGCTGGCCCCGGCAAACATCGGGAACACGCGGGTGCTGGTGTACGGCGTGTTGAAGGTGCCATTCGCGTCGGGCTCCACATCCGACATGGCGCTCTGGCGTTGTCCCGACGGATCAGGTGAATACAGCCGTTCCGGCGCCATCTTGGTGTTCATCGATGGCGGCTTGCCTTCGCTGCTTTCCGGCTTGCCCGTTGGCGCGGCCTTCAGATTTTCTTCGCGTACGGCATCTGGACGCACCGCTGGCAGCGGCAATGGTTTGGCGGCCTTGAACCGTTCCGGCGTCCAGTAGTCGTTCGCGTTCGCCTTGGTATCGGTATTTTGCACAGTGACCGGCTTGTCTGCGTCTTGCGCAGTGGCAGCCATGGCCGGCAAAGCGACGAGCAGGCAGGCGGCGCCAAAGCCCAGGGATAGCGCTGGTAGTGGATGTTTCATTTTTATTCTCGCATTGTGAGCAGAATATCGGTTTCCCCGACGGAACCGCGCCGGGACGGAGCGTACCGGTCTCGATCGAGACCAAACGTAGCGCAAGCTACCGGAGGATTGTAGGCACGGCAGCGATCAGGCCGCCTCGGTAAACGGCCAGCATCTGACCGGCATCAAACGAAATGCAGGAACAATCAGGTAGGCCATGCAAGAATGAAATTCTCTTTGCTTGCATGCGCATGCTTGTTGCGACGTGGCAAAGTGCAGAGTGGGCTGTGGCGGTCGATGAAGGGATGTTTGCCGCCCTCCCGTCCGCATGGAGAGCGGGGCAGTCAGGTGGCCGTCAGCGCAGCGTCGCTGCCGACGCGGCAATCGCCTGACCCACATAGCGCAGCAGTTCCGGACTCATGAAGGTGCCAGTCAGCAATCGCGGCTCTTGCTGATAAGCAGAACCTAGCTTGGCGTGCGTGGCCGGGTCCTTGCCCGCATACGCGATGAACATGGTCATCCATTGCTGCGCCAGGGGCCGCACTTCCGGGCTCTCTGGCGCCGCGCCGCTATCCATCTGCGCGCGCATTTTCGCCACCAGAGGCGGCCAGTCGTTCAGATGGGTGCCGTAGTTGGCGCGCATGAAGTCGAACTCTTGAGACGAAAGAAATGGCCGGTAAAGATTCAGCCGCCAGTGCCCGAAGGCGGCGCCGACGTAGGCTGCCAGCGCCGGCGTGATGCCGTTGCGGGCGAGCAGCGCCGGTTCCTCGCGCTGCATGGTGTTGACGCGCGTGACGAAATCGGCGTTGCCGCCGGTATCGCGTTCGAGCATGATCATCCAGTGTTCGGCATGTTGCTGCACGGCGGGATCGGTGGCCGGCACGCCCTCGGTCATGCATCGCTTCACACGGGCAATCAGCTGGTCCCATTCCCTGATTGCGGCGTGGGAGGTAAACAAGGGCAGGCGTGCCAGTTCATCTTTCGTAAAATATTTGTCGTACATTGTCATCAGCTCCAGTGTCGTTAACCAGGAGGCAAGCTCGGGTTCTTCGCCTGTGACCAGCAGCTGCTGCAGGCCGATCAGTTGATCCCGCAGCAGGCCGGCCTGCTCGATCTGGCGCGTGAGTGCGGCGATCTGCTGGTCGACAACGGCGCGCAAGCGTGAGTCCGAATTTGCCAGGAAAGTTCCGATGTCGGCCAGTGCCATGCCAAAACGGCGCAAGGCCTGGATCTGGTGCAGGCGGGCGATGTCGTCGCGCTGGTAGAGGCGATAGCCGGCGTCGGAACGCGCCGAAGGAGAGAGCAGACCGATGCTGTCGTAGTGGTGCAGCGCGCGAACGGTTACGCCGCTGCGTTTGGCCAGTTCGCCAATTTTCAGTGCCATGTCTGCTTTCTTGTCTTCAAAACGTGACGCCAGCTTCCAGCCTGACCTTGCGTCAGGGTCAAGGATTATTTAGCCGAGACTGGCCCAAAGGTGGGCGGCGGCCATGGTGCGGTGGGGTTTGTACTGTGCGAGCAAGGCTTCGGTGCGCGCCATGTCGGGTTTGTTGTCCTCGCCCAGCAAGTGTTGCAAGGCGGCGCGGATCGCCACGTCGCCGTGCAGCGAACAGTCGGCGTAGCCGTAGCCGCGCAGCAGCGCGTAGTTCACTGTCCACGGACCGATCCCTTTCACGGCCAGCAAGGCGGCGCAGGTGGCATCGAGGTCGCCACCGCGTTCGAGTACCAGCGCGCCTGATTCCACCAGACCGGCCAGACGCAGCAAGGTCTCGGCTTTGGAGCGCGAGAATTTGCGGCTGGTCAGTTCTTCCGGCGTCAGGCGCGCAACGTCGCCGGCTTCCGGATAACACCACAGGCCGCTGCTGTGGGCGCGCCCTGCCTGCGCGATGAAGGTACGCCGCAGCGCGATGGCAAAGGTCAGATTGATCTGCTGGCCGATGATGGCCCAGGTCAGCGCTTCAAAGATGGTGGCCGATTGCACGATGCGCAGACCGGGCTGGCGCCGCGCCAGTGGGCCGAGCAGCCGATCCTTGCGCACCGCTTTCAGGAAAGGCGCGGGATCGATGCGCAGGCCGAGTATATTGAGCAGGGCGTCGTCGACCATCGTGCGGGCCTTCGTCGACAGCTTGCCGTCGGCCTGCACGTCGCACTGCGCGGCATCGTCGCCAAAGCGCACGTCGAGCAGCACCGGTACGCCTTCGATCAGCACGCCCTTGCGCACCCGGCCCGGTTCCACCCGCTCCGCTAGGCCCTCTGCATCGCGCCCGTGGAAGTGCAGGATGTCGGCCACGCGGTAAGCGGGCGGCAAGGCAATCGTCGTCTTCACGCGCGGCTCACTGCTTGACTGCGCGCTTGCCAAAGCGCGGCGCGAATCCGGTCACCAGCGCGGTACCCGTGATCACGATGGCGGCGCCGGCGATCGTGTACCAGCCCACTACCTCGCCCAGGAACAGCGCACCCCACAGAATGCCGAACAGGGGATTGAGGAAGGTGACTGTCAGCGCCGAGGTGGTGCCGACATCTTCGATCAGTTTGAAGTAGAGGATGTAGGCCACGCCGGTGCACATCACCCCCAGTGCCAGCGCCGCGCCCAGAATGCCGGGCGTAGCCGGGCCGCGCGCGGGAATCAGCAGCATTGCCGGCAGCGCCATCACCGTGGCCGCCCACATGCTGCCGTGCGCGTTGGCGAAAGGCTCTACGCTTTTGGCCTCTTTGGCGTAGGCGCTGGCGACGCTGTAGCTGATGGCCGCCACCAGCGCCGCGCCGATGGCGAGGCCGGCGCCCGGTTTGGTGGTCACGGCGTCAAACCCCACCAGCAGCGCTACACCGCAGGTGCCCAGCACCAGGCCGACAATTTTTTTGAGCGCGATGGCCTGGCGCGACCAGAGCGCGCCAATTAGCGCGCCCCACATGGGCGCGGTCGCATTCAGCACCGACAAGACCGAGGCGGTCAGCGTGCTGGCGGCGTAGGCGAACAGCAGGAAAGGAAACGCCGAGTTGAAAAAACCAAGGATGAAATAGTGTTTCCAGTGTTCGGCGAGCTGCAGCTTTTTCTTGAGTACCAGCCCGACCAGGAACAGGAACAGGGCCGCGAACGCGACCCGGTACTCGATCAGCAGGCCGGGCCCCAGCACGGGCGCACTGATGCGCATGAAGAGAAAAGAGCTGCCCCAGATGGCCGCCAGCAGGACCAGGCGCAGCATGTTGGCTGTATTCATATGTGCTTCAGGGTCGGGAAAATCGTAGTGTGGCGCCGCGTGCAGCCGGCGGCCAGCTTGTTCTTGCTATTGAATTGAATCGCCCAGCGCGACCGCGTGCTGGACCTGGAGCGACTGCGGCACACCGTTCTTTACCGCGGTCAGCTCGGCCAGAATGGAAATGGCAATCTCGGACGGTGTTTTGCTGCCGATGTACAGGCCAATCGGTGCATGCAGGCGCGCCAGCTGGGCATCGTCCAGATCGAACAGTTTGAGGCGCTCGCGCCGCTTGGCGTTGTTCACGCGCGAGCCGATTGCGCCCACATAGAATGCATCGGACTTGAGCGCTTCCATCAGGGCCAGGTCGTCCAGCTTCGGGTCGTGCGTGAGCGCGACCACGGCGCTGCGGTGATCGAGCTTTGCGTCGATCACCAGGTCGTCCGGCATGGCGTGTACCAGCTGCACGCCGGGCAACTGCCAGCCGGCGCGGTATTCCTCGCGCGGGTCGCATACGGTCACGTAATAGTCCATGGCGCTGGCAATCTGCGCCAGAAAACGCGACAGCTGGCCCGCGCCGATGATGAACAGGCGCCAGCGCGGTCCGTGGATGGTGGTCAATACGCCGTCGGCCAGGACTTGCACCGCGCCGGCCGGGGCGGGTTCCAGCGTCACGCGGCCGCTGGCCAGGTCGAGCCGGCGTGCCAGCAACTCGTGCCGGTCCAGGCGCGCCAGCAGCTCGCCGATGCCACTGGCCGCACTGAGCGGCTC
>DASWMN010000131.1:0-11636 GCA_036399735.1 Telluria sp. | reverse complement strand
TTGGCCTGCTGGCCGTATTCCTGATATTGACGGCGCTGCGCGGCCAGTCGCAGACCACCTTCATGCTGGTGGCCAGTTCGGTCGTGATGTTTGCCTGCTGCTGGGCCAGCGCGATCCATATGCTGGGCGCGCGTCCGGCCCTGCATTTCGTGGTGATCGGGGTGGTATGCGGCTGGGCCGCCGAGCAGCTTGGCTCTTCCTACGGCTGGTTCTTCGGCAGCTACACCTACACCGACGTTCTGGGACCGGTGCTGGGCGATGTGCCAATGGTGATTCCGCTGATGTGGTTTGCGCTGTGCTACATCGCTTACGTGATCGCCAACCTGATCGTGTGGCAGGCGCCGACCGACGGCGACCCCGGAATTGGCCAGTCGCTCGTGATGTCGCTGCTGGCGGCCATGATCGTGGTCGCCTACGACTTGGGCGCCGACCCCTACATGGTGTTCACGCTCAAGGCCTGGATCATGGAAATGAAGGACGGCTGGTGGTTCGGCGAAACGCTGCAGGGCTTCTTCGGCTGGGCCTTTGTCACCTTTGTGGTGGTGTTCTCGTTCCGCATGACGCTCAAGAAGGTGCCGCTCAAGCCGGCGCCTAATCTGGCGCACTGGCACGTGCTGGTGCCAATGCTGGTGTACGGCGGCAGCATGGTATTCCAGATGTGCTTCGGTAACCCGGTCGAAACGCGCACCATCGCCCTGTTCGCGATGGGTATTCCGCTGCTGTGCGCGGCGATTGGCTGCTGGCGCTGGAACCGCGCCCAGGATCAGCGAGGAGCCGCATGAGCGCTTTGCCCGGCCAGGATCTGGAGGTACAGCTCGAAGACATGCGCATGCGGGCCGACCCGCTGGCCGACAATACCATTGCGACCCTGCTGGGTCCCTGGACCGACCTGCAGCAGGCCGCGCACGGAAATAACGAGAACTGGGCTGTGCTCGACTTCATCAATGCGCACATGGCGCAGTGGCAGTCGAACGGCGGCCTCGATGCATGGAAAATCGACAGCGCGCATGACGACGCCCTGACCCGTGAACTGAAAGCGTATGTCCGTGCCGGGATCACCCTGCCGGAATGGGCCAATCACGAACGCATCGAGCGCGCCGAAAAGCTGTTCATGGATTACGGCATGCTGTCCTGCACGCTGCTGTTCTGTTCCAGCCTGCCCGAATGCTATGTGATCCCCGATCTGGCCGCCGTGCTGCATGTGGCCGGCCAGCTCGAGGCGCACACCGACCACCGGATCCGGTCCACCGCCGCGATGATTTTCCCGGTGATGATGATCGGTGGCCTGACGCGCCCGGACGGCGGCGGCCTGCCCCAGGTGCTCAAGGTGCGCCTGATTCACGCCATGATCCGCAACCTGATCTTGCGTGGCAACCCGGGCGACGCCACGCGCGCCGACCAGGTACCGGCGCTGGAAGAGGGCGGCATCACCAATATGCATCGCGCGCTGTTCTCGCACGGCTGGGATCTGGCGCGCGACGGCGTGCCGTGCAGCCAGGATGAACTGGCTTACACCTTGCTCACCTTCGGTTATGTTTTCTTGCGCAGCATGCGCAAGCTGGGCCTGGGTTTGCCGGACGAGGATGAAAAAGCCTATCTGCATGCCTGGAACGTGATGGGCCATGTGCTGGGCATGGAAGCGACACTGATGGCCGAAACCATGGAACAGGCCGAGGCTCTGTTCGCGCGCCTGCAGGCGCGCGGCCGCGCCGACATGCCGCTGGTGCAGGATGTGCGCCCACCGCTGGGCCGGGCCCTGATGAAAACCATGGAAGACGTGATCCCGCTGCGCGCGATCAAGCCCTTCCCGGTGCTGCTCACCCGTTACCTGTGCGGCAAGACGACGGCAAAGAATATCGGCATCGACCACCGCGTGCGCTGGTATTCGCGCATGCTGTTCTGGGTGGTGATGATGATCACGCGCGGTATCGACGCGGCCGGCCGGCTGGTGTTCCCCGGTTTTTCGATGTGCCGCATGATTACGCGCGTGGTGGGCTACCAGTTCACGGTGCGGGTGCTGATGAACCAGACCCGGCCCCTGAAACTGCCGCCGGCGCTGCTGGGGCAGGTCAATACCATGACCGGCAGCTGGCACGTCGACCCGCACGCGCCGAAATGGATCAACAAGCTGGAACAGCGCCTGACCGGGCGCGGCCCGCAGGATGGCGGCGAGGGCAAGCCATGAGATACCTGCTCGCCTGCCTGTGCATGCTGGTCACGCTGCTCGGCGCCCGGCCGCTGCACGCCGCTGCGGCGCCGGTACCCGAACTGGTGCTGCGCGACAGCGTGGCCCGGGTCGAAGCCTGGCCGGTGCTGCGCGTGCAGTTCGACGGCAGCGGCGCACGCACGGTGGAAGATGTGCTGGCGCGGCCTTTCATCATGCCCACCTCGGCCTACGCCACCCTCGGCGTGCACCGCGAAGTGGTGTGGCTGCGCATTCCCCTGTCGGTCGCCGCGGACGGTGACGGCAAATGGGTGCTCGACATCGATTACGCGGTCCTGAACCGGGTTGACGTGTACCTGAACCAGAATGGCCAGGCTACCCGGCTGGCCGTGATGGGCAATCTGGTCCCGGCCAGCAAAGCGGCGCTGGGCGGGCGCGCCCCGGCGGTCGCGCTCGACCTCAATCCGGGCCAGAATGCGGAACTGCTGCTGCGGATAGAAAATATCGGCTCGAAGATCCTGCCGATCCACCTGTCCAAACCGGCCGCCTACCATGAAGCGGCCCTGAACGAACAGATCCTCCAGGGTTTGCTGATCGGCCTGTCGCTGTGCCTGCTGCTGTACAGCCTGGCCCAGTGGCTGAATCTGCGCGAGCCGCTGTTCGGCAAATATGCCTTGCTGGTGGCGGGCACCTTGATGTTCTCGGTCGAATTTTTCGGGATCGGCTCGCAATACCTGTGGGGCGGCAGCGCCTGGATGACCCAGCATGCGGGCGGCCTGTTCGCGCTGATGGCGTCCTGCGGCGCCTACCTGTTCGTCGAACAGGCACTGGCGCGCCCGGGCTTCGACCGCGTCTTCAGCCGCCTGATGCAGATCGGCGCAGGCCTGACCGTGTTCACCGGGCTGCTGTTCGCCTCCGACCTGATCACTGTGCAGGTACTGGTGGCGGTGGTCAGTACGCTGGGCGTCATGCCGATGCTGCTAGGCCTGCCCGGCGCGTTCACGCGTGCGCGGCGCGGCGACCGGGTCGGCATCTACTTCCTGGTCGGCTGGGCCATCAGCTTTGTGTCGTCGATGGTGCTGGCGCAAGTGATCGCCGGACGGGTGGTGGCCAACTTCTGGACCATGCACGCTCTTCAGTTCGGCAACACGATCGACATGCTGATCTTCATGCGCATTTTGGGCATGCGCAGCAAGGCCATGCAAAATGCCATGCTGCGCGCGCAAGCGGCCACGCGCATGAAGTCGGACTTCCTGGCCAATATGAGCCACGAAATCCGCACCCCGATGAACGCGATCATCGGCATGAGCCGGCTGGCGCTGATGACCAATCCAAGCGAAAAGCAGCGCAACTACCTGTCCAAGATCCAGGGCGCGGGCGAACACCTGCTTGGCCTGATCAATGACATCCTCGATTTCTCCAAGATCGAAGCGGGCAAGATGACGCTCGAGACGGTGGTGTTCGACCTGGCCGACGTGCTGGAGCACCTGTCGAGCGTGACCTCGGTCAAGACCGACAACAAGCAGGTGGAACTGGTGTTCCGGGTGGACCGCGCGCTACCGGCCAAGCTGGCCGGCGACCCGCTGCGCCTGGGCCAGGTACTGATCAACCTGACCGGCAATGCCGTCAAGTTCACCGAAAAGGGTGAAGTGGTGGTCGCGATCGACCTGGTGGAACGCTCGGGCGAAGCGCTGATCCTGCGCTTCTCCGTCAGCGACACCGGCATCGGCATGAACGAAGAACAGCTGGCCGGCTTGTTCCAGTCCTTCAGCCAGGCCGACAATTCGATTTCCCGCAAATACGGCGGCACCGGTCTGGGCCTGTCGATTTCCCGCCAGCTGGTCGAGCTGATGGGCGGGCGCATCAAGGTAACCAGTACCCCGGGCGTGGGCAGCCGCTTCAGCTTTACCGTTCGCCTCGGCGTGGCCGACGGCATGCTGGCGCCAGCCGCGCCGCCGATGGCCATGCTGCACCAGGTGCGGGTGATGGTGGTGGACGACAGCGCCAGCGCCGCCTCGGCCCTGGTCGACATGCTCGGCTCCTTCGGCATTGCCGCGGAGTCGGCCGAGAGCGGACCGCGCGCGCTCGAGATGCTGGCCGCCGCGGTGGCGGCGGGCGACCCTTATCATGTGGTGCTGATGGACTTCATGATGCCGGGCTGGGACGGCATCGAAACCATCCGCCGCATCCGCGCCGACAAGCGCTTCGCCGCGCCGCCGGCGATTCTGATGGTGAGCGCCTACTCGCGTGAAGAAGTAGTGCGCAAGGATGACCAGGTGCAGCCCGAGGGCTTCCTGTCGAAGCCGGTGGGCCCTTCGCTCCTGTATCACAGTTTGCTGCATGTGCTGCGCCCCGACGTGGCCGGCGATGGCGGCCCGGATACCCGTTCCGGTCTGCGCGAAGGCGACCTGGCACGGCTGGAAGGCGCGCGCATTCTGCTGGTCGAGGACAATGCCAACAACCGCGAGGTGGCGCTCGACTTCCTCGCCGCGGCCAAGGTGGTGGTTGACGTGGCGGTGCACGGTGGCGAAGCGGTGGACAAGGTGCGCGGCGGCGACTACGACCTGGTGCTGATGGATATCGCCATGCCCGGCATTGATGGTTTCACCGCGACCCGTCAGATCCGCGCCCTGGGCGGGCGCGACCGCTTGCCGATTGTCGCCATGACCGCGCACGCCATGGCGGGCGACCGGGAACTGAGTCTGGCGGCGGGCATGAACGACCATGTGACCAAGCCGATCGACCCGGAAGCGCTGTTCAAGGCACTGCTCAAGTGGATCGCCCCGGAACGGCTGGCGCTGCCGGCCATCGCGGCGCCGGCGCCGGCCATCCTGACGCCGCTTCCTGCACCGGTGCCGGCGCCTGCGCTTGCAAGTCTGTCCGCCACCATCAGCGTAGCCGAACTGGCGCCGGTGCCAGGCGTCGAATGGGATCTGGCCCTGGCCAGCGTCGATTACAAGCGCGAGCGCCTGCATCGGCGCTTGCGCGGCTTTGTCAGCGAGTACCGCCGTTCGCCCCAGGTGGTGCGCGACGCGCTGGCCAGCGGCCAGCTCGATCCGCTGCAAGGCCTGGCCCACAATCTCAAATCGAGCGCGGTGTACGTGGGGGCGAACGCAATCGCCGCACTGGCCGGTGACATTGAAATGGCGCTGCGTGCCGGCGACAAGGCCGCCGCGCTGGAAATGGGCCCGGCCTTGGTGGGCGCGCTGGACGAATTGCTGGACGGCCTGGACGCTGTGGAATCGGCGCCCGTGCCGCAAGCGAAGGCGCACGCCAGGCCGCTGCATGGCGGCGCCGTGCCCGACGTTGCACCTCTGATGCGCCGTCTCGGCACGCTGCTGATGGCCGACGATGCCCAGGCCGACGATACCCTGCACGAACTGCAAAGCGCGTTGCACGCCCATGGCCACGACGACCAGCTGGCAAAAATTCGCCGCGCCGTGGACGATATCGAATACAGTGTCGCACTTGTGGCGTTGTCGGTATTGGCACGCACGCTCGAGATACAACTGGCGGAGAAGGCATGAACGTAGGCGCAATGCAGAAAGTACTGGTGGCGGACGATGATGCCATCAACCGCCAGGTATTGGGGGAACTGCTGAAACCCGAATACTCGGTACTGCTGGCGAAAAATGGCGAGCAGACCCTGGAACGGGCCGTGCGCCACCTGCCGGATCTGATCCTGCTGGACGTGATGATGCCGGACATGGACGGCTACGAAGTGCTGCGCCGCCTGCGCGCGGACCCGCAGACCGAGCATATCGCGGTGATTTTCATTTCAGGACTGGACCGGCCCGAAGACGAGGCCAATGGCCTGAACCTGGGTGCGGCCGACTATATCGCCAAGCCGTTCAACGCCACCGTGGTGACCGCGCGCGTGGCACTGCACCTGCAGGTGGTGCGCCAGCGCCGCATGCTCGAACGCCTGGCCCATATTGACGGCCTGACCGAGCTGGCCAACCGGCGCCGCTTCGATGAAGTGTATGCCAATGAATGGCAGCGTGCGCGCGATGCGCGCCGCCCGTTGTCGCTGGCGCTGCTCGACATCGATTGCTTCAAACAGTACAACGACCGTTATGGCCACCCTGCGGGCGACCGCGTGCTGCGTTCGGTGGCGCGCACCGCGTCGCAATTCATGCGCCGCCCGGTCGACCTGGCCGCGCGCTATGGCGGCGAAGAGCTGGTGCTGCTGATGCCGGACACCTTCAGTGAACAGGCGCAGCAACTGGTCACCGGCCTGCGCCAGGCCATCGAGCAGCTTGGCATCGCCCATGACGCCTCGGTCGCGGCACCTGTGCTGACGGTCAGCGTGGGCGGCGCCACCCTGGAACTGGAGGCGGGCGAATCGGCCGCCGAACTGCTGGACGCAGTCGACAATCTGCTGTACCGCGCCAAGCATGCGGGGCGCAACCGGGTCGAATGGCGCGGCGCGCTCGCACACACCCAATAAACGGATGGCAAACAGACCAAAACGGGGTATTGTGATGCTCTGTTTTTTGTCTTCATCTGAAAGGGTTCCACGATGATCTTCAGTCTGCACGTTCGTCCGCTTGCATTAGTCGTTCTGGCCACGCTCGCTGGCGCCGCTTGCGCCCAGGAGCCGGTGTTCCCCGCACCGGCTGCCATGGTGCTGGAAAATGTCCCGCCGGTGCCGGCAAGTAGGGCCGCCAGTATCGCGCGCTACAACGACTTCAAGCCGACTGCGTTCGCCACCTGGCACCCGAAAAAGCTGGAGATGATCCTGGTGCGGCGTCACAACAACACGCCGCAGCTGTTTGGCATCGCCAAGCCTGGCGCGCCACTGACGCTCCTGACCGACTACCCGGAACCGGTGCGCGGCGCACGCTATCAGCCGCGCACGGGCAAGTACTACCTGTTCAACAAAGACGTGGGCGGCAACGAGGTATTCCGCAGCTACCGGCGCGATGCCGGCAGCGCCGAAGCGGTGCCGATCACGCCCGATGGCCAGCGGGTACAAAGCACCTCGCTGTCCGAAAAGAGCGGGCGCATGGTGTATGTCACGGTGCCGGTCAACCGCCAGGGCTCGAACGACCAGATCATGTCGACCGTGAGCATGGTCGACCCGCAGCATCCGGAAACGCCGCGCAAGCTGGCCGAGCTGCCAGGCGGCGGCTGGTCGGGCTTCCGGTTTTCGCCGGATGACCGCCAGCTGGTGTACACCGAATACGTTTCGGCCAACGAGAGCTACCTGTGGCTGATGGACCTGGGCAGCGGCAAGTCGCGCCGCATCACCTCGAAAGAGGGCGAGCAGACCGTCGCCTACGCGGGCGCCCAGTTCAGCCATGACGGCAAGGGCCTGTACACCGTGACCGACCGCGGCGCCGAATTCCAGCGCCTGACCTATATCGACCTGAAATCGATGAAGCACACCACCCTGACCGGCGACATCGACTGGGATGTCGACGATCTCGATTTGTCGAACGACGGCAAATTGCTGGCGCTGGTGATCAACCAGGATGGCATGAGCGTGCTGCGCCTGATGCGTACGCGCGACCACAAGATGCTGCCTGTGCCGAAACTGCCGGTGGGGACCATCGGCGGGGTCGAATGGCACAATGACGGCCGCCACCTGGCGCTGTCGCTTTCGTCTGCGACCAGCCCGTCGGAAGTCTATAGCGTGGACATCAAGACCAATGCGGTCACGCGCTGGACCACGCACGAGAAGATGGCGGTCGATGCAAGCGCCTTCGTGGAACCCACGCTCGAGCGCTGGAAGTCGTTCGACGGACGCAGCATCTCCGGCTTCGTGTACCGCGCGCCGGCGGGCAAATTTCCCGGCAAGCGTCCGGTCCTGATCAACATTCACGGTGGACCGGAAGGCCAGTTCCAGCCGGGCTTCCAGGGCCGCGGCAATTACTACACCGACGAAATGGGCGTGACGGTAATCTACCCCAACGTGCGCGGCTCCAGCGGTTACGGCAAGTCCTTCCTCAAGCTCGACAACGGCCGCCTGCGTGAAGACTCGGTCAAGGATATCGGCGCCCTGCTCGACTGGATCGCCACCCAGCCCGACCTGGACGCCTCGCGCGTGGCGGTCACGGGCGGCAGCTACGGTGGCTACATGGCGCTGGCGGTATCGACCAACTATGCCGACCGGATTGCGGCCGCGATTGATGTGGTGGGCGTGTCGAACTTCGTCACCTTCCTGGAAAAAACCGAGAGCTACCGGCGCGACCTGCGCCGCGTGGAATACGGCGACGAGCGCGACCCGGAAATGCGCAAGTTCCTCGAATCGATCGCCCCGGCCAACAACGCGGCGCGCATCAAGAAGCCGCTGTTCGTCATCCAGGGCAAGAACGACCCGCGCGTGCCGTACCAGGAGGCGGACCAGATCGTGGCCACCGTGCGCAAGGGCGGTACCCCGGTCTGGTACATGACGGCCAATGACGAGGGCCACGGCTTCGGCAAAAAGGTCAATGCCGATTACCAGTTCTTTACCTCGATCGACTTCCTCAAGACCTATCTTCTGACGCAGTAAACGCCGACGATCTGCCCTGCGACGTCGTTCACAGAGAGACTTCGCGGGGCATTTTTTTGTCGACAGCGCTTTGCGCGCGACGGGTCAGCGCGGGGTGGCCAGCACCTGGGTCCAGTAGATGCGCGCCGGTTCGCGCCCGCTGTTGACAGCGTAGGCGGCGCCCATCTCGGTCAGGTCTTCGCTCATGATGTTGATGCAGTGGCCCGGACTGTCAAGCCAGCCCTGCACCACTTCCTCTGGCGTGTCCTGGCCCGCGGCGATATTTTCGCCGATGCGGCGCCAGCGATAACCCGCTGCCAGCGCCCGTTCGGCCGCTGTGCGGCCATCTTTTCCTGTGTGGTTGAGGTAGTGCTGCGCTGCCATGTCGGCGCTATGCAACAGCGCTGCATCGGCCAGCGCGGCATTCCATGTCATGGGCGCGGCCGCCGTGAAAAAACGCGTGCCGCATTTGCGCTCGCTGGCGCGCGCGCGGTTCACCGCCGCCAGGATCAGGCGTCCGGCCACTTCTTGCGACGGCAGCAGCGAGGCGGGCGGCGGTGGTGCCGGCTGCGCCAGCACGATCAGCCATTCCACGCCCGAATGCACCACGCCGACCGCGGAAAAGCGGCTGCTGCGCAGGGTTTTGCAGTAGCGCTGTTCGATCATCCCCATCACTGTCACCGGGTCGGCGCTGCCGGAAACGGCAATTGCATCGGCCTCGCGCGCCGCGTAGCCGGCGCGCTCAAGGGCGACATCGAGCAGGATGCCGCGACCGGCGCGCACCCGCGACAATGCCGGCGGCGCTGACAGTGGCGCCAGCCCTGGCGCAGGGCGGCCGTCGCAGCCGGTGGGCGTGGCGCGGTAGGCGTTGATCAGACCGATGAGCGGATCGGGCGGCGCGGCCATGGCCGGCAACGCCGCGCATCCCAGTGCCGGCAGAAGGAGACAGAAGCGCATCGATTTCATGGGGCCAGCATACACCGGCGCGCCTGAAGCGCGGCGCGCTTGCCAACCTGCTACAAGTGTGGCATGCTACTTGTGTAGCAGGTGCCAGGCCGTCTGCCAATCAACCTGGATGAATCAATGATCAATCTGATGAAGCGCGGCCTGGCCGCAATCGCACTGGTGCTGTGTACAGCGCCGGCCGCAGCGGTAGCGCCTTTCGACGGCATGGTCGATGCCGGTAACGCGAAACTGCATGTGCTGCAAATGGGCGAGGGGCCCTACACCGTCGTGTTCGAGTCCGGCTTTGGCAGCGACATGTCGGCCTGGCGCAAGGTCGCGCCGGCGCTGGCGAAACAGGCCGCGGTACTGGTGTATTCGCGTGCGGGCACGGGGCAGTCGACCCCGCACGCCACTGGCACGGGTCTGGAGCAGAGCGTGGCCGACTTCGAAAGCATGCTCGCCGCCGTCAAGGCCAGCGGGCCGTTCATCCTGGTTGGCCATTCGTATGGCAGCTTCCTGATCCGCAGCTACGCCGCGCGTCATCCGGACCAGGTGGCCGGACTGGTGTTTGTCGATCCTGCCGATGAGGGCATCGAAGCGGTCCTGGCGCGCATCGATGCCAAGCGTGTGGCAGCGGACAGCAACGCGCTGCAGTCCATGACGCCGCCGCAGTTCAGGGACGAATTGCTAGTGCTGCAGCAGATCATGCGCAAAGGCGCCCTGCCTGCCATGGCGGCGCTGCCGGACGTGCCGGCCGTGGTTCTGACCTCCGTGCGTGCCGATCCCAAGGCCGAATTCTTCATCGAGACGCCGCCAGCGGTGCGCATCAAGCGCGAGCGGCATCAGGCCTTCTTCGCCCAGTTCAGCGCTGGCGCCCACGTGGTCACCGCCAACAGCGGTCACGCGATCCAGTTACAGGAACCGGAGCTGGTGATTGGCGCCATTGAGCAGGTGCTCGACAGTGCCAAACGCAATGCCCGGCGTCTGGCACAGGCGCAGGCACAGCAGACGCTGATGGCAGAGCTGGAGAAAGCGGCCGGTTTGCTCGGCCGCGGCGCCGCGGCAGATGCCCAAGCGCTGGTGGGGCGCGCAATCGCCGCCAGCGGTTTCATGGAAACGCAGGTCAACGCGCTCGGCTTCGATGTGCTCGTCAAAGGCAAACAAAGCGCGATGGCAGGGCTGATCCTCAAGCACAATGCCGGCGCTTACCCGCTATCGCATAATGCCGCCGACAGTTTCGGTGAAGTGCTGATGGCGCAGGGGCGGGCGCTCGAGGCGCGCGCCCAGTTCGAGCGTGCGCTGGTACTGGGCCGGCAAGGTGGCGCCAGCGAACGCGCGCTGGCTGGCTATCAGAGCAATTTGTCCAAAGCCGAAACGGCACTGAGGTAATCACATGAAAAAAACAGAGCAAAGCACGACCCCGGTACTCACACTGGACGAATTGCCGCTGCGCGAACGCCAGGTCGTTGACATGGTGTACAGCCTGCAGGAAGCCACCGCCACGCAGATCCAGCAAGCGCTGGAAGTGACGCTGACGAATTCGGCCATCCGCGCGATGCTGGCCCGGCTCGAGGAAAAAGGCGTCCTGCAGCACCGCGTCTATGGTCAGCGCTATCTGTACAGCGCCGTGGTGCCCAAGCAAAAGGTGCGCGAGTCGGCCCTCAAGCGGCTGGTCGGCACCTTCTTCGACAACTCCGCTGCGAGTGCGGCCAGTGCGCTGCTCGGCATGTCCGACAAGCTGTCGTCCGAGGAACTCGACGCGCTTGAAGCGATGATCGCCAAGGCCCGCAAGGAGGGACGATGATGGCCGGAAGCGATTTGCTGCTGATGCTGTTCAAGCACACGCTGGCCGTGGCGCTGGTTCTGCTGGTTTTGCGCGCCTTGCGCCACGCGTCGGCGGCGCGGCGGGTGTTCGCGGCACGCTGCGGCATGGTCGCCCTGTTGCTGGTGCCGGTACTGTGCCTGTTCGTGCCGGCGCTGCCTGCGCTGCCGGTGCAGCTGCCGCACGCGCTGACGGCGGCCCTGGAACCCGAGGCCACACTGCCACCG
>DASWMN010000130.1:0-3150 GCA_036399735.1 Telluria sp. | reverse complement strand
CGGCCCAGTTCACCGATTTCCATGCTTTCACCTCGGTCGGGGCCTTCCTGTTCGGCCTGACCCAGGCGTACTTTGTGCTGTTCGTGGTGCTGCCCACCATCCGCGGCGGCGAAGCTGCGCCGGCCAAACCATGGGATGGCGCCGAGGGGCTGGAATGGACCGTGCCGAGTCCGGCGCCCTTCCACACCTTCGACGTGCCTCCCGTCATCCGGTAGCCCGCCATGCAGCGTGAATGGCATCTTAAACGCAACTGTTCCATGTCACCGGGCCAGGTGATGGGTGCTTACGGCGTGCTGTGCCTGGTCCTGCTGCTGATCGGCCTGGGCTTTGCCTTGCAGGGTTTGTGGCCGGTCTTTGTATTCGCCCTGATCGACATCCTCGCGTTGCTGCTGGCGCTGCTCCATTATGCGCGCCACGCCACCGACCACGAGCATATCGCGCTGGGCGAGCATGGCTTGCTGATCGAGCGTATCGAAGCGGGCGCCGTGCACCAGGTCCGGCTCGACCCTTGCTGGACCCGGATTCACGCCCGGACGGCGCCGCGCATGCGGATCGAGCTCGAAGCGCGCGGCGTCAAGGTGGAAGTTGGCGTGTTTGTCTCCGAAGAAGCACGCCAGGACCTGGTGTGCGAGCTGCGTGGCGCCCTGAAGGCGCGCTCCTTGCTCAGCTGACCGGTGGCGGCGGCGGGCCGCCGGCGGCGCAGCGGATCGCATCCTCCAGCCGGTCATTACCCCAAAACATTTCTTCACCAACCAGAAAGGTCGGGGCCCCGAACACGCCCAGCCGGTGGGCTTCGGCCACCTGGTCGCGCAGACGCGCCTTGACCTCGTCCGCCCTGGCTGCCGCCATCAGGGCGTCGGCAGGCAAGCCCATGTCCCGCAGCACGGCGAAGACCAGGGCATCGCTGCCGATCTCCTGGTCAAGCGCGAAATTGAGCAGCATGATGCGGCGGCTGAATTCGGCGCCCCAGCTCGCCTGTGAACCCAGCAGGGCAACGCGGGCGGCCTGCACCGCTGTACGGGGAAAGCTGGTGGGCTGACGGAAGGGCAAGCCATATTTTTTCCCCTCGCGCGCCATGTCTTTCCAGACATAAGCACCCTTTTCCTTTTGCAGCACGAAGGGCGAATTGTCCCAGCCGAAGGCCTTGAAGATCGGCCCCAGCAAAAACGGACGCCAGACCACGGGCACCCCGCGTTTGGCGGCCAGCGCCTCGATCCGCATGACGGACAGATAGCTGTAGTTGCTGCCGAAGTCGTACCAGAAATGGATAGGGGTCGGGGCTGTCATTGTTTCTCCGAAGTCATTACCTTAATCATACACGGGGCGGCGCCGCCCGCAGCGCGCCAGCGCCTGCCCGTGCGGGCTGAAAAAAGTGACTTTTCTTCAATGCAGTGACTTTTGGTGATGGACTTTTGACTTTTACCACCTAGGCTGTAGGAGTACTCCTATGCGAACTCATCCCTTGCTCACCGAAAGGCTGCCATGCGACTCACCGACATGATCTCCGAAGTCCAGTCCACCCTGGGCATCGCCCACGATGGCAAGGCCGGGCCCGAAACCTGGAACGCCATCTACAATCGCATCGTGCAGCCAAAATCGGCCAGCCTGAGCGCCAGCGCTGCGTTGTTGCCGGTGGACGCACGCAGCGAAAAGTGCATCGCCACCCTGCACCCCTCGGTGCAGCCCTACGCGCGCGCCCTGCTCGAGCGTGCCAAACTGGTCGGCGTCACGATCAAGATCATCAGCGGCACCCGCAGCTTCGAGGAACAGGACGCCTTGTTTGCCCAGGGCCGGACCCGGCCTGGCGCGATTGTGACCAATGCCCGCGGCGGCCAGTCGAATCACAACTTCGGCATCGCCTTTGACATCGGCATCTTTGAAAGCGGGCAGTACCAAGGCGAATCGCCCAAGTACAAGGTGGTGGGCGCGCTGGGCGTGGAGCTGGGACTGGAATGGGGCGGCAACTGGAAAACCATCCACGATGAGCCGCATTTCCAGTTACGTCCGGTATGGGCCGAGACCATGCCGGAAAAGCAGATGCTGGCCGCGCTCAGGACACGGCACGACGAAGGGGCCGATTTCTTCGCCTAGTGCCGGGCCACGCGGGCCGCGGTCAGGGCTTGCTGTCGCCAGGGCGGCGATTGACTTCCTTCTCATAGGCTTCGAGGAAATCGGGGCCGAACAGGGTCTTGAAGTTGTCTTGCGCATCGCCGGCGACCTTGCCGTGCTGCTCGCAGTAACGGTCCCACAGCGCCGCCTTGCGCACCATCGGAACCAGCTTCTGGGGCAGGGTTTCGGTCAGCGCCGCCTCGACCCGTTCCGGGCGCAGGCGCGAAATCACTTTGCCCATGCTGGCTTTGGTCCCGGCCACCACGCCCTTTTGATGGCCCTGCAAGTCGGCCATGGCGTCGTCGATCGCTTCCAGCGGTTCCATGAAGCCGGGCATTTTCTTGCGCAGCATCTGGGTCATCACGGTCTGGCTGTCAGGGAAAAATTTCAGCGGATTGTTATTGCGCAAAACCACCACGGTCACCCCGGCCTTGACCTCCTGCTTGACCAGCGAGCGCAAGGCCAGCAGATCGATGACACCCTGCAGACTGCCAGCGAGGATTTTACCCATCGTTTCCATCACTTCGGGTGTAAGCGCTGCCACCGCCTCCGGCGGCAGGCCGGCGCCACGCAGGAAGGCCTGGCGCAATTGTTCGTTATTGTCCACGTGTAAGTCCAAGTCTGTCATGAAGATATCTCCTGACTAATAATTGTTAGTATTGAGAAATGATGCCAGAGCTTTGCACTGGCTGGCAACTCCGTTGCCAATTATTACAATTGAGAACCAGAATGCCACGCTTTTCTCACTCTCGGGTAATATCATGGACTGCCAGAATATTGAACTGGTTCTATTGTCAGGGAAGTTCATGTCCGTTAAAGCATCATCCACCCGGTTTTCCCCTCTGCTCTCCCAGCCGGGACGGGTCCAGCATCTGCATTTCGCCCCAGAACCCTGGATTTTGCAGCAGTGCCTGGAAACCGACATTGTATTCCTCGCCAATCCGCCAGCGTACGAGGAATTGAGCGAGACCTACGCCTACGAGGTCACGTTCGAAAAAGAATCGAAAGCGCGCAAGGAAGCCGAGCCCATCCGCTACGCCA
>DASWMN010000129.1:0-4094 GCA_036399735.1 Telluria sp. | reverse complement strand
GACGCACGCGATCCAGAAAATGAATGACGCCCAGTTGTATATCGACGAGACGCCCGCACTCAACCCGATCGAGCTGCGCGCCCGTTCGCGCCGCCTGTCGCGCCAGTGCGGCAAGCTCGGTCTGATCATCGTCGATTACTTGCAGCTCATGACCGGTAGCCAGCCTGGCGACAACCGCGCCTCGGAGATTTCCGAGATCTCGCGTAGTCTCAAGGGCCTGGCCAAGGAATTGCACTGCCCTGTGATCGCACTGTCCCAGCTGAACCGCTCGCTGGAACAGCGTCCGAACAAACGGCCCGTCATGTCCGACCTGCGCGAATCCGGCGCAATCGAGCAGGATGCGGACGTCATCATCTTCCTGTATCGCGATGAGGTCTACAACCCGGATTCGCCCGACAAGGGCACGGCGGAGATCATCATCGGCAAGCAGCGTAACGGTCCGATTGGCGCGGTGCGGCTGACCTGGATCGGGCAGTACACGAAGTTCGGCAACTACAGCGGTAATCTCGCTCTGTACCAAGGCGACTAAATCAAGATGCCGCCAGCACGCGCGGCAAACATCAGCAGTATCAATACGCTTTAACGGAGAAAGCCATGTTTGGACGTTTGATGCCCACCGAGGGCAAATTCTTTGACCTGTTCAACCAGCACGCCGATCTGTGCGTGAAGGGCGCGCACCAGATGGTAGGTCTGATGACCAACTTCGACGATCTCGAAATGCGTACCCACGCTATCGAAAGCATCGAAAAGCAGGCCGACAAGATCACTTACGCCACCGTCGACATGCTGCACAAGACCTTCATCACGCCTATCGACCGCGATGACATCCACAAGCTGATCACGCGCATGGACGACATTCTCGATCTGATGGAAGACGCCGCCCAAACCGTGTCGCTGTACGACCTGAAGGCCGTGACCCCGGAAGCGAAGCGCCTGGCCGAACTGTGCCTGGCCTGCTGCGAAAAAGTGCAGGCTGCCGTGGCGCTGCTGCACAATATGGACAACTCGCAAAAAATCGTCGCCATCTGCGAAGAGATCGACCGCCTCGAATCGGACGCCGATCACGTGATGCGCGCCGCCATGTCCAAGCTGTTCCGCGACGAACCGGACGTGCGCAACCTGATCAAGCTGAAGGCCATCTATGAAATCCTCGAAACGGTGACCGACCGCTGCGAAGATGTGGCCAATATCATCGAAGGCATCATCGTCGAAAACGCATAAGCAGAGCACCTGATGAATACTGTAGAAATCAGCATTTATGTGCTCGCTCTGTTAATCGCGCTGGCACTGCTGTTCGACTTCATGAACGGCTTCCACGACGCCGCCAATGCGATCGCGACCGTGGTCTCGACCGGCGTGCTCAAGCCGCAAACGGCGGTGGCCATGGCCGCGTTCTTCAACTTCGTTGCCATTTTCGTGGTGGGGCTGAAGGTCGCCAGTGCCATCGGCAAGGGCACCATCCATCCCGAAGTGATCGACCAGTACGTGATCTTCGGCGCGCTGGTGGGCGCCATTGTGTGGAACCTGATCACCTGGTACTACGGCATTCCCTCGTCGTCGTCGCACGCGCTGATCGGCGGCCTGGTGGGCGCGGCAGTGGCCAAAGCCGGCACGGGCGCCCTGGTTGCCGGTGGCCTGATCAAGACCGTGATCTTCATCGTGGTGGCGCCGCTGCTCGGCTTTGTGCTGGGGTCGATCATGATGCTCATTGTGTCGTGGCTGTTTGTGCGTTCCACGCCGCGCAAGGTCGATACCTGGTTCCGCCGTCTGCAGCTCGCTTCGGCCGCGGCGTACAGCCTCGGTCACGGCGGCAACGATGCGCAAAAGACGCTGGGGATTATCTGGATGCTGATGATCGCCTCCGGCCACCTTTCCAAGGATTCGACCTCGCCACCGCAGTGGGCGATTGTGGCCTGCTACGCGGCGATCAGCTTCGGTACCCTGTTCGGCGGCTGGCGCATCGTCAAGACCATGGGCCAGAAGATCACCAAGCTCAAACCGGTCGGCGGCTTCTGCGCCGAAACGGGCGGCGCGATCACCCTGATCCTGTCGAGCTTCTGGGGCGTGCCGGTATCGACCACGCACACCATCACCGGCGCCATCGTCGGCGTGGGTTCGGCGCAAAAGATGTCGGCAGTGCGTTGGGGCGTGGCCGGTAACATCGTCTGGGCCTGGATACTGACCATTCCGGCCTCGGCCTTCGTGGCGGCAGTGGCCTGGTACGTTGGCACCAAAGTCCTGTAAGCGATCGCGTTTTTGATGAAAAGCCGTTCAGCGTTTGCGTTGAGCGGCTTTTTTTTGTTCCCCCAACGCCGTCGTCCTCGCGCAGGCGGGGATCCATGCCACGATATCGAAGTCGCCCTGTGCGCCGACCACGGTCACATCTTTTGGAACCACAATGACTCCCGATCTCCCCCTGCTTGAACGCTGGCTAACTGCCTGGAGCCTGTCGCGCGGCCTGCCATTACCCGTCCACGAACAAGGCGGGTTATCCGTGGAAGTTGGCTGGCCCGAGCAGCGGCGCCGCTTCGTGTTCGCCGACGCCGGCGCCGCATTGCAAGCATGCGCCGCAGGCATCACCGAGCCTTTCGTCCATCTGAAAGCGCCGGTGGCGCCCGCTGCCATGCAACAGGCGCTGCCGCCCGGCTGGGAACTTGAGGAACTGCGTTACCTGATGTCGTGCCGTGTGGCGATGTCCGGCGCAGTGGCCGTTCCGTCCGGCTACAGCCTGAACATTGAACCTGCCCATGGCGCCCAGCTGATCCGCCTGATCGACGCGAGCGGCACCACGGCAGCGTCCGGCAAGCTAGTGCTGCATGGCGCGACCGCCGTGTTCGACCAGATCGAAACCCACGAGCAGCACCGTCGCAAGGGCTTGGCCAGCGTCGTGATGCGCGAGCTGGACCGCCTTGCAGAGCAGGCAAAGGTGAGCGAGCGCCTGCTGGTGGCAACCGAAGCAGGGCGCCCCCTTTACCTGGCGCTGGGCTGGGACGTGCTGGCGCCGTATTCGACGTTTCTGCGCCCGCATTGAGATGACGGGGCCCGGCTAGCGGAATACGGGAATCGTGCCGGATGCCGTGCGCCTGTCCCCGGCGTCGTTGAGCTGGCGCGCCAGTTCTGCAATGCGGCGTTCACCGGCTTGCAGGGCCGCCGCCGAGGTATGGACCGAGTACTTGCCCAGGTGAAGATCGTACGGATGCGGCGTGGCGGAACCCAGAACGAACACGGCGTCTTCGCTGCCTGTCGCCTTTAATGTGATGGGCGCTTCACCTGGCTCGAAGATCACCATCTCGCCCGCGGCGATGGCGCTGCCCGTGTCGAGGGCGCCCTGGGCCAGCGCGAGCCAGCCGACACTGTGCCCGGCCGGCGCGCGGTAAGTCCAGTGTTCTCCCGGCTTGAGCGTCACCAGCAGGTAGTTGATGCCTTCGGGTGCGGGCACGGGGCTGTGCACACCGTCGTATTGGCCGACAATGACGTAGGCCGGACCGGCCTGCCGCATGGCGGGCGCTTCGATGTAGCGGCTCACTGGTGCGCCGTTTTCCAGCTCGGCAGGCAGGGCCAGCCAGAGCTGAAAGCCTTGAATGCGCGGCACGTCATCGGGCGACAGTTCCTTGCCGTGCCAGATGCCGCCGCCGGCCCGCATCCATTCCACGCCGCCGTAGCCGAACGTGCCCGAGCCGGCGTCCGGATCGTCATAACGGAAGCGGCCTTCGGTCAGCACCGTGACGGTCGCCAGTCCTGAATGGGGATGCAAGGGCATGCCGGCCATTGCCTGCGCACTGGCCCGGCTGACATCGAACAGATCGAGGAAGACGAAAGGTTTGATGAGCCGGCCCAGGTCGGACGGACTCATCAGCCTGGTAATGGGGCCGTGACCGTGACCGCGTGTGCGTTGCACGATGCGGCGCAAAGCGTGTGGAATCTGATTCGTGGTCATTGTGGCGTTCCTTTCGCTCAGGCAGGGCGCAATTGCTGCAACAGGCTTGAAAAGCTGTCGCGGTGCAGCCAGGCGACGCTTGTTGTAATCAGCAGCAGGACCAACGCGGGGATCGGGCTGCCGCCAATGACAAACAGGTGGGTCAGGGCGCCAAAGA
>DASWMN010000128.1:0-26623 GCA_036399735.1 Telluria sp. | reverse complement strand
AACGGTTTCATGGAAGTCGAGACGCCGATGCTGCACGCCATTCCCGGCGGCGCCGCGGCCAAGCCCTTCATCACCCACCACAACGCGCTGGACATGCAGATGTTCCTGCGCATCGCACCTGAGCTGTACCTCAAGCGCCTGGTGGTCGGCGGCTTTGACCGCGTGTTCGAAGTGAACCGCAACTTCCGCAACGAAGGCGTCTCGCCGCGCCACAA
Organism: Telluria sp.; assembly: GCA_036399735.1. Classification (GTDB taxonomy): domain Bacteria; phylum Pseudomonadota; class Gammaproteobacteria; order Burkholderiales; family Burkholderiaceae_D; genus Telluria_A. The sequence continues at coordinate 26,408 of DASWMN010000128.1, read as the reverse complement.
CCCGGAATTCACGATGATGGAGTTCTACGCGGCGTACACCGACTACCAGTGGATCATGAACTTCACCGAAGAAGTGATCCGCCAGGCAGCCGTTGACGCGCATGGCACGGCAGAACTGACCTACGGCGGCCGCGCGCTGGACCTGTCCAAGCCGTTCCACCGCATGACGATCGTCCAGGCGATCAACAAGTTCGCGCCGCATTACACCAACGAACAGCTGCACGACATGGACTTCCTGAAGGCCGAACTGCTCAAGTTCGGCGTCAAACCGTTTTCCACGTCCGGCCTGGGCGCGCTGCAGCTGTCGCTGTTTGAAGAAACCGCGGAAGCGCAGCTGTGGGAACCGACCTTTATCATCGACTACCCGGCCGAAGTATCGCCGCTGGCACGTGCCTCGGACACCACCGCCGGCATTACCGAACGCTTCGAACTGTTCATGGTCGGCCGCGAGATCGCCAACGGCTTCTCAGAACTGAACGACGCCGAAGACCAGGCCGCCCGCTTCCTGGCACAGGTTGCGGCCAAGGACGCCGGTGATGAAGAAGCCATGTTCTACGACGCCGACTACATCCGCGCACTGGAATACGGCATGCCGCCGGCCGGCGGTTGCGGTATCGGCATCGACCGCCTGATGATGCTGATCACCGACTCGCCAAACATCCGCGACGTCATCCTCTTCCCGCACTTGCGCCGGGAAGAGTAAGATGAAAGGGCTCCTGCGGGAGCCCTTTTTCATTCCTTACAGGGACTGCATGAAGAACATACTGGCCAGCACACTGCTTTGTACTTTTCTGAGCGCGCTTGCGCCCTCAAGTCTGGCCGCCCAGACCTCGGCTACCGAAGACACCGAACAGATTTTCAAGGTGGTCGAGACCTACCGCAAAGCGGTCATGAAGAAGGACAGGGATACCTTCCTGAAGCTCTTCTTCGGCGGCGCGGTGCCGTTTATCGGGGTGACCACCGATCAGAGCCTGGCCTGGGAAAACGCCAACAAGCGTAGCGGCAGCCCTGACGGCGCCAAGCTGTACGCGACAAGCAATCCGAAAAAATTCATCGACGGGATCGCCAACAACCCGGTGCCCATCGAACAGACGATCGACAAGGTCAAGATCGACACCGACGGCGATGTGGCGCAGGTCTGGTTCGACTACAGCTTCATCGAAAACGGCTACCGGGCCAACTGGGGCAAGCAATCGTGGCAAATGGTGCGCGACAAGGACGGCTGGAAAATCAACGCCGTGATCTGGTCCATGGAGTACAACCCGGAGGCCCCACCGCCGCGCAGCAAGCGCTAATCGCGGTTTAGACCACACCCTCTAGCGAACGCGCCCCTGGCGCGCGCTAGACTGTTGCTTTCTACGCAATATTACAGAGCAACCAAAAGGGGACCGCATGACCGACTACCTTCGCTACCACGACGGGCTCGAACAGAAGCAGGAAAACGAAGATGCGATCATCGACGCGGTGGTCGCCTCCATGACGCGGGTCAATCACCGCGTATTCGACAAGCACCGCCACGCCACGCGCGACGCCCATGCCAAAAGCCACGGCGTGCTGGTGGGCGAAGTGACCGTGTACGACATGCTGCCGCCGCATCTGGCCCAGGGCGTGTTTGCCCGCCCCGCTACCTACCCTGTGGTGCTGCGTCTGTCGACCGCACCTGGCGACGTCAATAGCGATAAAATTCCAGCACCGCGCGGCATGGCCATCAAAATGCTCGGCGTGCATGGCCGCCAGTTTCTGCCCAAGCGCCAGCAGGCCAGCACCCAGGACCTGCTGCTGGTGAACCATCCCGTGATCGCCTTCGGCCATGCGGCGGCCTATCTGCAGGTGCAAAAGCTGCTCGAAAAGCACATGGACGACTCGGACACCACCAAGCGCATATTCGCCGCGCTGGCGCGCGGCGGCAGCAAGGCGCTGCACGCCTTCGGAATCGAGAACCCGACCATCGACACGGTGGGCGCCCCCAACAACCATATTCTCGGCGAGACCTTTTTCAGCATGGCTGCCATTCGCTACGGCGAGCATGTGGCCAAGCTGTGCGCGGCCCCGTTGTCGGCCAATGTGCGCAGCCTGACCGGCCAGGCAATCGACAGCGACGCGGGCGACTCCGCCCTGCGCGACCTGGTGGTCGAATTCTTCCGCCACCAGGGTGCCGAATACGAGCTGCGCGCACAGCTGTGCACGGACGTCAGCACGATGCCGATCGAAGATGCCTCGATCGACTGGCCGCAGGCGCTGTCGCCTTACCAGCCGGTGGCGCGCCTATTGATCCCGCCGCAAGAGGCCTACAGCCCGGCGCGGCGTGTGTTCGCGGACGATATTCTGTCCTTTAACCCGTGGCACTGCGTCGACGCGCACCGGCCGCTTGGATCAATCATGCGGGCACGCATCAAGGCATACGAGGCTTCATCCGCGTTCCGGCACGAGATGAATGCGCAGCCCCGTATCGAGATCGACGATATCGGCCAGGTACCGCGCTGACGCCGCTTACAGCGCAGGCATTTTGCCAAAGCCCACGGAGAGCCGGTTCCAGCCATTGATGGTCGAAATCAGCACCGTCAGATCGACCATCTCCTGAGGGCTGAAGTGCGCCTTGAGCAGTGCGAAGTCCGCATCCGACGGGTGCTGTTGGGCGAGGCAGGTCATTTTTTCGGTCCATGCCAGGGCCGCCCGTTCGCGTTCGCTGAAGAACGGCGTATCGCGCCAGACGCTGACCGCATACAAACGGCGCTCGGTCTCGCCGCACTTGCGCGCATCGGCAGTGTGCATGTCCACGCAGAAGGCGCAGCCATTCAACTGCGAACTGCGCAGGCGTACCAGTTCGGCCAGCGGCAGATCAATACTCGATTCAGCGAGGAAGGTCTCGAGCGCGGTCCATGCTTTGACAGCTTTCGGAGAGGCGGTAAAAAAATTCAGGCGTTCCATGATGCGTCCTTTTTCAAAGTGGTTTACAGTCTGCTTTTATTCGTCTTACATGGATTAGACGAAACGGCCAAAGCGTTTGTGACAGCTTTCGAAAAAAACGCGCCTTGGACCGGCACCTATTGGGCCACATCGAACATGACACAATCCTCCGCAGCGGCAATAAGCGACTTTCAGCGCATGCGTCCGCGCATGTTCGGCATCGCCTACCGCATGCTCGGTTCACGCGCCGACGCGGACGACATGGTGCAGGAAGCCTGGCTGCGCTGGAGTGGCGGCGAGGCGCCGGAGAAACTGGCCAGTGTCGACGCCTGGCTGGTGACCATCGTCGCCCGCCTGTGCATCGACCGTCTGCGTGGCCTGAAGCAGGAACGCGAAGACTACATCGGCCCGTGGCTGCCGGAGCCGCTGATCACGCGCGCGTCCGACTCGCCTGAAATCAGGCTGGAACTGCTGGGCGACGTCTCGACCGCCTTCATGCTGATGCTCGAAAGGCTCGGTCCAGAAGAACGCGCCGTCTTCCTGCTGCACGACATATTCGATTTCGACTACGCCGACATCGCCGCCATTGTTGGCAAGAACGAAGCGGCCTGCCGCCAGCTGCTGCACCGGGCGCGCGAACGGGCGCAGACCGACAAGCAGCGCTTCGCGGTCGATCCCACGGTGCATCTCGATGTATTGGGCAGGTTTGCCGAAGCGATGCGCAGCGGCGACCGCGCCTTGATGGCGAAACTGTTCACGGGCGACGCCATCTTCTCGGGCGACGGCGGTGGCAAGGCACTGGCGGTGATGCGCGTGGTGGTGGGCGCCGAAAAGATCGCGCGCTTCTACGCCGACTTTGCAGCGCGCCACCCGCAGATCGTATTCGAAAGCGCGACCATCAATGGCTTGCCGGGGCTGCTGGGCGCGGTGGATGGCAAAGCCGACACCGTCATGTCGTTCGCGTTCGACGGCGACAGGATCAGCGCCATCTATGTGGTGCGCAACCCGGACAAGCTGGCGCTTGCCCGGTCCCCGCTCTTTTGAGACTTACTGGATCACCTTGTAGCACGGCGTGTACGTCTTGCCGGGCAACTTCATGCGGCTCTGGGCCACAAAGGACGACAGCAGCGCGTCCATCGGGCCCATGACGGCCGGGTCGCCATGGATTTCGAAGTGGCCGAACTTTTCGATGGCGCGAATGCCTTCATCCTTCACGTTACCGGCCACCACGCCCGAGAAGGCGCGCCGCAGATTGGCAGCGAGCAGGTGCTTTTCCTGATTCTTGTGCAGGCTCAGGTTGCGCATATTCTCGTGGGTCGGCTTGAACGGACGCTGGAATTCCTCGTCGATCTTCAGCAGCCAGTTGAAATAGTAGGCATCGCTGCGCGATTTGCGGAATTCGCGCACCTGCTTGATCCCCAGCTGCATCTCGCGCGCCACCATTTCCGGGTCGTCAATAATGATCTTGTAGCGCTTCTGCGCTTCCTCGCCCAAGGTATCGGCGATGAACTGGTTAATCTGGATGAAATAGTCGCGCGCCGTTTCAGGCCCGGTGAAAATGAGCGGGTAAGGCATCTCGGCGTTATCCGGATGCAGCAGGATGCCGAGGATGTAGAGAATCTCTTCCGCCGTCCCTGCCCCGCCCGGAAACACGATGATCCCGTGCCCGGTGCGGACAAACGCTTCCAGCCGTTTTTCGATATCCGGCATGATCACCAGATCATTGACGATCGGGTTGGGCGATTCGGCAGCGATAATGCCCGGCTCCGAAATACCGAGATAGCGTCCGCCTGACAGGCGCTGCTTGGCGTGGCCGATGGTGGCGCCCTTCATCGGCCCCTTCATCGCGCCCGGACCGCAGCCGGTGCAGATATCGAGGTCGCGCAAACCCATCTGGTAGCCGACTTCCTTGGAGTAATTATATTCGACCCGATTGATCGAATGGCCGCCCCAGCACACCACCAGATTCGGGTTGCGCTGCGGCTGCAGCACATTCGCATTGCGCAAAATGTGAAATACCGAATCCGTGATGCCTTCAGTGCGGCTCATGTCGAATTTGGGGTTGTCATTGACTTCACTGCTGATAAATACAATGTCGCGCAACACGGCAAACAGGTGCTCGTGGATGCCTTTGATCATTTTGCCATCGACAAAAGCAATCGCAGGCGCGCCTTTGATCTCCAGTTTGATGCCGCGTTCGCGCTGTACGATGCTGATTTCAAACGATTTGTAGCGTTCCAGCAGCTCCTTGCCATCATCGATCGAGCTACCGCAGTTGAGCACGGCAAGCGCGCAGTTACGGAAAATTTGGTACAGGCCGCCCTGGCTGGTGTCGAGGAGTTTGAAGACTTCCGCTTTGGAGAGTACTTCCAGCTGGCCTTCCGGGGAAATCAGGGTATCGACAACGTCGTGTTCCATAGTGCGAATTCCTTGTGTGGTTCTGAATATTCAATCTGTCTGCAACGCCAATATACGACAAGTTCATGCCCTGCGTGGAGGAGTTTACATTGTGCTTGTGACGCTGCGTTTACAGGCGCATCTAGCACACTTTGCAAAAAGTGGCTGACGATGACCGATTTACATTAGAATGCAGCCCTATTGGAATTCCCCGGCCACGAGCCTGGGTCTTACATAAGACTATCCATCCATAACCATAATCCAGGAGATACCGGATGAGCGGTACCACTACCACACCGAACAAGGAAGTCGTCATTCCCGAGTTTAAGCAGATCATGGGACACCCGAGCCCACTGTGGATGCTTTTCATGACCGAATTCTGGGAGCGTTTTGCCTTTTACGGCATCCGTTGGGCGCTCGTACTCTACATCGTCACCCAGTTTTACAATGGCGATTCATCCGGCGAACAATCCGCCAACCTGACTTATGGTTCCTACCTCGCGCTGGTATACGCCGGCGCCGTCTTCGGCGGCTATGTCGCCGACCGTGTCATCGGCTACCAGCGTTCGATCCTGATCGGCGCCTTCTTCATGGCCGCCGGCCTGTTCATGATCACCATGCCCAACGAAGATATCTTCAAGCTCGGCCTGGCGACCATCATCGTGGGTAACGGCCTGTTCAAACCGAACATTTCGACCATGGTCGGCAAGCTGTATACGCTCAACGACACCCGCCGCGATTCCGGCTTCACCATTTTCTACATGGGCATCAATGCGGGCGCCTTCCTGGCACCGATCTTTACCCAGATTCTGGCGCAGAAGGTCTTCAACGTCGGCGATACCCCGGCCTACAAGGTCGTGTTCTTCGCAGCCGGTATCGGCATGCTCATCAGCCTGGTGTGGTTCTACTTCGGCCGCGCCAGCCTGAAAGGCATCGGCGCGCCTGAAGGCGAAGCCAAGAACCCGATGCGCATGGTGATGGTCGTCGTGGGCGGCCTGCTGGTCATTCCGGTCATGTACTTCCTGCTCAAGGCAGGCGCCGGCAACCTGCAGATCGTGCTGACGATCCTGTTCCTGATCCTGGCAGCGATGCTGATGGTTGAAGGGATCAAGGGCGGCGCGGTCCCGCGCGACAAGACGATCGCGATGATGATCATCTTCGCCTTCAACATCCTGTTCTGGATGTTCTTCGAACAGGCAGGCAGCTCGTTCACCTTCCTGGCCGAGAAAGTTGTCGACCGCACTGGCGCGCTGGGCATGGATCTGTTCCCGACCGCCTGGTTCCAGAGCGTGAACTCGATCGCCATTATCGTCTGCGCACCGATCATTGCCTGGGTGTGGGTCGCGATGGGCAAGAAGAACGTGAATCCTTCGATTCCCCGTAAATTCGGCCTGGGCATCCTGTTCAACGGTCTCGCTTTCGGCTTGCTGATGTACGCCCTGACCTTCCTGGTTGACCCGACCATCAACAAGATCCCGTTCTGGACTCTGTTCGCCGTGTACTGGATCCAGTCGATCGGTGAGCTGTGCCTGTCGCCAATCGGCCTGTCGATGGTCACCAAGCTGGCGCCTACCCGCCTGGTTGGCCTGGGCATGGGCGGCTGGTTCCTGTCGACCGGTATTGGCAACAACCTGTCGGGCATCTTCGCCAGCCACGTGTCGGGCGACTCGGGCATGTCGATCGGTTCGGCACTGTCGGGCTACACCTTCGGCTTCTGGTCGCTGATGATTGGCGGCGCCATCCTGTTCCTGCTCGCACCGTTGATCCAGAAACTGATGCACGGCGTGAAGTAAGCGCACCCGCATCAAACAAACACGGCGGCCCTCGGGCCGCCGTTTTCAATTCGGGGTCAGACCTCAATTGTGCAATTGTTTTTTAATCGGGGTCAGACCTCAATTCTGCAACGTTTTCGGGCCACCATCTGGACGATGTATAACGCCGCGCAGCTGCCAATGAAGCGAAAATCGAAAAGTCCGGCGCTTTTTCCTCAACTTGACCAAGTAACCCGAACAAAGGAACGGTCAGATATTGCAAGCAGGAGGTCTGACCCCAATTAAAAAACAATTGCACAATTGAGGTCTGACCCCGATTATGAAACTATTCCAAAAGGGGAGAGAATCCGGCTAGTCGAGGGTGCGGCGCATGTCGTTCATTTCGACGACCAGCCAGGCGCGGAAGCGCTGCACTTTCGGCATGTCTTGCTTGCGCGGGTTGACCAGGAAGCGATAGCCGCTGCCAAACGGTGCGCTACGGCAGTTGATCTTGCGCAGGGACCCTTTCAGGATGTCTTGCGCCGCAATCCCGTAGGCCACCAGGGCAATCCCCTGCCCCGCCACCGCCGCCTGCGCCAGCACGCCCCAGTGGCTGTAACCGCGCGAGAAGTCGTATTTGCCTTTCAGCGCTTTGTTTTCGTTCAGCAGCTTGAGCCATGACTCGGGCGTCTTTTCGTACAGCAGCGGGAAGTTCGGCAGGTCGGCCAGCGTCAGCTCGCTCTGCCCCGGCGCCAGCAAGTCCGGGCTGTAGACGGCAATCAGGCGCTCGTGGAACAGGATGTCCGGGTCGCCGTCGCTCACGGGACCATAGCGCACGGCCACGTCCGTGGTGTCGTCGTCCAGATTCACCGGGGCGTCGTTCGAGTCCAGCCGGATGTCGAGCTCGGGATACTGCTTGGTGAAGCGGTGCATGCGCGGTACCAGCCACTTGATCGCGAACGAATGGGTGGTCGAAATGCGCAGGATCGCTTCTTCATCGCCGCCCTGCAAAGCCCCCACCTTGGCACTGAGCTCGCCCAGCAGCCGCCCGACCGTGATCGCCAGTTCCTGCCCCTTGGCGGTCAGTGTCACGTGGCGCGGATGGCGGATGAACAGCGCGAAGCCGACCGCTTCTTCCAGGTGCTTGACCTGCTGGCTGATCGCCGCCGGCGTCTTGTGCAGCTCTTGCGCGGCCAGCTTGAAACTGCCCCAGCGCGCCGCGCATTCGAAGTCGAGCAGACCGGACAGACTGCGTAAATGCTTCAAGGAAACTCCAAGGCTAAGTTATTCTTATTCAAAGCGTCAATATTTCTCGGTTGTTGAATCTTTCTGCTGAGCAGAAAATATACTCGATCAGACAAGGAAACGCCATGCGCAAGAATATATTGGTTATCGGTGGAACACGGTATTTCGGCAAGCTGCTGGTGCAGCGCCTGCTGGCCGCCGGCCATCAGGTCACCATCGCCACCCGCGGCCATGCGCCCGATCCGTTCGGCGAGCGCATTTCCCGCATCCGCGTGGACCGCCGCAACGAACGCGCCATGCTGGCCGCCTTCGGCGACGCCGCGCCCTACGATGTGGTCTACGATCAGATGTGCTATTCCCCGCTGGATGCGGCCATCGCGGTGCGCGTGTTCGCCGGGCGCGCCAAGCGCTATATCGTGGCCTCGACCATCGAGGTCTATCGTTCGCTGCTGGGCCACCAGGACGGCCCGTTCGCCGAGACCGACCTGAATGTGCTGGCCCAGCCGATCGATACCCAGTATCCATGGCACGATCCGCGCCTTGCGACCCAGAGCTATGTGATGGGCAAGGTGCAGGCCGAGGCCTATTTATACCGGGACGGGTCGCTGCCACTGGTGACAGTGCGCATCGGCCATGTCCTGGCCGGTTCCGAAGACTTTACCGGCCGTCTGGCCCACTATGTCGATCTGGCGCGCCAGTATGGCGCCCTGCGCTATGCCAGCGCGGCCGGCGCCAGCTCGTTCATGAGCGCGCAGATCATCAGCGATTTTCTGGTGTGGGCAGGCGCGCAATCGTTCACCGGCCCCGTGAACGCGGCCTGCGACGGCGGCCTGTCGGCGTTCGACCTGTATCAGCGCGTCGGCCTGGTGCTCGACACGCCGGTGCGGGCGCTTGCCGCCACCGAACCGGCGGCGCCGGGCGCACTGAGCCCCTTCGATTACCCGGCGCCCTTCATGATGGACATGAGCCGCGCCAAGGCACTCGGCTACAAGTTCGGTCACAGCGACGATTTTATCGATGACCTGATCCGGCAGCACGACCTGGCCTTCGTCTAGAGCACGCACCGGGAATAAAAAAAAAGCGGAATGCGCCAGCAGCGCATTCCGCTTTTTTTATGCGTGCAAGCCGCCGACCGCTTACGGGGCCTTCTTTTCGCGCGCCACCCAGTACAGCAGCACCATCAGCGCCGCGTAAGGAATCAGCGACAGCAGGTCTGCACTGGCGCCGGCGAAGAACGGATTGGCGCCCTCCGCCCACTTGGTCATCATGGTGTCGAAGTCGGTCAGCACGCCGGCGGTAATGGCGATGATGATGCCGGCCAGCGCGCCGCCGGCGATATAGCCCGACGCCAGCAGCACGCCCGAGCTGCGGTCGCCGGCCTGCTGCTGCTCTTCTTCTGTCATGGCTGCGTTATGCGCCAGCTTGTTGTTGCGGCGGTCCACCAGCCAGCGGATCGCGCCGCCAACGGCGATCGGCGCGGTCGAGACCAGCGGCAGGTACACGCCCACCGAGAACGCCAGCGCCTGCACACCCGCCATCTCCAGCACCACGGCGATCATCACGCCCAGCAGCACCAGCGTCCACGGCAGCTGCTGGTCCAGAATGCCCTTGATAATGTAGGACATGAGCACGGCCTTGGGGGCGTCGTACTTCTTCACTTCCGAACCATCGGGACGCTTGGTGTGGGTGCCGTTGATGCCCGGGTCGACCAGGTAGGCCAGCGAGCCGTCATCGGCCACCAGGTACTTGCCGGACGGGCCGCCCACGGTATCGGTCTTTTGCCAGACCTTGTAGGTCTTGCTGTCGCTGGCGGCCTGCGGACCTTGCAGCTGGGCCGTCACGGTCAGTTTGGCCGGGTCCACTTTCAGGCCGGGCGCCACCTTCGCCGCCGGCACATACACGGTGCTGGCATCGTTCAGTTTCAGCAGAATCGGGCCGAGGATCAGGGCCGAAGCGAGCGCGCCGCCCAGAATCGCGTACTGCTGCAAACGCGGCGTGGCGCCAATCAGGTAGCCGGTTTTCAGATCCTGCGAGGTGGTGCCGGCATTGCTGGCGGCGATGCAGACAATCGCGCCCACCGACAGCGCCGTCACGTAGTATTGGCCGCCGGTCCAGCCCATCAGCAGGAAGATCAGGCAGGTAAACAGCAGCGTGGCGACCGCCATGCCGGAGATCGGGTTGGACGAGGACCCGACTTCGCCGGTCAGGCGCGAGGACACGGTCGAGAACAGGAAACCGAATACCAGAATCAGGAGCGCGCCCAGGAAGTTCATGTGCAGCGGGGTCGCCAGCGAGATCACGGCGATGATGCCGAGGCAGCCGATCACCACCCACTTGAGCGGAATATCGCGCTCGGTGCGCACCGTTTCATCGGCCACGCTGCCTTTGCCCATGCCGGACAGGCCGGCCTTCAGACCGTTCCAGATGGTCGGCATGGCGCGCGCAAGGCTGATCAGGCCACCGGCGGCCACGGCACCGGCGCCGATGTACAGCACATAGGCGCTGCGGATGTCGTTGGCGCTCATGTCGCGGATCAGCATGGTGCCAGGCGAAACCGGCACCGTCAGCAGGTCGCCGAAAAATTTGATCATCGGAATCAGGAGCAGATACGACAGCACGCCACCGGCGGCCATGGTCATGGCAATGCGCGGCCCGATGATGTAGCCCACGCCCAGCAGCTCGGGCGAAATTTCGGCGCCGACGGAACCTGCCTTGAGGGGCGCGCCAAACTCGAAGTTGGACGTGTCCTTCCAGCCCTTGAACGAAATGTTGGCGACCTTGTACAGCAGGCCGACGGCAAAGCCGCCGAAGATGATCATGGCGCGCCGCTTGGCGTCACGCGCCGCGTCCGAGCCTTCGGCCCGGCTTTCGCCTGCGGCCTCGCGCGAGGTTTCGGTTGCCGCGCACTTGAGCACTTCCGCGCAGGCCGTGCCTTCCGGGTATTTGAGCTCCTTGTGCTGGTCCACGATCATGGTGCGCCGCATCGGGATCATCATCAGGATGCCCAGCAGGCCACCGAGTACGCCGACCAGCATGACGCGCGAAATTTCAAGGTCGAAGCCGAGGATCATAATCGCCGGCATGGTCACGCCGAGACCAAAGGCGATCGACTCGCCAGCCGAACCGGCGGTCTGGGTGATGCTGTTTTCGAGGATGGTCGAGTCCTTGCCGCCCACTTTCTTGGCCAGCCCAAACAGCGTGATGGCGATCACCGCGACCGGAATCGATGCGCTCACCGTCAGGCCCACCTTCAGCACCAGGTACAGCGAAGAGGCGCCGAATACCATGCCGAGCAGGATGCCCATGATGAGGGCGCGCGGCGTCATTTCAGGCAGGTTCGCGGAGGCCGGGATATACGGCTTGAAGCCGCTCGGCGTGGAATCTTGTGACATGGGAGATAAATCCTAACTCTGGAAATGCGTGACGCTTGGCGACGACGCCGCTGATTGAAAGGGAAGCAAAATCGTTGGATTATAATCTTCCGCGAGTGGCCGTCAACACCCTAATCGGCCTGACAACAGCGAGTACCGTTTTGACAACATCAGGCAGAATTCCCTTGCGCCGGCCGCGTGGCCGCCTCTTAATCACCGCGATTTTCTTCCTGCTCTTTCTTGGCTTGCTGGCGGCCGGTGGCGTCGCCGGGTATTACTACCAGGTGATCGCCCCCAAACTGCCGTCGATCGGCAGCGTCACCGACTACCGGCCCAAGATCCCGCTGCGGATCTACACGGCCGATAATGTATTGATCGGCGAGTTCGGCGAAGAGCACCGCGACTTTGTCGCCGTGGGCGCGGTACCGGAAATGATGAAAAAATCGATCCTGGCGATCGAGGACACGCGCTTTTACGAGCATGGCGGAATCGACTGGATCCGCGCCGTCGGCGCCGCCCGCGCCAATCTGCGCGGCGGCTTCCGCCAGGGTGCGTCAACCATCACGATGCAGGTGGCGCGCAATTTTTTCCTGTCGCGCGACAAGAAGTTCAGCCGCAAGATCAACGAAGTGGCGCTGGCCTACAAGATCGAACAGGCGCTCTCCAAGGACCAGATCCTGGAACTGTATCTGAACCAGATCTTCATGGGCCGCCGCTCGTACGGCTTCAGCAGCGCCGCGCGCGCCTATTTTGGCAAGGATCTGCCCGCACTGACGATCGCGGAAACGGCCATGCTGGCCGGGATTCCGAAAGACCCGGTGCGCAATAACCCCGCCGTCAATCCGCATCGCGCCAAACAGCGCCAGGAGGTGGTCCTGCAGCGCATGCGCGAACTTGGTTACATTACTGAGCCGCAGTATGAGGCCGCGCTCAGGGAACCGATGCGCATTGCCAGCGTGCGCCAGGAGTTCGGTACCCACGCCGAATACGTGGCGGAGCTGGTGCGCCTGCAGGTGCTGGCCAAGTTCAAGGACGATGCCTATACCCGTGGTCTGGTGGTGATCACCACGATCCGCAAGGCCGAACAGGATGCGGCCTACGATTCGGTGCGGCGCAACGTGCTGGCCTACGACCAGCGCCACGGCTATCGCGGCCCGGAAGCCTTCATCAATCTGCCCTCCCAGCCCGAGGAGCGGGAAGACGCCATTAACGAGGCCCTGCGCGCGCGCCCGGTCAGCGACGGCTTGCTGCCGGTTGTCGTCATCGCCGTTACGCCCAAACAGGTCACGGTGGAAAACCTGAACGGCGACCGGATCGACATCAGCGGCAACGGTCTGCGCCTGGCCGCAGGTGCGCTGGCCGACAGCGCCAGGCCGGCAGTGCGCCTGCGCCCCGGCGCCGTGATCCGCATCGCACAGGAAGACAAGCTCTGGGCCATTGTCCAGGTGCCGCAGGTGGCGGCCGGATTCGTGGCCATCGATGCCTCCACCGGCGCCTACCATGCCATGGTCGGCGGCTTCGACTTCAACCTGCAAAAGTACAATCACGTCACCCAGGCGCTGCGCCAGCCCGGTTCCTCGATGAAGCCCTTCATCTATTCGTCGGCGATCGAGCGCGGCTACTCGCCCGGCACTCCGATCCTGGACGAGCCGCTCGAATTTCCCAAGGGTGGCCCCAACGGCGGCGTCTGGGCGCCGCAAAACGACGATGGCAAATACGATGGCCAGGTCAGCATGCGCAAGGCCCTCACCCATTCCAAGAACGTGCCGTCGGTGCGCCTGCTGCGCGCCGTGAGCGTGCCGTATGCCCACGCCTTCATCGGCAAATTCGGCTTCACGCCCGAGCGTCAGCCGAAGAATCTGACCCTGGCGCTGGGCACCGGCGCCGTCACGCCACTGCAGATGGCCGGCGCTTACGCGGTGTTCGCCAACGGCGGCTACCAGGTCAGGCCGTATCTGATCGCGGCCATTTTTGACGCCGGCGGCAAGTCGCTGTGGGCCAGCGGCCCGCCCAGGCCACCCGCCGAAAGCAGCCGTGTACTCGACCGGCGCAATGCCTTCATGATCGACAGCATGCTGCGCGATGTGACCCGCTTCGGCACCGGCGCCGGCTCTTCGCAGCGGCTGGGCCGCACTGACCTGGCCGGCAAGACCGGCACCACGACCGATGCCGTGGACGGCTGGTTCGCCGGCTACGCCGCCAACGTGGTGGCGGTGGCATGGATGGGCTACGACGACCCGCGCTCCCTGGGCGGACGCGAATTCGGCGCCACCCTGGCCATGCCGATCTGGATCGACTACATGTCGGTGGCCCTCGACAAGTTGCCGCAGCAGGTTCGCCCGACCCCGGAGGGCGTGGTGCGCGTGAATGACGACTGGGTGTATGCAGAGTTCGCGGGCGCAAGCGAAATCAAGACGATTGACGTCGACCAGCTGCCGCCGCCGCTGCCCGACACCCCGGGAGAGCCGGCCCAGGACGGCAGCCCTGCTGACTAAATAACAAGGGCATGGAGGCAATAGTCATTAACAATATGGCACTTGGCGTGCTAGGATAGGGCTTACGCGGTTGCCCACCATGCAGCGGCCGTCATGCCAGGAGCTGCTTTGTACGTTTGGAAACCACTTTCCCCTTCTCAACCGGAACACCTCGCCGTCGGGATTGCCTTCGGCATGACCGATATCGGCAAGGTCCGCGTCTCCAACGAAGATAATTTTCTCATCGATTGTCAGCTGGGCCTGATTGCGGTAGCCGATGGCATGGGTGGTCACGAAGCGGGGGAAGTAGCCAGCGCTGACGCACTTTTGTCGCTTTCTCACTACATCCGCACCCTCGACGACCACGCCGCGCCCGCCGATTTCGGCGCCAGCAGTTTCGACGCCGCCAGCGCCGATCCGCTGGGCGAATGGAGCGCGGAAGCAAGCGCCAGCGTGAGCACGCTGCACGATGCCGTCGAGTTCGCCAACCAGCGCATGTTCCGCATGAATATGGAAAACCAGCATGCCGAAGGCACCGGGATGGGCACCACGCTGACTGGCTTCTGGCAGCCGGTGCCAAGCGGCCCGCTGTTCGTGTTTCACGTGGGCGACACCCGCCTGTACCGGCTGCGCGAAGGCCGCCTGAATCAGCTCACGCGCGACCAGACCATGTACCAGCACGCGCTGGAACTGGGCATGCGCCACAATCTGCCGGGACGCAACTTGCTGTTGCAGGCGCTCGGCCCATCGGCGGTGATACGCCCGGAACTGCAGGTCCGCAAGACAGCGCCAGGGGACATCTACATGCTCTGCAGCGACGGATTGCACGGTGCCACCGCCCACGACGACATGGCCGATATTCTGAGCGATACCGGCCCCGGCGGCCTGGGCGAGGCTTGCAACAAGCTGATCGACCTGGCCAAACAAGGCGGCAGCCGCGACAACATTACGGTGGTTTTGCTGCATTGTCATTAAGACGCCCACGTTCGATGATCGAATTTTTCGATTGTTAGCGTGGAAATTTTCCGTTTTTAGTTCGGTGTGGAATAGGCGCATAATTTCTGTCTGCCTAATCTCTCCACACACTACTCAAGATCGGAACTATGATGCAGAAACTGAGCGCCTTCCTGATTGCCGCGAGCTTTTCGCTGTCCGCCTTCGCTGCCCCCGACACCTTCGTCATCGACAATTCGCACACCTTCCCGCGCTTCGAATACAGCCATTTCGGTTTTTCGAACCAGGTCAGCCGTTTTGACAAGACCTCAGGCACCATTGTGCTCGACCGCGCTGCCAAAACCGGTTCGGTCGATGTCACGATTGACACCACCTCGGTCAATACCGGTTTCCCGCTGTTCAATGGCCACATCCAGGGCGAGGACTTTTTCGATACCAAGAAATTCCCGACCATCACCTTCAAGTCGAGCAAGCTGAACTTCAAGGGCGACGCGCTGGCCAGTGTCGACGGCAATCTGACCATCAAGGGTGTGAGCAAGCCAGTGACACTGGACGTGACTTCCTTCATGTGCATGCCGCATCCGATGCTCAAGAAAGAAGCTTGCGGCGCGAACGCCATCACCAGGATCAAGCGCAGTGAATTTAATGCCGGCAAATACGCGCCAAACGTGAGTGACGACGTGACCCTGACCATTGCGGTTGAAGCGGTCAAGCAGTAACTGGCGCCTGGCCGGCGTGCTTAGCGTGCGGGACGCACGCCACGCTTGCAGGCGCCGTCGAAGGCGCTGAGAAATGCAAACGCACTGCCGAAACGCTGGGCCGGATCACGCGCCAATCCTTGACTGACGAGCTCGTCGAAACTGCTGCCCAGGCCGGGTGATACCGACGATGGCGCGGCCTGCGACTGCTGCTGCAGCTGGGCCATCGATGGCGCTGCATTGCCCGTGAACGGGGCCGCCCCGGTCAGAATTTCATACAGCACGGCAGTTGCCGCGAACAGATCGGAGCGCGCATCGAGCGGTAGCCCCCGCAATTGTTCGGGCGACATATTCTGCAACTCGCCCTGGGCCGTCCTGCCGGGCTCCCCCTCGCGCCGCGCGTTGGCGAAATTCGACAAATGCAAATCCCCTTCCTCATCGAGCAGGAGATTGGCCGTGCGCAAATCAGCATGGATCACGCCGTTGGCGTGCACATGCACCAGGGCCAGCAGCAACTGGCGGAAATTTGCCAGCGTCAGCTTGTGTCCTTGTCCGTGGATATAAGCACTGGCCAGCCACAGCACCCCATCTGCTTCGGCACATTCGTACATACGCACGATGTTCGGATGATTAAAGCCGGCGCCAATGTCGACCGCGTGCATGATGCGCGCGCGACCGGCGGCATCCTTGGGCCGCCCCAGCTTGAGCGCCACCTGCTCCTGTGTCGGGCCCTCTCCCGCACGGGCCAGCCACGTGCGTGAACGGGCCCGATCGCCCAATTGGGAAATCAAGGTATAGGGGCCCAGACGCTCAGGTTTTTTCATTGGCGGGATATTAATATTCAGTGTCACAATGATACTTGTTGTGCCTGTTTATTTGTATCCATTCTCAGCTGAAAATCACAGATTCTGCGTCGAAACTGTTAAAAACAGGAAGCAGCGCGACAGTCGCGCTGACGCAGCCGGAATCCGCTTGACATTACTGCAAAAAAGCCCGATCCGCTTCGGCACAGATACTTGCCTTAAGGTAAAATCCCTGTTCAAAATCACATTGCCAATTGGGAAAGCATGTTCAAACGATGGATCACGGGCGGAACAAGCGCGAAGGCCGCACTGCCGCGTGCGCCAATCCAGGCCGCCATCGCGGCGCCGGCCGCCACCAGCGGCGGCGCCCCGGCGCCAAGCAGCAGTGCCAATGCGCCCACGCTGTCGCTGGACGCGGCCTCGCTTGACCAGCTGTATCATCGCTGGCTGCATGCCGGGCTGACGACGCAAGATCACGCGGACCCGGCCAGCCCGAAGGTGCTGCTGGACGAACTGCAGCGCCTTGCCGCCTCGCCCGGTGCCGGCGCCCACCTGGTGCCGCGCGTGCCGGCCATCATTCCGCAGTTGCTGCGCAGCCTGCGCGATGACAGTATGTCCGGCGCCGATCTGTCGCGCCTGCTATCGCAGGATGTGGTGCTGGTCGCCGAAGTGATTCGCGTTGCCAACAGCCCTTACTACAGTCCGCATGCGCCGATCAAGACCGTTGAAGCGGCCATCATGCTGCTGGGACAGAACGGCATGCGATCGCTGTTGGCGCAGATGGCCTTTCGACCGGTCATCAGCACACAGACCGGCAAGCTGGCGCGCCTGGCCGCGCCGCAAGCCTGGCGCCATGCGGAGAAGTGCGCGCAAGCGGCCACCCGGCTGGCGCCCAAACTAGGCGCCCACCCCTTCGAATCTTACCTGGCCGGGCTGATGCAGGACGTGGGCCTGATCGTTGCCTTCCGCTTGTTCGACCAGATCAACCCCGACATGGTTCTGCCCCAGTCGGATCCGTTTTACGCAGGTGTCGCCGATCACGCCCGCACCTTGTCCGCGCGCATCGCCGCGCTGTGGGAATTGCCTGCTGCCGTGGTCGACGCCCTCGCCGGCGCGGCCCGGCCCGGCGGCTCTCCCCTGGCCCGCACCCTCGCCCTGGCCGACCGGGTGGCCAAGCTGCGCCTGCTGGTCGATGCCGGCGTGCTCGACCCGGATGACCCGGCCACCCTGGGGGGCATGGACAGCGCCACCCTCGCCTGCTTCGACAAGCTCGCTGCGCCCGGGGTTTGACCACGGCGCCGGCAAACAAGGCGGTCCATCCTGTAGAATCCGGCGACAAGCCATTTTCGGGGAAGCCGCATGCCGTTCGATATTGAAAACAAGCTCGTGATTGGCGTGGCATCGAGCGCGCTGTTCGACCTGAGCGAATCGCACCAGGTCTATCTGGACAGTGGCCCGGAAGAGTATCGCGCCTATCAGGAACGTCATCTCGACACCATGTTGGCCAAGGGCGTGGCCTTCCCCTTTATCCGGCGCTTCCTCAACATCAATAAATGCTTCCCGCATGAACCGCCAGTCGAGGTCGTCCTGTTCTCGCGCAATTCGCCGGAAACGGGCATGCGCGTGATGCGCTCGATTGCCCATTACGGCCTGGACATCTCGCGCGCCGCCTTCATGACGGGCAAGTCGCCCTACTCCTACCTGCCTGCCTTCAATACCGCATTGTTTCTGAGTGCCAACGAAGAAGACGTGAAGAGCGCGATTGCCGCCAATTTTGCGGCCGGCCTGGTGCTGCCGTCGAAGATCAGCGATGACGAACAGGACGTCGAATTGCGCATCGCCTTCGACTTCGACGGCGTGATTGCCGACGATGAGTCCGAAACCATTTTCAAGCGCAATAACAACATCGACGAGTTCCACGCCCACGAAACGGCGCACGTGGCCACGCCCCATCAGCCCGGCCCGCTGGCAGAAATGTTCCGCAAGCTGGCCCAGATGCAGCGCATGGAAGAAGACGCGCAAAAGCACGACCCCGATTACCGCAAGATCCTGCGTATTGCGATCATCACCGCGCGCAATGCGCCCTCCCACGAACGGGTGGTCACCACGCTCAAGAGCTGGGGCGTGTCGGCCAATGAAACCTTCTTCCTGGGCGGGATGAACAAGGCCAGAGTGCTCGAGGTATTCAAGCCGCACATGTTCTTTGACGACCAGCTGACCCACCTGAAGGCCACGCCCGGCGGCACCATCCCGATGGTGCACGTGCCCTTCGGGATCGCCAACCGCCGTCCGGCGCCCTGAACGCGGGCCTTGTCACCTCGCAGATCTGACGGCGACGCCCGAAACAGTGCTACGGTATAATCGGAAGCTCTCCTTTTCGCTTCCAGCTTCGCAGCCTGCATGCCCTTCGATTTAAAGAAATCCCTTCCAAAACCTGGCACCCGTTTCGCGCTTCCGACCCTGTATGGCTCTTCGGACGCCTACGCGCTGGCAGTAGCGGCGCTCGAACTCAAATCGAGCCGGCAAATGCTGGTCGTGATTGTCGCTTCCGCCAGCGACGGCCAGCGCCTGCTCGATGAAATCCCGTGGTTCGCGGCCGACAAACTGGCCTGTCACCTGCTGCCTGACTGGGAGACCCTGCCCTACGACGCGTTTTCTCCGCACCAGGATCTGGTGTCGGAACGCCTGGCCACCCTGCACGAAGTCCAGAACGGTCATTGCGATGTCCTGATCGTGCCGGCCACCACGGCGCTGGTGCGCCTGGCGCCGCCGTCGTTCTTGGCCGGCTATACCTTCTTTTTCAAAAAGGGCGAAAAGCTCGACGAGGCCAAACTCAAGGCCCAGCTCACCCTGGCCGGCTACACCCACAACTCGCAGGTCATGTCGCCGGGCGAATACTCGGTGCGCGGCGGCCTGATCGACCTGTTCCCCATGGGCTCGGCCCTGCCGTACCGGCTCGACCTGTTCGGCGACGAAATCGAATCGATCCGCACCTTCGACGCCGACACCCAGCGCTCGCTCTATCCGGTCAACGAAGTGCGCCTGCTGCCGGGCCGCGAGTTTCCCATGGACGACGCCGCGCGCACCACTTTCCGCAGCCGCTGGCGCGAGCGCTTTGAGGGCGATCCTTCGCGCTCGGTGGTCTACAAGGACATCAGCAGCGGCATCGCCTCGGCCGGTATCGAATACTATCTGCCCCTGTTCTTCGAACAGACTTCTACCCTATTCGACTACCTGCCCGCCGGCGCCAGCCTGGCCCTGGTCGGGGACATCGACGCTGCCATCAAGCGCTTCTGGGTCGATACCGAGTCGCGCTACCGCTTCCTGAAAGCCGACCGCGAGCGCCCGATCCTGGCGCCCGACGAGATCTTCCTCAGCGATGAAAGCTTCTTCACGCTAGCCAAGCCCTACGGCCGCTGGTCGATCGCCAGGGATGCCGACCAGGCGGCGTCGGAGCTGTCGGCCCCGATCCCGAACATCGCCGTCAACCGCCGCATCGACGATCCGCTGACCAATCTGCGCGCCTACCTGCTGCAGAACGAACAGCGCGTCATGATCTGCGCCGAGTCGAACGGCCGCCGCGAAACGCTGCAGCAGTACTTCAACGAATACCAGCTTGCCCCCGCCGCGGTGGAAGGCTTCGAGGGCTTTCGCCAGTCCGACGCCAAACTGGCGCTTGGCGTGGCGCCGCTGCAGGCCGGCTTTGCCCTGTCGGAAGCGGGCGCCGGCAATCTGATCTTCATTACCGAGACCGAGCTGTATGCCGGTTCCGGCCGCCGCGCCGGCAAAAAGAAGCAGGAAGGCGTGACCCAGGTCGAGTCGATGGTGCGCGACCTGTCCGAACTCAAGATCGGCGATCCCGTCGTCCACATCAATCACGGCATCGGGCGCTACATGGGCCTGACCAGCATGGACCTGGGCGAAGGCGAAACCGAGTTCCTGCATCTGGAATACGCCAAGGACACCAAGCTGTATGTGCCGGTCTCGCAACTGCATGTGATCTCGCGCTATTCCGGCGCCTCGCCCGAGGACGCGCCCCTGCACGCGCTCGGCTCGGGCCAGTGGGAAAAGGCCAAGCGCAAGGCGGCCGAACAGGTGCGCGACACCGCCGCCGAACTGCTCAACCTGTACGCCCGGCGCGCGCTGCGCCAGGGCCACGCCTTCGAGTATTCGGCCCACGACTACCAGAATTTCGCGGACAGTTTCGGCTTCGAGGAAACGCCGGACCAGGCCGAGGCCATCAACAACGTCATCAAGGACATGACCTCGGGCAAACCGATGGACCGCCTGGTGTGCGGCGACGTCGGCTTCGGCAAGACCGAGGTGGCCTTGCGCGCGGCCTTCATCGCCGTCATGGGCGGCAAGCAGGTCGCGATTCTGGCGCCAACCACGCTGCTGGCCGAACAGCATGCCCAGACCTTTGCCGACCGCTTTGCCGACTGGCCCGTCAAAATCGCCGAACTGTCGCGCTTTCGCAGCGGCAAAGAGATCAACAATGCCATCAAGGGCATGGCCGACGGCACCCTCGACATCGTGATCGGCACCCACAAGCTGCTCTCGCCCGATGTGCAATTCACGCGTCTGGGCCTGGTCATCATCGACGAGGAACACCGCTTCGGCGTGCGCCAGAAGGAAGCGCTCAAGGCACTGCGCGCCGAGGTCGACGTGCTGACCCTGACCGCCACGCCGATTCCGCGCACGCTCGGCATGGCGCTTGAAGGCCTGCGCGATTTTTCGATCATCGCCACCGCGCCGCAAAAGCGCCTGGCCATCAAGACGTTTGTCCGCAGCGAAGACGGCTCCATCATCCGCGAGGCCTGCCTGCGCGAACTCAAACGCGGCGGCCAGATCTACTTCCTGCACAACGAAGTCGAGACCATCCAGAACCGGATGGCGATGCTGACCGAGCTGCTGCCGGAAGCGCGTATCGGCGTGGCCCACGGCCAGATGCATGAACGCGACCTGGAAAAGGTCATGCGCGACTTTGTCGCCCAGCGCTTCAATATCCTGCTGTGCACCACCATCATCGAAACCGGCATCGACGTGCCGACCGCCAACACCATCATCATGCACCGCGCCGACAAGTTCGGCCTGGCGCAGCTGCACCAGCTGCGCGGACGGGTCGGCCGTTCGCACCACCAGGCGTATGCCTACCTGCTGGTTAACGACGTAAGCGGCCTGTCGAAACAGGCGCAGCGCCGGCTCGACGCCATTCAGCAGATGGAAGAACTGGGCAGCGGCTTCTTCCTGGCCATGCACGACCTGGAAATCCGCGGCGCGGGCGAGGTACTGGGCGAGAACCAGTCCGGCGAAATGCTGGAGATTGGCTTCCAGCTGTATTCGGACATGCTGAGCGAAGCGGTGCGCTCGCTCAAGGCCGGCAAGGAGCCGGACCTGGCCGCGCCCCTGGCCACCACCACCGAAATCAACCTGCACGTGCCGGCCCTGCTGCCCTCCGACTTCTGCGGCGATGTGCACGAACGCCTGTCCATCTACAAGCGCCTGGCCAATTGCGCCGCCCAGGAAAAAATCGACGACATGCAGGAAGAATTGATTGACCGCTTCGGCAAGCTGCCCGACCCAGTCCAGGCCCTGATTGAAACGCACCGCCTGCGCGTGGCCGCCAAGACCGTCGGCATCGTCAAGATCGACGCCCATGGCGAGGCTGCCAGCCTGCAGTTCATGGCCAATCCGCCGATCGACTCGATGCGCATCATCACCCTGATCCAGAAGAACAAGCACATCAAGCTGGCCGGCCAGGACAAGCTCAAGATCACGGCCAGCATGCCCGACCTGTCGGCGCGCGTGACCCAGGTCAAGCAGACCATCAAACAACTACTCGCCTAAAACATGGACATGAACCTGGTACTGCAAGGCCCGCACGCCACCCAAGACACGCTCGCTGCCATCGCGGCGCTGGCCGGCGCGCCACGCACCACGCCGCTGGCGGCCAACGCGCTGCGCTGCGAGCAGGTGGACGACAGCGATGCCGTACGCGCGGCGGTCGAGGCGGCGGCTGCCGCAGCCCGGGTCGATGCCACCTTCATTGCCGCCGGCCGCACCCTGGCCGACTTCAAACTGGTCGCCATGGACATGGATTCGACGCTGATCACGATCGAATGCATCGATGAAATCGCCGACATGCAGGGCCTCAAGGCCCAGGTGTCCGAGATCACCGAAGCGGCCATGCGCGGCGAGCTCGATTTCAGCGCCAGCCTCACGCGCCGCGTGGCGCTGCTCGAAGGGCTGGAGGCGAGCGCACTGGAACGCGTTTACCGCGAACGCCTGGCCATCTCGATGGGTGGTGAAGCGATGCTGGCCGGGGTCAAGGCGGCAGGACTGAAGACGCTGCTGGTGTCGGGCGGGTTCACTTACTTCACCGAGCGCCTGAAAACACGCCTTGGTCTGGACTTCACGCACGCCAATCAGCTTGAAATCGCCGATGGCAAACTGACCGGGCGCGTGGTCGGCGGCATTGTCGACGCCGATGAAAAAAAGCGCACCGTGGAACGGGTCTGCGCCGCGCTGGGTATTTCACCGGCACAGGCGATCGTCATGGGCGACGGCGCCAACGACCTGAAAATGATGGGCATCGCCGGCCTGTCGCTGGCGTTTCGCGCCAAGCCGGTGGTGCGCGCGCAAGCGGGCATCGCCCTCAATTACACAGGCCTCGACGGCCTGCTGACGATTCTCAGCTGATTTCCTTGCGCATGCGCGTGAGGGCCACCACCACGCCACCGGACAGCGGCAGTTCGATCCGCTCGAGCGGCGTGAAGCCGAAGCGCAGATAAAGCGGCTCGCCCGGCATGGTGGACACCAGTTCAAGCGCCTTGAAGCCGGCCTTGGCGGCAGCGCCGGTGCAGTGCTCGAGCAGCATTGCGCCCAGCCCCTGGCGCGCCATGTCCGGGTCGACAAAGAAGGCGCGGATGCGTGCCGGTTCGGTGGCAGGATCGAGCGGCCGGTCAGTGCCGCTCTTGGCCTGGTCGCCGCCGAAATCGGTGGCGCGCCGGCTCCAGCCGCCACAGGCGACAATCCTGCCTGCCGCTTCAATCGCGAAATAGGTACCGTCTTCCACCAGCGCGCTGTCGACCCCGAACACTTCGCGCGTGATGGCTTCGGCCTGCTGCTCGGTGTAGAAACCGGCAGCCAGGCCGATGCCGGATTTTCTGATCAGCGCGTTGAGCGCGTTCTTGTCGTCGGCTTGCGCCAGGCGGATGGTGAACATGGCGATCCCTTCATCGGTATCGCCTGATTATAGGCGTTCACCGAAGACGCTGCAGCGCCCCGCCTGCAGCATCACGCCATACGCGGTCAGGGTGCCGGGAGCGGCGCTGCGCGCAATCTTGCGCGAGGCGAACCAGCCAGTCAGCCTGCCGTCTTCCTGGTCGACGACAGGACACGAAGCCGACAGCAGCAGTTCCTGGCCAGGCGTGCCGCGCAAGGCGCCGCCACCGGCCATCACGGCGTTACCCGCCGGGGCGCGCACATGCACGCTCGGGAAACCGGTCATCATGCTGGCGTTGCGGATGATGCGCGCATCGAATTCCACACCCTGGGTGCCGCGAATGCCGATCACAAAGGCAGTCAGTCGGGCCTGGCCGGTATCTGCCATGTCCTTGCCGGTCGCGCCCCAGCCGCTGATTTTGCCATCGCGGCCGATCAGGGGATAGCTCGAGGTCAGCACATTCGATCCGTTCGGGCCGGCGCAGTTGTCCTGGGCGCCGCCGCCCGTGCCAATCCAGCCTGCCCCGAGCCGGGCACTGACGCCCGGCTCACCCACCAGGGCACTGGTGGCGCAGAAGACCTGCTGGTCGACCGCGACCGGGCGCCCGCCCCGTGTGACCTTGATGCCGATCGCGTATACGGCCAGCGGGAACGGTTCGCGGCCCGAAGCGGCCCAGCCGCTGTAGACGCCGTCGGCATCGCGCACCGGGTAGCAGGAGGTCAGGATGTTGGCCGCGCCGCCACCCAGATCGTAGGCGCCGCCGCCAGTGAGCGTGTAACCGGGTGGCAGCCAGGCCTGGGCCTGATCGCCGCCGTCGGTCCCCGCCACTGCCACTGCTGCAAAACTCTCGATTACCACGTCCATGCCCGCACCCCTTGTTTTATTTTTCGCCGCGCGCTGCGGCGCTGCCTCTGGTCTTTATTGCAACAACCGTGCCATGCAGAAAAAGCGCCGTGCACGGGCTTTGCGCGCATCGCAGCGTGTAAAGCCGGCCCGCTTTACATGTAAGCAAGGATGTAATTGACATATAATCTGGCCCAAATCGCCCTCCAAGGAATCGCCGAGTGACCGATACGGACAACACCCTGACCACCCATCTGTTCGCGCGCGAAGGCGGCCCCAGCGCCGTGCTGCTCGGGCTGACGATCCTGTGGCATCCCGAAAGCGCACGCATCGGCGAGCAATTTATCGGTCCGGCGGGCGAAGGCAGCATCGACATCAGCCGCTACGCGCCGCTGTTTTTCCGTCCCGGCCAGGACGGTGTGGGGATCGGTCATCGCGCCATCGCCCGCACGCCCCTGCAGCTGCGCCGCACTGCCGGCGATGGCCTGCTCATCACGCCGGCGGCCAGCGCGATGGCGGTGGAAGTCAATGGCACGGTGCTCGATGGTCCGCGCCAGTTCGAACGGGCCGAGATGGCGCGCGGCCTGGTCATCGGCCTCGGTGGCCACGTGCTGCTGTGCGTGCACTGGATGACCGCCTTCCCGCGTGCCAACGCCCTGCCCGGCCTGCTCGGCGTGTCGAGCGCCGCGATTGCCACGCGCGAGCTGATCCGGCAGGTTGCCGCGACCGACCTGGCGGTACTGCTGCTCGGTGAAACCGGCACTGGCAAGGACGTCGCCGCGCGCGCCATCCACGGCGCCAGCAAACGCAGCGCGCGCCCGCTGGTCGCGGTCAACATGGCCACCCTGAATGAATCGCTGGCCGCGGCCGACTTGTTCGGCACGGTCAAAGGCGCCTACACCGGCGCCCAGTCCGCGCGCACCGGCCTGTTCGCCGAAGCCGACGGCGGCACGCTGTTTCTCGACGAGCTAGGCGACACGCCTGCGTCGGTGCAGCCGATGCTGTTGCGCGTGCTCGAGACCGGGACTTACCGCCCGCTCGGCTCGAGTCAGGACGCCAGCAGCAGCGCGCGCCTGATCGCGGCCACCGACCAGGATCTGGACGCCAAAGGATTCAACCAGCCCCTGTTGCGGCGCATGGAAGCGTTCGTGATCAGGGTGCCGCCGCTGCGCGAACGGCGTGAGGATATTGGTGTGCTGCTGCTGGAGGCGCTGAAAAGCTGCACCCAGAATGCGGACGAGCTGGCCGCGTTCCCGCCGGCGCTGGTCAGTGAAATGTGCAATTACGACTGGCCGGGCAACATCCGCCAGCTGGTCAACGTCACACGGCGCGCGGTCATGGCGCAGCGCGCCGGCGCCGTGCCGGCCCTGTGCCAGTTTGTCGACATTGCGGCCCCGGTCCACGCCGGCAGCGCAGCGCTGCCGGCCGACAAATCCGACGTGGCAGCGCGCCGCCGTCTGGCCGACATCAGCGCGCATGACCTGTTGCAGGCAATGGAAAACAACGGTTGGCAGATCAGCGCCGCCGCCCAGCAGCTGGGCGTGTCGCGTCCCTCTCTGTACAAACTGATCGAGGCCCATCCGGCGATTCGCGCGGCAAGCGCCATTCCGGCGCAGGAAATCAAAGCCGCCTGGCAGGCAGGCGGCTTTGATCTGGATGCGTGCGCAGCGGCCCTCAAGACGCCGTCGGAAGCCCTGCGCCGCCATCTGCGCACGCTGGGACTGGAGCGCCCGGACTGAG
>DASWMN010000127.1:0-2318 GCA_036399735.1 Telluria sp. | reverse complement strand
GCCATTGGCCAGACCGATGTCCAGCAGCCAGTGATGCAAGCGTGGAAAAACGGTGCCCAGCTCGGTTCCGTTGCACTGGACACGCCTGTCAGCCTGCCGCCGACGGAAGCGAATGGTGCCCGTTACGCCACTGACCTTTATTCCGCCACGATTCCCGCCACCTGGCTGGTACCGGGCGTGGCCATCAAATTCGCGGCAGCTAATTACTCGGCCAGCGCCGAGCGCCTGCCCGTGGTTGGCCTGAACAGCGACGTGGCGCTGCATATCCTGCCGGTCTACCTGTTCGGCGCCAACGACAGCAATACCTATCCCTTCGCGACCACCAAGGCACCGAGCGTGGCGCGGCAGAACGAACTGTTCGCCAAATGGCCCGTCAGCGCGCTGAAAGTCGATACGGTTGGCCGCCTGGACTGGTCAACCCTGGTGATTGGCCCGCGCCCCGATACCGCTGGCACGAATCAGCCCGCTTATGTGCTGAGCTCGATGGATCAGCAGAAGGACAGCTACGCTGCGATGTCCGGTGTGCTTGGCATGCTCGACAAATATCGCGCCGCCAACGGCGAGGCCGCGACGAATAACCAGTATTACGCGCCTTTGCTGCCGATTGACACCGGCAGCGGCAAATACCACGGTCCGGGTGGCGGTCTGGCAACGGTTGGTGGTGGCGTTGGCGTCGGTGATTACACCTTTGGCGGCATCCTGATTCATGAGCTGGGCCATGCCTATGGCCTCAACCACGCGGCCGAGGCCTACGACAGTGGCTATTACCCTTATGCTGCGGGCACCATCAAGGGTTCGGTCTGGGGCTACGATCTGGCACGCAAGCTGTTCCTGAGCGTGATGGTTTCCACGGGCGCCAGCAGCTTTGCCAATTGCGCGACGTCGCATCAGGTCGATACTGGAGGACGCTGTTTCAAGCAGGACCCGATGCAGGGCGGTTCCGGCGACCAGGCTGCCGGTGATGCCTACACCATGTTTGCGGACTTCTCAGCCGGTAAGATCCAGAACTGGTTCGAAGGCGCGACTACCGTCGATACGAACGGCAATCATGTCTTCAACGGCGGCCGCATTTTCTTCGACGCCAGCTCGGCCACCGGCTACAGCCGCTGGGACAGCATCAATGCCGCGCGCGTGCCGGTATCGGCCACCAGCACGACCAACAAGGGTCTGTACGGGGTTGTCAACCAGGGCTTGCCGGTGCAGACCAACGTGCCGGTGCACGCAATCGGCATCACCATGAGTTATGCCGGCTCGGCCGGCGTGACACAGATTTATCCCACGCTGAGCCGCACCGGCAATCTGATTGCACTGTTCGATCCGACCAATGCGCAGGACCTGCAAGCGATTGCCGCCAACACCGGCACCCATCCGTGGTATTGCCACGCCAGCGGCTGCGACTACACGCTGCGAGTGCGCTATGCCGACGGCACGATCATCCATCGGGTGCTGTCCGGTGGCTTCCGCGACTGGTTCAAGCCCACTGATCCGGTACCGGCCGGCGCGAGCGATCCGCTCAACAAGGCAAGCTTTACACGCTGGGTCGTGAATGTCCCGGGCAACAAGGCGATCAGCAAGATCGAACTGCTCGACACGCCGATGGTGTGGAAGGGCATGCCGCTCAATCCGGCCGTGATCGCCAGCCGGTAAAGCGACGCACGGCGCGCCCGAGAAAGCTTGCTGCGGCAAGCTTTTTTCATGCGAGCGCCGCAAAATAATCGATGAAGGCGCGGATCTTGAGCGGGATGTGACGGCCCGGCGTGTACACAAAATGCACGGCGCCGGTGTACGGTTCCTCCAGCGCCCAGTCCGGCAAAATGCGCTGTACCTGGCCGGAGGCGAGCGCCTGCGCGGCGGCAAATTCCGGTACCAGCGCGATGCCGCCGCCGGCAGCGGCAAGCGCTACGAGTGCCGCGCTGTTGTTGATGGTGGTTCGGCCAGTCACATCGATGCTGACCCGGCCGCCGTCGCCGCTGAAGGTCCAGCGCTTGCCGAAGCGGCCATAACCCAGATGACAGCAATCATGCGCGGCCAGGTCTGCCGGCGTGAGAGGTGCGCCTTGCTTTTTCAGGTAAGCAGGCGCGGCGACAAGGAGATAGCGGAAGCCGCACAAGGGGCGCGACGCCAGCCCCGGCGCGAGCGTGGAGGCGATCCGGATTGCCACATCGACCCCGTCTTCGATCAGGTCGATCTGGCGGTCGGCCAGCGTGAGGCGCACGTCGACGTCGGGACAGG
This sequence comes from Telluria sp., assembly GCA_036399735.1. Lineage (GTDB taxonomy): Bacteria > Pseudomonadota > Gammaproteobacteria > Burkholderiales > Burkholderiaceae_D > Telluria_A. The sequence continues at coordinate 86 of DASWMN010000127.1, read as the reverse complement.
CTTTCATGAAGCCCGCCAGCCGTGGCGCCAGCCAGGTCTGGCCGAACACGATGGGCGCGCTGACCCGCAATACCCCGTTCGGACCG
>DASWMN010000126.1:0-3550 GCA_036399735.1 Telluria sp. | reverse complement strand
GTGCTCGGCCATTTCCTCGGCCTTCTTTTTACCCATCGCGCGGCGCAGCATGTCGGCGCCGCCCAGCGAATAGCCGCCCACGATCTGCGCCATCTGCATCACCTGCTCCTGGTAGACCATGATGCCGTAGGTCTCGGACAGAATGACTTCGGTGCGCGGATCGGGGTAATCGAATTTTTCGCCGTGCTTGCGTTTGCAGAAATCGGGAATCAGGTCCATCGGGCCCGGACGATACAGCGCCACCAGCGCGATGATGTCCTCGAAGCGGTCGGGGCGCGCGTCTTTCAGCATGCCCTGCATCCCGCGCGACTCGAGCTGGAAGATGGCGACCGTCTTGGCCTTGGTCAGCAGGTCGTACGAGGCTTTGTCGTTGAGCGGCAGCTTTTCCAGCGCGAAGTCGGCATTGGCCGGATCGAGCTGCTTGATGTAGCGCACCGCGCGGTCGAGGATGGTCAGCGTGGTCAGACCCAGAAAGTCGAACTTGACCAGGCCGACTGCCTCCACATCGTCCTTGTCGTACTGCGAGACCACGCCCGAGTCGCCGCCCTGGGTGTACAGGGGGCAGAAGTCCGTCAGCTTGCCGGGCGCGATCAGCACGCCGCCGGCGTGCATGCCGATGTTGCGGGCGATCCCTTCGACCTGCTGGGCCAGCGCCAGCAGCTGCTTGACCTCGTCCTCGTTTTCCAGGCGTTCCTTGAGCATCGGTTCTTCTTCGATCGCATCGGCAATCGTCACCGGCTTGCCCGGCTTGAAGGGAATCAGCTTGGAGATGCCGTCGCAGAAGTTATAGCCGAAGTCGAGCACGCGGCCGACGTCGCGGATCGCGCCCTTGGCCGCCATGGTACCGAAGGTGGCGATCTGGGAGACCGCCTCCTTGCCGTACAAATCCTTGACGTGCTGGATGACGCGGTCGCGCCCTTCCTGGCAGAAGTCGATGTCGAAGTCGGGCATCGACACCCGTTCCGGATTGAGGAAGCGCTCGAACAGCAGGTTGTACTGGAGCGGATCGAGGTCGGTAATGAGCAGCGAATACGCCACCAGGGAACCTGCGCCGGAACCGCGGCCCGGGCCGACCGGCACGCCATTTTCCTTGGCCCACTTGATGAATTCGGCCACGATCAGGAAGTAGCCGGGGAATTTCATGTTGCAGATGGTATCGGTCTCGAACTTCAGGCGCGACTCGTAGCGCTCGCGCTGCGCTTCGCGCTTGACCGGATCCGGATACAGGTGGATCAGGCGCAGCTCCAGGCCCGCTTTCGACTCCGACACCAGGAATTCGTCGATCGTCATCCCGGGCGGGGTGGGGAAATTCGGCAGCTGCGGTTTGCCCAGCGTGAGCACGACGTTGCAGCGCTTGGCGATTTCGACCGAATTGGCCAGCGCCGCCGGCATGTCGGCAAAGAGCGTCGTCATCTCCGCCTGCGACTTGAAGCGCATCTCTTCATTGAAGCGCTTGACGCGTTTTGCGTTGGCCAGCATTTCGCCTTCGGCGATACAGGTGCGCGCTTCGTGCGCGATATATTCGTCGGGCGAGAGGAACTGGATCGGATGGGTTGCCACCACCGGCAGGCCCAGTTTGGCCGCCAGCGCCACCGCGTGGCGCACCTGGGCTTCCTGGTTGGGCTGGCCGGCGCGCTGGATCTCGATGTAGAAGTGGCCAGGGAAGACCCGGGCCCAGCGCGCGGCGCAGCGTTCGGCCAGCGCCAGGTTGCCGTTCTCGATGGCCGTGCCGACGTCGCCGAAATGGGCGCCCGAGAGCACGATCAGGCCATTCGCCTGGCTCTGTTCCGGGTGCAGCGTGGAGGTGGAACTGGCCAGCTCCTCCAGCCATTCCGGCCGGATTTCGGCGCGCCCCTTGTTCTGATTGGTCAGCCAGGCGCGCGAAAGCAGATCGCACAGCTGCAGGTAACCGGTGTGATTTTTGGCCAGCAGCAGCAGGCGGGCCGGCTTGTCGCGGTTGTCGTCGTTCGAGATCCAGGCATCGACCCCGATCACCGGTTTCACGCCCTTGCCGCGCGCGGCCTTGTAGAACTTGACCATCCCGAACAGGTTGGACAGATCGGTAATGGCCAGCGCGGCCTGCTTGTCCTTGGCGGCGGTGGCGACCACGTCGTCGATGCGCACCAGGCCGTCGACGATCGAGTACTCGGAATGCACCCGCAGGTGCACAAACCCGGGGGCTGCCTTCACGGGCGCGGCCAGGTTCTCGATTTCCATGACTTCCATGCTCATTTCGCGCTCGCCTGCTGTCAAAAAAGCGCTATTTTACCGCGCCCCCGGCACGCGTTCGCGCTCTTTCTTGCGGCGCCAGCCCGGCACGCCACCGCACTTGTCAAACAGGCATTTTGAGCACTACGCCGACAACGATTCCGCGCCCGCCATCAGGGTCTGCACGGCGCGGTCGAACAGGGGCGCGTTTTCAAGCGGGCGCAAAGTGCCCTGCTCCATCGCTTCGAGCAGGGCGTCGCGCAGATAGATCTCGGCCTGCGCCTGCCCGGCCACGGTGAACAGGAAGGCGCTGTCGGCGGCCGGCGCCGCCGTCAGCAGCGCCTGCGCGTAGGTCTCGCCCAGCTTGACTTCGAACGGGGTGCCCGGGCGCGCCCATGCCAGCAGGTCGGCGTCGGCTGACTGGGTCACGCGCGCTGCCGCCTTGGCGTGCAGCGTGGCCGGCGCCTGGCGCCGCGTGAGCGCCGCTTCCAGCTCGAAACCGCCGACCCAGCCGCCGCTCGCGCCCACATCCTCGTGGATCGCGAAATCCTGGAAACTGGCCTGGAACTGCGCCAGCGTCATGGGCCGGCGCGCCACTTCCTGTTTGCCGCCCAGGACGTCCATGTGCACCGCCACCAGGCGGTCGAAGGCTGCCTTGGACGGGCCCTCGGGCAGCGAAATCGAGGCCATGCCCTCGCGCACCTTGCGCACCAGTTCGGGCAGCATGCGCATCAGCTGGGCGCGCTCGTCGGGCGTGTTTTTTTCCTGCGCACTCCAGAGCAGGTCCGGCAGCAGCGCGGCCGCCGCCACGGCGCCCGGGCCGGGATGGCTCAGCACCCGGGTCCAGGTCGCAAGCAGGAAGTCGGCCATGCGCGGGTCGACCTGCAATGGCTGCAGCGCCGCGCTCATGGCCACGCCGGCGCCGGCCAGGCGCGCGCTGTCGGCCGCCGCTTCCGCCACTGCCGCAGCGCACACGGCCACCCCTGGCACGATGGCGTCCAGCTGGGCCGCGACATGGCGATCGAGGGTGCGCTCGGCTTCGCCGAACAGGGCCACATCATCGTCGAAGCGCTCGAGCAGGGAGCGGATCACCGCGTCCAGCTGCGCCGGCGGCAGCGCCGGCGCCGGCAGGCCGGGCGCTACCACTTCGCCCAGCGAGCCGAGACGGTCGACCAGGCGCCGCAGCGGATGCCCGGTTTCGTGCAGCAGTTCCGGCTCCATCAGCGCGGCCCGCACGAAGGGCAGGAACAGGCGCTCGAACTGGCTGCGCATGAGCGGGCTCAGGGTTTCATCGTGGGCGATCGACTGGAACAGCAGGGCCGAGACATCCATGATGCGGGTC
>DASWMN010000125.1:0-4561 GCA_036399735.1 Telluria sp. | reverse complement strand
AGCGGCTGGCCGTTTGCCAATTACCGTTGTTTTCACGCGCGCCGGCCGGGCTGACGATCAGTACTTGCTGCGCTTGCACGGCTTCCCCTTGAAAATTCGCTACAATCTGCACCATGAATTCCACCACCTCGTCGCTTGCATCGTCGTTTCGCCACGCCCGCCCGCAGCAGCTGGCCGACGCCATGCAGAACGCCAGAAATTATACGCTGAGCCTGTTCGACTGTTTCGCCGGCATGGGGTATGACGTGCTCACGCGCGTGCCGCATCTGCCCACCATCAATCCACCGCTGTGGGAACTGGGCCACCTGGCTTGGTTCACCGAGTGGTTCGTGCTGCGCGAGGCGCTGTCGAGCCACCCGGCCGATGCCCAGCGTGGCTCGCTGCTCACGCGCGGCGATGACTGGTTCGATTCGAATACCGTTTCTCATCGCTCGCGCTGGACGCTCGATTTGCCATCGGCCGGCGCGCTGAAGACGTATTGCCACGAGGTGCTGGACCGCACGCTCGACAAGCTGTCGCGCGAACCCGGTACCGACGAGGCTCTGTATCCGTACCGGCTGGTATTGGCGCATGAGGACATGCATGGCGAAGCCTTGTTATATACATTGCAGACGCTGGGTGTAGCGGTGCCGCCGTCGATTTCGCGCGATGAACCGGCGCGTTCGCCCTCGGGCCGGATTGCCTATCCTGGCGGGACCATTTCCCTGGGGGCGCAGGAGGGCGGTTTTGTGTTCGATAATGAAAAACAGGCCCACCAGTGTTATGTGGCGCCATTCGAAATTGACGCGGGCCTCGTGACCAATGCACAGTTTGCAGAGTTTATTGCCGACGGCGGGTATCAGAACCGCCAGTTCTGGAGTGTGGCGGGCAGCGCGTGGCTGATGCAGCAGGAGCGCTCGTCGCCACGCTATTGGCAGCGCGATACCGCTTCGTATGGTGGCGGCCAGTGGATTACTGCACGCTTTGGCCGGCTGATGACGCTGGCGCCTTCGGAGCCCGTTCGCCATGTTTGCCTTTATGAGGCGCAGGCCTATTGCGCGTGGCTGGGACGGCGGTTGCCAAGCGAAGCGGAATGGGAATACGCCGCGCTGTCCGGTCAGGCCGGTTTTGCATGGGGGCAGCTGTGGGAATGGACTGCCAGCCCGTTTGAACCGTATCCCGGCTTTGCGCCAGACCGCTATCGTGAATATTCCGAACCGTGGTTCATGACTCACCAGGTCCTTCGCGGCGCGTCGTTCGCGACCCCGGCGCGCTTTGGCTCGGCGCGCTATCGCAATTTCTACCGCCCCGAACGCGACGATATTTTCGCCGGCTTCCGTACCTGCGCTTTGTAGTGCAAGTGGGCGGGAGTGCGAGGGGCCTGCGCGTTTCAAGCCCGTAGGGCATCCGGTCTCATTTGGTCTCGTTTTGTCTCGTTTTGTCACTTGTGTCCCGTCTTGTCGCTCTTGAACGTTTGCTCACACTCCGAGTCAAACAAGCCAGAACGAGACAAAAGGAGACCAAATGAGACCGGATGCCCTACGCGGTTCAAACGCGGGTTCGCCCCTGCGGGCCGAACTCGCGGAATATCTGCGCCTGTCGGGCAGTCATCTGGCGCTGGCCGAAGCTGCAGCACTTGCCGTGCGCGCGTGGATCGCCGCCGATCGCGCCGCTGCCCACGATCATGTCCCGGATCGCGCCGCTGCCCATGATAATGCGCTCAATCGCGATGCGCCGACAGCGGCGAAGTCGCCCCTGCTGCCCAAGGCAGCGGCGTCGGCGGCGCCGCACGCGTCGCAAAGTTCGCCGCCATCGGCACAAACCGCCGGCTACCTCTGGAAAACGGTTTTTCTCCCGCACGGCACCCAGTTGCGCATGGATCACGGCGGCCGCACCTACACCGCTCAAGTCATCGGCAACGAAATCGTGTTTGAAGGCGCGCGCGTCTCACCGCGCGGCATGATGATGGCGGTAACCGGAAAGGGCCGCAATGCATGGCGTGACATGGTGCTCAAGTTCCCCCATGAGCGGTTCTGGAAACGCGCGAACAGGGCGCGCTACGACGTCGCGTTCGACATGGCGAACGGCGCACCATGCTTTCCATACCCGCACCAGCGCGCCTACAAATGCCTGCACCAAGCCGTCTCCCCTTTTGCCTGGGTCAGCTGCTTGCGACGAAAAAAAACGGCTACCGAAGTAGCCGTTCCTTAAATCTGAACATGGTGCGGGCCAGCTGTGCAGGCCCCCACCAATTCATCTCCGATTAACGATCGCCATACGAGCGACGTGCGCCGTCAGCAGGACGCGGGTTCGAACCCTTGTAACCACCACCTGCGCCGGCACCATCCTTGCGCGGTGCGCCCGGCTTGCTGAACGTACGCTGGCCTGGCTTGGCTGCCGAACGGTTGTCGCCCGGCTTCCAGCTGCCTGGACGTGCGGCCGAACGCGGTGCCGATGCGGTCTTCTTCGGCTCGAAGCCTTCAATGACATTCACCGGAATGAGCTGCTTGGTGAAACGCTCGATGCGCTTCACGTTCATGCCTTCGGCGTGGTTGACCAGCGAAATCGCCAGACCATTGCGGCCGGCACGGCCGGTACGGCCGATACGGTGCACATAATCTTCCGGGAACTTCGGCAGATCGTAGTTGAACACGTGGGTGATGTTCGGTACGTCGATACCGCGTGCTGCCACGTCGGTCGCAACCAATACCTTCACCTGACCGCGACGCAGACCGTCGAGGGTGCGGTTACGCGCGCCCTGGTGCATGTCGCCATGCAGTGCGGCAGCCGAGAAACCGGCGATGTTCAGACGATCGGCGATGGTATCGGCATCGCGCTTGGTCGCGGTGAACACCACGGCCTGGTCGAGCGTCTCGTCGCGCAGCAGATGATCGAGCAGGCGGTTCTTGTGCGACAGGTCGTCGACGAAGTGCACGCGCTGCGAGATGTTTTCGTGCTTGCTGGCCGAACCGGTGATCTGGATCGTCATCGGGTTGGTCGTGATGCGGCGGGCCATGTTGCCGACCATGCCGTCCAGGGTTGCCGAGAACAGCATCGTCTGGCGGTTGGCCGGGGTCGCTGCGATGATCTTCTCGATGTCGTCGATGAAGCCCATGTCGAGCATGCGGTCAGCTTCGTCGAGTACCAGCATTTCCAGCTGCGAGAAATCGATCTTGCCCGATTCCATATGGTCGATCAGACGGCCCGGGGTCGCGACCAGGATTTCCGGATTGCGCGACAACAGTTGCATCTGTTTTGGATAAGGCATGCCGCCCAAAATCGATACGGCCTTGATACGGCGGATCTGGGTGCCGTATTTTTCGGTCGCGCTGGTCACTTGCAGTGCCAGTTCACGGGTCGGGGTCAGCACCAGCATCTTTGGCTGCGCTGGCTTGAAACGTGGACGCTCGCCGCGCGCACGCGCCGATTGTGCTTCCTGGGCAGCGGTCTTGGCCGCTGGCGATTGTTCGGCGACGGCGAATTTGTGCAGGGCTGGCAGCATGAATGCAGCCGTTTTGCCGGAACCGGTTTGCGACGACACGAGCAGGTCGCGTCCTTCGATCGCAGCAGGAACCGCTTGTTCCTGAACTGGGGTCGGCTTGGTGTAACCGGCATCGGTTACAGCTTTTACGATAGACGCGTGGAGGCCTAATGCTTCAAAACTCATTATGTTCTTTTCTTTCGGTATAGATCAGCACTCGGGCATATGCTCCGAGCGCAAAATAGCAACGCCAACCAACACAACGAAATGACTCAGGTAGAAAGAAATTTCGGCACAAAAGCTTTGCGCCGGGACGGTGTCAGGTGCGACACCAAAGGCGGGAGGGCTTTATTGGGGGGACTTCTCGGGGAAATCGCCCAGGCTTGCGAAGCTGCTAAGTCTTACTTTGGGTACTGCTTGCTTACTGCGAATCGTATTGCAGCGCACAAACAGTACTATACAGTACTTTCACTGTGCTTGCATAGAGCTTGTATAGATAAATCCGTGCGGCAACCGGGTGGACGCCCCGGGTGCCGCACCGTGCAGCCCTGCTTAACGCGCGACGCGGGCCTTGATGCCAGCCACTTTTGCCTTGATGCGCTCGGCATTCGTGACTTTCTGCTTGCGTCCCGGCTTGGCGCGGCCGCTGCGTTCGGCTTCGAAGGCCATCACCGCATTGTCCACGACTTGTTCGGCGATGTCGCTATGCACCGAGGCCGAGGTTTTCGGCACCAGGATGGTGGAACCGGCTTTCAGGCGCGTCTTGACGGGAATATTGTTGGCCTGACGAATCACTTCCGGCGTGGTGCCAAAGCGCGATGCCAGCGAAGCGATGCTTTCACGCGCACCGGTTATCTTGTGCGTGGTCCAGGTCGACAGCGCGCGGCCCCACTGTGCCAGGTTCAGGTGGAACTTCTCGGCATTCTGGTGCGGCAGCAGGATCTTGGTCTGCTCGCCGCCCGTGATGACCGGGCGGTTGAACTGCGGGTTCAGGGCCTTGAATTCTTCGACCGACAGTTCGGCCAGCTGGGCAGCGATGGCCAGGTCGATGTCGCCGGTCTTGTCGACGGCGGTGAAATAAGGTGTATTGTCGATCACCGG
>DASWMN010000124.1:0-8579 GCA_036399735.1 Telluria sp. | reverse complement strand
GCGCGGCCGGTTCCGGCGCCCACACCATCATCGCCTGGGGCCGCGACAGCGATGTGCTCACGCGCCTGGCGGCGGGCGAAGCGATCGGCACCCAGCTGACCGCGCAAACCGGCCACCTGACCGCCCGCAAGCAGTGGATGTCGGACCATCTCCACACGGCCGGCAAAGTGGTGCTTGACGCTGGCGCAGTGGCCAAGCTGACGCGCGAAGGCAAGTCCCTGTTGCCGATCGGCGTGATCGAAGTGCGCGGCGAATTTGGCCGCGGCGCCGTGATCACCTGCCTGGCGGAAGACGGCACGGCACTGGCGCGCGGCATCAGCAACTACACCAGTTCCGAAGCGCGCCGCATCATGCGCAAACCGTCGGCGGAGATTGAAACGATTCTGGGCTTCCTGGAAGGGCCGGAACTGATCCACCGCGATAACCTGGTTCTCATTTAAGTCTCCATGATCGAACGACTGAAAAATTTGTTCCGGCGCGCGCCGGAATCTGCAGGCAGCGAAGGCAGCGCCGCTGTCACCGACGACATGATTCTGGTGAACGCCTACAGCACGCTGCTGGCATTGCCCAAGCCAGAATTTGCCCACGTGCTCAACAACCGGCGCGACCTTTCCGATCCCGAATTGCTGCCGCATCTGGATGGCTTTTGCGGCTATGTCCTGTCGCGCGGCACCAAGGAAATGTCGACCCACAAATACCATGTGATCCTTCACATCCAGCGCGTGCAGCAGCATGCCAGCCTGTGGCTTGCTCCCGGCGAGTGGCCAGCCTTGTGCGTGTGGGCGCGCAAGGCCAATGCGCTGCTGTTTGTCCCTGACGGCCACGTGCTGGACCCGGATGGCCTGGTGCTGGTGCACGCCGGTAACGGCAGCTGCGAGGCCGGCGCGAGCGAGCCGTATCCGGAGCAGGCACTGGCGCGCAAGGCGCGCGTCGAGAGCAAGCTCGCTGCCGCCGGCATCGAGGTGGGCGCCAGTCTGCCGCCGCTGGTCTGCGAAAAGGAAGTGGTGCTGCGCAGCGAGGAGGAGGTCATTGGCCGCGTGAAGGCCTTGCTGCTGTGTGCACTGCGCGCCGAATCCTGCCTGGCCGGCCAGCCGATGAGCGTGGCCGAACTGTTCGGTAAAATCCTTGGTGCTGACGACCAGATCACCCCTGGCGAAAAAGCCTATCTTGATCTGGAAGCGCCTACGCCGCACCACAGCGTGCAGCTGTTGTGGCGTTATGAAGCGGTCTATCTGCTGCTTTGGTCGCTGGGGCTGGTGGCCGAGTTGCCGTATCCGCCGCAGCCATGCGATGCCAGCGAGTGCGTGCGCTTGCTTGGCGAACTACCGAAGGGAAAGCTGCGCGACCCTGCCGAGATTCTCGACGCGCTGGACCTGCACTATCGTTTGCACTGGTCGATTCGCGAACGGCGCCGCAAGGAGCAGCCCGAGGCTGAAGGCATTGATGCGGGCGTGGTCTCCGAGCGTCATCACGCACTGAACTGGCTGGTGCGTTTCCAGCATGCGGCCTGGGATGACGTCGATACGCCAACCTGAGTGGGTTCGTCAAAGGCCGTCCGGCGCTGGCGTCTTCTGCTTGAACTCGCACAAATCGGCAATCACGCAGTTCCAGCACTTCGGCTTGCGCGCGATGCAGGTGTAGCGGCCGTGCAGAATCAGCCAGTGGTGGGCATCGAGCAGGAACTCCTGCGGCACAAACTTCATCAGCTTGTGCTCCACTTCCACCACATCCTTGCCCGGTGCGATCCTGGTGCGGTTCGAGACGCGGAAGATATGCGTGTCCACCGCCATCGCCAGTTCGCCGAACGCCGTATTGAGCACCACATTGGCCGTCTTGCGCCCCACGCCTGGCAGCTGTTCCAGCTCCTCGCGCGTGCGCGGTACTTCGCCGCCATGCTGCTCCACCAGGATCTGGCAGGTGGCAATCACGTTCTTGGCTTTGGTCGGATACAGGCCGATCGTGTTGATGTATTCCTTCAGCCCATCGAGGCCCAGATTCAGAATGGCCTGCGGCGTATTGGCCACCGGGTACAGCTTGCGCGTGGCCTTGTTCACACCCACGTCGGTCGCTTGCGCCGACAGCAGCACCGCAATCAGCAGTTCGAAAGGCGTGGTGTATTCCAGTTCGGTTTTCGGGGAGGGATTGGCAGCGCGCAGGCGCTCGAAGATGGCTTGGCGTTTGGCTCGATTCATTGACCTTGGGCTTTCTGGCGCGCGCGTTCCATCGCGGCGGCGATGATGGCGCGCTTGCGTTCTTTTTCTGCCAGTTCTTCCGGCGTGTTGGTGACCTCGGCCACGACTTCCTTCATTTTAGCGACCGCTTTGGCAGCCAGACGGGCATCGTTTTCGGCGCGTTCGCGCTGCAGGCGCAGGGTGCGGAAGTCGTGACGCGAACGCGCGGCGTCGGCCTGCGTCTGCGACCATGCATCCCAGCCGCTGCGTTCACCCGTGACGGGCAGCATGGTGATGCAGTCGACCGGGCAGGGCGCCACGCACAGGTCGCAGCCAGTGCACAGGCTCGGCAAGATGGTGTGCATCTGCTTGGCCGCGCCCATGATGGCGTCGACCGGGCAGGCTTGAATGCACAGCGTGCAGCCGATGCACAGCGCTTCATCGATGAAGGCGACCGGGCGCGAACGCTCGATGCCATTGACAGGATTGATCGGAATGACCGGGCGCCCGGTAAGGGCGGACAGACGCTGCACGCCTTCCATGCCGCCAGGTGGACATTGGTTGATGTCGGCGCTGCCGTCGGCGATCGCTTCCGCGTAAGGGCGGCAGGCCGCGTACCCGCACTTGGTGCACTGGGTTTGCGGCAAGAGGTCTTCGACCTGATCGGCGAGGGATTTCAAGGCGGGCATGGCGACATTATAGTCGCCCAACTCCACATCGTCCTCGCTGGGTCATGTGGTGACTATGCGTGCCGTCGTGGCCGTTCAGGGTGCAGGCGAAAAAAATGCCGCGGATTGCGCGGCATTGTTGCTTACCCGTGCTGGCGAATGAATTCGCCAATTTTCGGACAAATGATCTCGCGCCAGCGCCGGCCCGAGAAGATGCCGTAGTGGCCGGCGCCCGGCGCCACATAATCCTGCTGCATCGCGGCTGGAATGCCGGTGCACAGATCGTGCGCGGCCTGGGTCTGGCCGGCGCCGGAAATGTCATCGAGCTCGCCCTCGACCGTCAGCAGCGCGACGTTGGTGATGTCCTGCGGCCGCACCAGTTGGCCGCCCACCATCCAGGTGCCCTTCGGCAGGCTGAAGTCCTGGAACACCGTCTTGATGGTGTCGAGATAGTATTCGGCCGGCATGTCGAGCACGGCGTTGTACTCGTCGTAGAACTTGCGGTGGCCTTCTGCCGGCTCGTCGTCACCAGTGACCAGGTGCATGTAGAACTCGCGATGGCTTTGTGCGTGGCGGCCCGGATTCATGGCGATGAAGCCGGCATGCTGCAGGAAGCCCGGATACACGCGGCGACCATAACCAGGGTAATTGGCCGGCACCGAATAGATCACGGTGTTTTCGAACCACGAGTAGGCTTTTTCGGTTGCCAGATCATTGACGGCGGTCGGCGAGCGGCGCGGGTCGATCGGGCCGCCCATCATCGTCATGGTTTTTGGCAGCTGCGGATCCTTGGCAGTGGCCATCAGCGAAATCGCCGCCAGAACCGGCACCGTGGGCTGGCATACCGAAATGACATGCAGATCGGGTGCGAGCAGGCGAATGAAATCCTGCACATAGTAGATATAGTCGTCCAGATGGAACGGGCCTTCCGCGGCCGGTACCATGCGCGCATCAGTCCAGTCGGTGATATAGACGTCGTGTTCCACCAGCAGCGCGCGCACGGTGTCGCGCAGCAGCGTGGCGTGGTGGCCCGACAGAGGCGCGACCACCAGTACTTTTGGCTGCTTGAGCTTGGCGATCTGTTTGTCGCTCAGGTCTTTTTTGAAATGCAGCAGTTTGCAGAACGCACGCTCTTCGATAGTGTGCTCCATGATGCCGACGTTTTCACCGTTGATGGCGACAGATCGGATCTCGAAAGCGGGTTTTTCGTAATCTTTGCCGAGGCGGTACATCAGCTCGTAACCGGCAGCGATACGCTGCGCGAACGGCGTGTGGGCCAGCGGCGACACGGGATTGGAGAATAACTTCGCAGAGGCGTCAGCCCATTGCATCAGCGGAGTCAGGAAAGAACGTTGCATCTCGTGCAGTTGGTAAAGCATACATATTCCTTCATAGTGTACGTGTGGCTTGCAATCGTTTGCATCGCCCGCCAATTAATTATAGGCTATTTGGGTAAGGCAACTTGCAATTTTGGGTGCCTATTGGAAATCCAGACTCATCGGGGATTTCGCGTAAGGAATCCGTAAGCGTTAACCAGTTTTAACACACTATGCTGCGCTGCGTTTATGAGCTACCTAACGCAAAAACAAAAATGCCCCGGCTGAGCGGGGCATTGTTGCGCGCGAGTTACTGAACGATATCAGTCAAATACCGGACTTTCGACCCCGAGGATCTTGTGCAGCTTCGGCGACGTGGTCGTGTACTGCATATGGATCTTCTTGTCCGGGAAGATATATGGTGCAGCGCCGAAAGCGGCCAGAGCAGCTTCGTGGAAGCCCGACAGGATCAGTTTCTTCTTGCCCGGATAGGTGTTGATGTCACCCACGGCAAAGATGCCCGGCACATTGGTTTCGAATTTTTCCGTGTTCTGGACCTTGAGCTGGCGGCGCTCGATATCGAGGCCCCATTCAGCGATTGGGCCAAGTTTCGGCGACAGGCCGAAGAACACCAGCAGCATGTCCAGCGGCACGCGGCGGGTCACGCCGTCGGCGCCGGTGACCTTGACTTCAGCGAGCTTGCCGTCTTTTTCATCGAAGCCGGTGACCTGGCCGGTGATCAGCTGCATTTCGTAGGCGTCGCACAGGGCCTTCATCTTGGCCACCGATGCCGGCGCGGCGCGGAAGTCTTCGCGGCGGTGCAGCAGCACGACCGATTCGGCCTTGCCGACGAAGTTCAGGGCCCAGTCCAGCGCGGAGTCGCCGCCGCCGCAGATGACCAGGTTCTTGCCTTCGAAAATAGCCGGATCCTTGACGCGGTAGTGCAGCTGCGAGCCTTCGAACACCTCGATGCCGTCGACCTTGATCGTACGCGCCTGGAACGAACCGACGCCGGCGGCGATAAAGATGGTCTTGGTGATGAAGCGGGTGCCGGTTGAGGTTTCAACGTTGAAGCGGCTGTCTTCGCGGCGCTGCACCCCGGTCACTTCCTGGCCCAGGTGGAAGGTCGGCTCGAATGGCTCGATCTGCTTGAGCAGGTTGTCGGTCAGTTCCTGGCCGGTGCACACAGGCACGGCTGGAATGTCGTAAATCGGCTTGTCAGGATAGAGTTCGACGCACTGTCCGCCTACCGCCGCCAGCGAGTCGATCACGTGGGCTTTGATTTCCAGCAGGCCGAGTTCGAACACCTGGAACAGGCCGACCGGGCCCGCGCCGATAATCACGGCATCGGTTTCGATGGCGCCGGCAAAGGTACTGTTGGCAGCGATGCTGCCCGCTTCGTGGGTGGCGGTAATAGACATGCGTTACTTCCTGTTGATTTTGAATGGTAGTGCGGTGTTGCACTGCGTCAGGGGCATCAGTGTGCCATGTCCTGCGCAATCGTGCAGGCGCCGCCGCAGCGGCGCCCGAAGCAGGGACGGCTTAGCGGACCAGCTGGCCCAGCTTGTCCTTGACGTCTTTCCACTGCTCGGCGTCTGGCAGGGCCGGCTTGGTCTTGGTGATCGACGGCCAGGTGCGCGCCAGTTCAAGGTTGATTTTGATGAACTGTTGCTGGTCGGCCGGCACGTCTTCCTCGGCGAAAATGGCGTTGACTGGGCATTCGGCCACGCACACGGCGCAGTCGATGCACTCGTCAGGGTCGATCGTCAGGAAATTCGGGCCTTCCCGGAAACAATCTACCGGGCATACATCGACGCAATCGGTGTAACGACAGCTGATGCACGATTCGGTGACAACGTGGGTCATAACAGTCCTATCTAAGAAGGGGGTGCTGCGCGCCGGCGGTGCGTAACACGTCCGCCTACTAAAGCAAAGCACTGTATTTTAAGGCAATTCGCTTATTCCCACAAATCAGGCTTATACACAATATACATAAGCAAATACAGGGCTTGGCGCGCATGTTGACGATTTTTTAACGGAGAAAAGCAGGGTTCCGTCCCGATCCGGCGCCGGCGCGCAGCTGGGCCAGCAGCGTTTGCCATGGCGCTGCCGCCGCGCTGCCGTCTTCGGCGAACGCCACCGTGTGCTGCTGGCGGCCATTGTCGAGCGTGATGCGCCAGCAGCCCATGTCGGCCCCTGGCGGCGCCAGCCGGGGTGCGGGCAGATATTCCAGGCTGTCGAGCAGGGCTTCGATGCAGGCGCCGTTGTGCAGGGTGGCCGTGTCGACCTGGTAGTGCTCGGACGTGCCGCTGAAGCCGCCCGAACAGTCCGCTGTGATTTTCATGCTGCCTCCTTCAGGTGGCGGGCGCGTCGGGTGTTTCCGCCGCCGCGCCGGTGCGGCCGTTGGCCGCGCACCACTTGGCCAGCTGCGCGCGTTCCACGTCCAGTAAGGCTTCGACGTCGTAATACTCCGCAAGGTTCATCGTGCCGCAGCACGCGCGCCGGTCCTGCACCGCGTCGGGCGCATCCTGCACGTCGGGCAGCAGGTCGATGCCGGCCACGTGGTCCTGGTCGAGCGCGCCCTGTATCACCTGACGCAGCACGAAGCGGTTGCGGATGGCGTTGCGGGCCGCGACCGGCAGTCCGTCCTGCACCGCCAGACGCAGCATGGCGTTGACCACGTCGGCATAGGTGGCGGCGCGCTCGGGGGCGGCGATGAAGGCGCGCAGCACCAGGCCGCGCAATACGGCGCCGACCTGATGCAGGACTGCCGCGTCGTCCTTGCGGGCGGGGTCGCGTTCGAGTGCGAACAGGTCGGCCAGAATGTCGTACACGGCGCCGGTGAACACTTGCGAGATGGCGTGCACTTCGGTGCCGGCCTGGGACAGGGTGATGTCATTGTCGGCATTGCGCAGTCCGTTGGCACGGCCGAGCGCCAGGCCGAACTGCTCGGCGATATCGGCCAGGAAGGTCTTGTCGTGCAGGCGGGCCCGGGTCTGGGCCACGATGGCCTCGCACTGGTCCAGTTGCGACAGGGTCAGGAAGATGGCGGTGATGTCGCCGAAGGCTTCATGCAGGCCGCCCGTCTGCGGCGGGTTGTCCGCCAGCAGCCACTCGGGCTTGAGACCGTCGAGCACGGCGTGCGCGGTTTCGTGCGAGACGATGTCGAGCGAACGGCAGGTGTAGACCCGGGACGGCTGGCCCAGCGGCAGGAAATCGCCGAATTTCAGGCACGCCTGGGTGCGGCTGTAAAACGCGTTCATCACATTCGGCAAGCCATGCGGAAAGATCACCAGGGGTTCGACATTGCTGCTGTCATTCCATTGCCAGGGCAGGGGCGTATCGGCGCCGTCCGTGCCGGCCAGCGCGCGCTGGTACATGGTCAGGGTCTGGCGCACCACTGCGTAGGTGTGCACGGCATCGAACTGCGGGGTGTCCGGGGTCGTGACGAAGTCGCCAAAGGCATTCGGGCTGACCGCTTCGATGCCCGGCTGGCCGAAGGTCACGCGGGCGTCGCGCGGACCGTCCAGCACCAGGCCGGGCAGGAACACCTTGCGCGTGCCGATCTCGGCCACCGAAGGATCCTGGCGCCACATCAGCACGCGCGCACCCAGGCCGAAAGGCACCGGCAGGGGCTCGGCGCCCAGCCCGATGCGCGGCGGCCCGGGTTCGAGCTCCGCCGCGGCACTCTTGCGATGCTGGCGATAGGCCGCAGTGGGGGTGGGGATAAAGCTGACCGGCGCCTCGTGCGCGGACAGCGGTTCTTGCTTGATGGTTTGATGTTCCATGGCGAAATCTCCGCTGGCACCGCCAGGAATCAGGCGGCTGTAGCGGAAATAGTCGCGCGGCTGGCGGGCTCAGCAGTTGATGCAGGTCAAACAGTGCGCCTACAGCAGGAACAATGCCAGCATGGCCACCACCGTCGGCGGCAGGGCGCCCAGCAGCAGACCGCCGAAGCCGATTTCATTGTCGTCAAATCCCTCGCGCAGGAGGGACACACCAGCCGGATTGGGGGCGTTGGCAATCACCGTCAGCCCCCCGCCGGCCACGGCGCCGGCCACCAGCATGTACTTGGCTTGCTCGCTCATGCCCGCGATCAGCGAGCCCAGGTAGGTCAGTGCGGCGTTGTCGGTAATGGCCGTCAGCGCGGTGGCACCGAAGAACAGGGCGGTCGGCTCCAGGCCCGACACGATCGGCTGCAACCACCATTGCTGCATGCCGCCCAGCACCACCAGACCGGCCAGGAAGAAGCCGACCAGCAAGCCTTCCTTCAGGATCAGCGGGTTCTGGTATTGCTCGTAGGCCGTGGTAAATCCGAGAAAAAACATGAACAGGCCCATGAAAATGACTGGGTGATGTGCAAACCCGACCACCGCCGCCAGAAACAGCAAATGGATCGCGCTGACCAGCGGCGGAATGCGGTC
>DASWMN010000123.1:0-8214 GCA_036399735.1 Telluria sp. | reverse complement strand
AGGTTTAGATGCCGTAGCGGGTGCGGTAGGCGGCGACGGCGTCTTTGTGTTGCGCCAGCTGGGGGTCGGCGGCGGCGCCGTTCAGGTAGCTGAACAGATCGTCCAGGTTGCCGATGGAGATCACGGGAATGTTGAATTCTTTGCTGACTTCTTGCACGGCGGAACTTGCTGACAGGGCGCCGTCCTTGCCCGAGCGCTCCATCCGGTCCAGCGCGATCAGCACGGCGCACGGCTCGGCGCCAGCGGCGCGGATCATGTCGACCGATTCCCGCACTGAGGTGCCGGCCGAGATCACGTCATCGATGATCACTACTTTGCCCGCCAGCTTGGCGCCAACGATGGTGCCGCCTTCGCCATGATCCTTGGCTTCCTTGCGGTTGAAGGCGAACGCCGTGTTGCGGCCCTTGCCGGCCAGCGCGACCGCCGTGGCCGAGGCCAGGGTAATGCCCTTGTAGGCCGGCCCGAACAGCATGTCGAACGCCACGCCCGAGTCGAGCAAAGTCTGCGCGTAGAACTGGGCCAGCTGGGCCAGCGTGGCGCCTTCGTGGAACAGGCCGGCGTTGAAGAAGTACGGCGACAGGCGCCCTGCCTTGGTGGTGAACTCGCCGAAGCGCAGCACACCCGTCGACACCGAAAACGCGATAAACTGTTGGCGCAAATCACTCACGTTGTTTCCCCGAATTTTTGAAAAGTGGCGCTATTTTACGCCACCCTCCCCTTCGAACCATGCCAAAAATTATCTCCGCCAACCTCAACGGTATCCGTTCCGCCCACAAAAAAGGCTTTTTTACGTGGATGGCGGCGCAAACCGCTGACTTCATCTGCGTGCAGGAACTCAAGGCGCAGCTGCCCGACATGACCGAGGAATTCCTGACCCCGGGCGGCTACCACGGCCATTTCCACTATGCCGAGAAAAAAGGCTATTCCGGGACCGGCGTTTACAGCCGCGTCAAGCCGGACGCGGTGCGCACCGGTTTCGGCAGTCCGGAATTCGATGCCGAAGGCCGCTACGTGCGCTGCGATTTCGGTGCCCTGACTATCATCTCGGTGTACTGCCCGTCCGGCTCCTCGTCGCCGGAACGCCAGGAAGCAAAATTCCGTTTCATGGAACTGTTCCTGCCCCATCTGCTCGAGCTGCGCGCCGAAGGCCGCGAGGTGGTCATCTGCGGCGACTGGAATATCGCCCACAACGAGATTGATCTGAAGAACTGGAAGGGCAACAAGAAGAATTCCGGCTTCCTGCCTGAAGAACGCGCCTGGCTGACCCGCATTTTCGATGAAGTCGGTTTCGTCGACGTCCACCGCACCATCGACAAGAGCGCCGAGCAGTACACCTGGTGGAGCAACCGCGGCCAGGCCTGGGCCAAGAATGTGGGATGGCGCATCGACTATCACGTCGCCACCCCTGGCATCGCGGCGCAGGCAAAAGCGGTGTCGATCTACAAGGACGAGCGCTTCTCCGATCACGCCCCTCTGATCATCGACTACACGCTGTAAGCGGCGCTACAGCGTGCGTCCGCTTTCAAAGCGGCGCCGCTGGCCTGTCAGCGGGTCGTCAAACGCGATTTCGCGCGCCAGCAGTTTGAGGGGGCGGGCGAAGTCGTCCTCCCCGGCCGGCAAGGCACGCGGGTAAAACGTGTCATTCAAAATCGGCGCGCCTATCGACATCATGTGCACCCGCAGCTGATGCTTGCGCCCGGTGCGCGGATGCAGGCGGTACAGCGCCAGCCCATCCAACTGCTTGACCACCTCGATACGGGTTTCCGAGTTCGGCTCCCCCGGCACTTCCTGCATGCGGAAGAACGGCGTGCCTTCGACCATCCGGCTCACGTGCGTGAACGGGAATATTCGTTCCGGCAGCGGCGCTGCCAGCGCTTCGTACACTTTGTCGACGCTGCGCTTCTGGAACAGCGACTGGTAAGCGCCCCGGCTTTCCTCGCGCAGCGAGAACACGACCACGCCCGCCGTCTCACGGTCCAGACGATGGATCGGTGTCAGCTCGGCTACGCCCAGCTTGTTCTTGAGCCTGACCAGCAGCGACTCGTGCAGAAAGCGCCCGCCGGCCGTGGTCGGCAGGAAGTGCGGCTTGTCGGCCACCAGCAGGTGCTCGTCCTGAAACAGGATCTGCTCTTCGAACGGAATCGGCGGCTCGGCGACGATCTCGCGGTAGTACCACACGCGCGTGCCACGTTTGAGCTCACTGTCCGGCGCCAGCGCGGCGCCGCTGCCGTCAACCACTTCGCGGCGCGCCATGCGGTCGCGCCAGACTGCTTCGCCCACGTCCGGAAAGCGCGCCGCCAGGTAGGCCAGCGCGCGGCCGGGTGCCGCCTCGTCCAGCCAGAGATAGCTTGGCGCTACCCCGTCACGCAGCGGCAGCGGTACGCGTGCATTGGCGTCGGCCTGCTTGCCCATCTTAGTTCAAGGCGGTCGTACGATACGGCGGCAATGCCTGCGGACTGGTACCCTTGGCGCGCGCGTACAGCGGCAGCAGCACATTCATGTGCGCGTTCATGCGGGCGATGCGGTCGGCTCCGCCCGGGTGGGTAGACATGAACTGCGGTGGCGCACTTTTGTTCAGCTTTGCCATTTTCTCCCACAGGACCACGCCGGCACGCGGATCGAAGCCGGCGCGGGCGGCGATATCAAGTCCGATCAGGTCTGCCTCGCGCTCGTCGTCGCGCGAGAACTTCAGGGACGTGAATTGCGCACCGTACTGGGCCACAGTGTCGGTGATGCCCGGGTCCAGCCCGAAGATCGAGGCAATCAGTGCACCGCCAAGGCGGAACCCGACATTGGTGCCTGTGGATTTGACCATCTGCGCACGCGAATGCTCACGCAAGGCATGCGCCACCTCGTGCCCCATGATGGCCGCGGCTTCGTCGTCGGTCAGATTAAGCTGAGTCAGAATGCCGCTGTAAAAGCCGATACGTCCGCCGGGCATGCAGAAAGCGTTGACTTCCTTGGAAGCGATCAGGTTCACTTGCCATTCCCATTTGGCGGCGTCCGCGTTCCAGCGCGACGTGTAAGGAATCAGACGCTTGGCGATGCCGCGCAGCCGTATCACCTGCGGATCGGCAGGTGCGACCAGCACGCCCTTCTGGCTGGCCTGCTGCATCAGGGCCAGATACTGCTGCTTGGACTGGCTCTCGACAACTTCCGCAGGTGCCAGAACGCGCAAACGCGACAGGGGCCGGACTTCAATCCCATCCTGCACGGTGGTCTGGTTCGCAACCGGCTGCTGCGCGATGGCCGTGCTCGCACTAACGGCCAGTGCGAGCGCAAGCGCGATGTTCTTCAATTTGTTCATGACATCAACCCTGTGCTGTGAATTCGATACTGACATCATCGCACCAAGACCGCGCCTGCCCCAACACCCCAGAGCTCACGCGCCCGGCCGCGCCTTTTTGCGCAGTCGGAATACGGCCAGACTGCCGCGCAGATTCGGCAGGAACGACACTGGCTTGCCATCGGCCAGTGCCACGCGGTCGAGCACTTCCAGACCGCACTCCTCGGCCAGCTCTTCGAAGTCGTAAATGGTGGCGCAGCGTACATTGGGCGTGTCATACCACTGGTACGGCAGCGATTTCGAGACCGGCATGCGGCCCCTCGCCAGCGCCACGCGGTGCGGCCAGTACGCAAAATTCGGGAACGAGACGATCGCTTCGCTGCCCACCCGTACGATGTCGCGCAGCAGCGGCTCCACATGCTGCATCATCTGCAACGAGGACAGGCACAGCACCGTGTCGAAGGAATTGTCGCCAAAGATCGACAGCCCCTTCTCCATGTCCTGCTGGATGACGTTGATGCCGCGCTGGGTACTGGCCAGCAGCGAACTGTCGGCAATTTCAATGCCGTAGCCGGTGCAGGACTTGTCGCCCTGCAGATAGCGCAGCATAGCACCGTCGCCACAGCCGACGTCGAGCACGTGCGATTTTTTGGCAACCCAGTGGGCGATGAAGGCCAGATCGGGCCGCAAGGTGGAAAGGTCCTTGAAGTTCATGCCTGGCCTCCCAGTTCGGTCCAGATGCGTTGGTAGTAGGCGCGCACCATGTTCATGTAGCGTTCATCTTCCAGCAAAAAGGCGTCGTGGCCGTGCGGCGCGTCGATCTCGGCGTAGGTCACGCGGCGGCGGTTGCACACCAGCGCCTGCACGATCTCGCGCGAGCGCTCGGGCGAAAAACGCCAGTCGGTGGTGAACGAGGCGACGAAGAAGTCGGCCTTGGTATTGGCCAGCGCGCGCGTCAGGTCGCCATCGAAGTTGCGGGCCGGGTCGAAGTAGTCGAGCGCCTTGGTGATCAGCAGATAGGTGTTGGCGTCGAAGTATTCGGAGAACTTGTCACCCTGGTAGCGCAGGTAGGATTCGATTTCGAAGTCGATGCCGAAGCCGAACTGGTACTCGTTGCCCTCGGCCGCGTTGCGCAGCTTGCGGCCGAATTTTTCTGCCATGTCGTCGTTCGACAGGTAGGTGATGTGGCCCACCATGCGCGCCACGCGCAGGCCGTTCTTCGGCACCACGCCGTGCTCGTAAAAGTCGCCGCCGTGGTACTGCGGGTCCGACAGGATGGCCTGGCGCGCAACGTCGTTGAAGGCGATGTTTTGCGCCGACAGTTTGGGCGTGGAGGCGATGACGACGCAATGGCGCAGCCGGTCCGGGTACATCATGCTCCAGGCTAGTGCCTGCATGCCGCCCAGCGAGCCGCCCATGACGGCCGCAAACTGGCCGATACCCAGCTGGTCGGCCAGACGCGCCTGCGCGGCCACCCAGTCTTCCACCGTCACCACCGGGAAGGCGGCGCCGTAAGGCTTGCCGGTCTCTGGATTGTCGTGCATCGGGCCCGTGGAGCCGAAGCAGGAACCCAGGTTGTTCACGCCAATCACGAAGAAACGGTCGGTGTCGAGCGGCTTGCCCGGGCCAACCATGTTGTCCCACCAACCGGTGCTTTTCGGCTGGTCCGCATAAGTACCGGCCACGTGATGCGAGGCGTTGAGCGCGTGGCAGACCAGCACCGCGTTCGATTTGTCGGCATTCAGGGTGCCGTACGTTTCGTACATCAATGTGTAATCGGCGATGCTGCCGCCGCCCTGCAGCCGCAGCGGTTCGGCAAAACGCATCGTTTGCGGTGTGACTATTCCAATGGATGACATGTGACTCAGTAAAAGAAGAACGACGTTTAAATCAGGTGACCCAGGTGCGGCTTCAAATGGTCTGGAGCTGCTCCACTGCCTCGGCAATCGCGCTCGGCTCCATGGCCCGCATGATCTTGCGTGTGTGCGGGGTGATGGTGCCCAGGTCGCAGTTGAGAATCTCCTGCTTGACCGACAGCAGCTGGGCCGGATGCATGGAGAATTCGCGCAGGCCCATGCCGAGCAGCAGGCGCGTGAGCTTGGTGTCGCCCGCCATCTCGCCACAGACGGCGACATCGATGCCTGCCTTTTTGCCGGCGGCGATGGTCATGGCGATCAGCTGCAGGATGGCCGGGTGCAGTGGATTGTAGAGGTGTGCGACTTCGTAATCGACGCGGTCGATCGCGAGCGTGTACTGGATCAGGTCATTGGTGCCGATCGACAGGAAGTCCATGCGCCGCACGAACATCGGCAGCGCCAGGGCAGCAGCCGGAATCTCGATCATGGCGCCGACTTCAACCGCCGGGTCGTACTTCTGCCCCGCTTCGCGCAGCTGCGCCTTGGCCTGCTCGATCATCGCCAGCGACTGGTCGATCTCGAAGGCATGCGCCAGCATCGGAATCAGGATGCGCACTTTGCCGAAAGCGGAGGCGCGCAGAATGGCGCGCAACTGGGTCAGGAACAGCTGCGGCTCGGCCAGGCAGTAGCGGATGGCGCGCAGGCCCAGGGCCGGGTTCAGTGCCGTGTGTTCGGTCTGGTCGAGCGGTTTGTCGGCGCCGATGTCGAGCGTGCGGATGGTGACCGGGCGCCCTTTCATGGCTGTCACGGCCTTGCGGTACTGCTCGAACTGCTGGTCTTCGTCCGGCAGGGTGTGCATGTGGCCGGAGCGGCCCATGAACAGGAATTCGGAGCGGAACAGGCCGACGCCTTCGGCGCCGCTGTCCAGCGCGCCCGGGCAGTCGTCAGGCAGCTCGATGTTGGCCAGCAGCGTGATTCTGGTGCCGTCGCGCGTGACGGCCGGGGTCTTTTTCAGCTTCAGCAGCTTCTTGCGGACCTTGAGCATGGCCGCCTGGCGCGCGCGGTACTGCTCCAGCACCAGCGGGCTCGGATTGGCGATCACCACGCCGGCGTCGCCGTCAATGATGACCCAGTCGTCCTGCTCGATCAAACGCGATGCCTGCGACATGCCGACTGCTGCCGGAATATCCAGGCTGCGCGCCACGATCGCGGTGTGCGAGTTCTGCCCGCCCACGTCGGTCACGAAGCCGATGAAGGAGCGGTCGCGGAACTGCAGCATGTCGGCTGGCGAAATGTCGTGCGCGACGACGATCATCTGGGGCTGGAATTCGTCACCGGGCTGGCGCGGCACGGGCGCGAGCTGGGCGCTGCCCATCAGGACCTTGAGTACTCGTTCGGCCACCTGCTGAATGTCGGCCTTGCGCTCGCGCAGATACTCGTCTTCGATCTCGTCGAACTGGGCCGACAATTCATCGATCTGCGTCACCAGCGCCCATTCGGCGTTGTACTGGCGGGTGCGGATGATGTCGAGCGGCGCTTCCGAAATCATCGGATCGGACAGGATCAGCGCGTGCACATCGATGAAGGCGCCAAGTTCGGTCGGAGCATCCTTGGGCAGGTCGGTCCACAGGGCTTGCAGGCCGCGGTGCACTTCGGCCAGCGCATCCTGCAGTCGCAGCACTTCCTTCTCGAGCTGTTCTTCCGGGACCAGGTAATGCTTGACGTCGAGCGCGGCGGGCGTGAGCAGATGCGCGCGGCCAATCGAGATGCCTCGCGAAACCGGGATACCGTGGAGCGTGAACGATGCCATCGGAAGTCCTGTGTGTGTGCGGCCTGGGGAGCGGTCCAGCGGCATTACTCGCCTTCGCCGAATTTGTCGTTGATCAGCGCAGTGAGCGCCTCGACACATTCCTTCTCATCGGTGCCATCGGCTTCGAGCGTGACCTTGGCGCCCTTGCCGGCGGCGAGCATCATCACGCCCATGATGGATTTGGCGTTGATGCGGCGACCGTTACGGGTGAGCCAGACGTCGCTTTGAAACTTGGCGGCCAGCTGCGTGAACTTGGCCGAGGCGCGCGCATGCAGGCCCAGTTTGTTGATAATTTCGAGATCTTGTTGAATCATGTTGTAGTCTTTTCCGTTCAAGGATCCACAGCACCTGCGCACATGCGGCGGCCGCGTCGCGGCCACCTCCCTACTTATCCTACCCTGATCCGGTTGTCGACCCGTACCGCGCCGCTCTGGGCGCCGGCCAGCGCCATCTCCACCACCACATCCAGCGTGTCGCGCCGGTAGGTGATCGCACGCAGCAGCATCGGCAGGCTGATGCCGGCGATGACTTCCACGTGGCCCGCGTCGGCCAGCGAGTTGCAGCAGTTGGACGGCGTGCCGCCCTTGATATCGGTAACCACCAGCACGCCGCTGCCGTCATCGAGGCGGGCGATGGCTTCGCGCGCCAGGTCGTTGACCTCGGCCAGGTCCTGGTCGGCGGTCACGTCGATCGCTTCGAAGCGTTCGGTCGGACCGCGGAACACGTGCGCCACGGCGGCGATGAACGCCTGCCCCAGCGGCGCGTGGGTCAACAACAGGATGCCTACCATGTTATTGTCGCCCCGCCTGCAGTTCAAGCGCGTCGATGAACATCGCGGCCACGTCGAAGCCGCTCTGGTCGGTGATCTCCTGGAAGCAGGTCGGGCTGGTGACGTTGACTTCGGTGAGGCAGTCGCCGATGACGTCCAGGCCAACCAGCAGCAGGCCGCGCGCGGCCAGGATGGGGCCGATGGCGTCGGCGATGTGGCGGTCGCGCGCGGTCAGTTCCTGGGCCACGCCCACGCCGCCGGCGGCCAGGTTGCCGCGGATTTCATCGCCCTGCGGGATGCGCGCCAGCGCGAAAGGCACCGGTTTGCCGTTGATGACGAGGATGCGTTTGTCGCCCTTGACGATCTCGGGGATGTAGCGCTGGGCCATGATGGTGCGCGCACCGTTAAGGGTCAGTGTTTCGATCACCGATCCCAGGTTCATGCCGTCGCTCTTGATGCGGAAGATGCCGGCGCCGCCCATGCCGTCGAGCGG
>DASWMN010000122.1:0-14196 GCA_036399735.1 Telluria sp. | reverse complement strand
TCGTTCTCCTTAAAAAAGGCAAAACATGACAACCTATTTTAGGACGGAACAGCAGCAAAAAATAAGTCGATCCCACGCGGGCCGATTGTAAAAACCGTCCAGTGAAAGCTGGACGGTTTTTTTTCGCCCGATGATTTCATGCAGGACAAATAGCGGACGCGACGGACTTTTGTCGAGAAACTTTACATTTGATCGGGATCAATTTAACGTAAATACAGTAGGACATTGATTATTGGTGAGTTTTTCCTCACGGCACGTTTAATGCTTAGTCCGGTGCGCGCGCTCACAAGTTGCACGAGGGCGTCTCACTTAAAACTAAAAAAGGAAATCATGTCTTATCGGAAACAGTCTTTGAAGAAGCTTGCTGGTTTTATCGTTGCAACCGGAATGATGGCAGGCGCCATGGTCCCGGCCCAGGCATCGCTGCTGCACCCTGTGTATACCCCAATGATCACCTCGGGCGCCTTGCCCGATTCGCCGCAGGCACGCATCGACGGCAATACCGCTGACTCGCCGTTCTCGGGCGTGGTCAGTCTTTACATTTCCAAAAATGGCGGTGGCTACATCTGTTCCGGCGCACTGGTGGGCAAGCGTTCCGTGGTGTCGGCTGGCCATTGCGTCGATTCGGACGGCAACGGCACTTTGGTTGACATCAATGAGCCAGGCACCAGCGTGCAGGTTGTGTTCAACAGCGATGGTGACTACAACGACGTCATCACCGCCAGCAAGGTGTCGATGGATGCTGGCTATCAGGGCTTCGGCAATTGCCCGGTCGGCGTGGACAAGTTCTGCGTGAACGATGACGTGGCCGTGATCACCCTGGAGCGCGACGCACCGGCCAGCGCCAAAATCTACAAGATCGCCACCAATGCCTTGCTGGCAGGCACCCGCATCACGATGGCCGGCTACGGCACCTCGGGCGACGGCGTGACTGGTTACTATGTCGATCCCGAGTTCAACATCAAACGTTCCGGCGCAAACTACATTGACATGTTCGAGAAGGACGACGAACAGGGCTTTACCGGCCGCGACGAAGTCTTCATGGCCGACTTCGATGGTGATGGCCAGGACACCCACTGCACCTATTTCGACGTGTGCACCCCGCAGCTGGACAACGATGTCGAATCCGGCATTGGCGGCGGCGATTCGGGCGGCCCTTCCTTCATCAAGATGTACGGCGAACTGATGCTGGTAGCAAACAATACCTTCAGCACCCGCTACTTTGACGACCAGGTCGATGGCACCTTTGGCACCGCCATGGGCGGCATGGTACTGCGCAGCTATGCAGACTACATTCAGCGCGCCACCGGCGGCGACGTGACCTTCGTTCCAGAACCGGGCAGCCTGGTCCTGTTCGGTCTGGGCGCGCTGGCGCTGGTGGGCGCACGCCGTCGCTCGCTCAGCAAGTAAATGCTTGTGACTTAAAACGAAGCGGCCTGCGGGCCGCTTTTTTATTGGCAGTTTTCACGTGCTGCCTGGCACAACCGTGATGGCCGGCAAGGGCACAATACCAGCTGGAGAAAAGGAGCCGTGATGCTGGAACTGAGACCATCCTGCGAACACTGCAACAAGGCACTGCCACCGGCAGCGACCGACGCGCGCGTGTGCAGCTATGAGTGCACCTTTTGCGCCGGTTGCGTGGCGCAGGTGCTGGACAACGTTTGCCCGAACTGCGGCGGCGGATTTGAACGGCGCCCGGTGCGTCCTGCCACCAACTGGAAGAACGACAATTTTCTAGGCAAGGATCCGGCGCGTACCGAGCCCAGGTACCGCCCGGTCGAGCGCGCCGCCCACGCGCTGTTTGCCAGCGCGATCGCATCGATTCCTCCTGAGCGGCGTTAGCGACGCATGCCTACAGGCCTGCGGCCCTTGCACCTACTGCGCCGCGCCGACCACGGTCCTAGCATGAGTGGAGGCCGGAGTGGTCCGGCACTTCGCGCGAAGGAGAGGGTAATGACGGATAAAACAGGAAACGAGCCGGAGCGGAAAGGCAAACAGGGCGGCACCGCCGACTCGCGCCAGGATCAGCCGCTCAATCAGGGCGGCCATGCGCGCCAGGGCGGCGGCCATGCGGGACAGCAGTCGGGCGGCATGGGCGGCATGCATGGCGGTGATCTGCATGACGTTGGTTCAGGACAAAGCGGCATGACGGGTGGCGCGGGCATGGGCGGCAACGATACCGTCAGGCAGGCGCCGCCGGAAGGGCAGGCAGATAGCATGCAAGTGGCCGACGAAGGCAACCTGCAAGGCGCCACCACCGATCAAAGCGCGCAGCGCGAAGGCATGGGCCGGCATCGGCACGTGCGGCCGATCGAGCAAGACATCGATGCATCGCGCGATGTCGATTCGGTGGGCGGGCGTCACCCCGCGGCGCAGGATACGCGCCGCTCCTGATCGTCAGCGGGGCGGGCGCTGCTCTTGCGGCGGCGTGCTGCTGCCGGTGGAATCGGCGCCGGCAGCGGGGCCGTTTGCGGCAGCACGGCCACCTGATGTGCCGGGTGTGGTGGCAGTGGCCGCGCCGGGCGAGGTGGCGCTGCCGCCAGCGCCGCCCGTGGCACTGTTGCCCGCGCCCGTGCCCGGTGCGTTCAGGCCGTCATGACCTTCTGGATTGTTTTTGCAGGCGCCCAGTGCCAGCGTCAACAGCGTCGCCGCAAACAGTGCGGCAGGTTTAGATAATTTCATCGCGTTCTCCCTTGAAGTAAAGCAGGGAAAGTGTAGGTTGCCGGGCCACTGACGCCTATCGGCGCAGTCTTCAATTGATGCAGGAACAGTCTGACGGCTTCCGCATGCATGCGCGAGATCAGACTCGATGCGCCCTGATAGGGAACTTCTTATTGATGGGCGTGTTCAGGCTCAAGTCACTGGAACGTCGAGTTGATAAATTGAACATATCAATTCGATGGGGGCTTCCAGTGAAACCAATACGAGATGAACTCGCTGTTCGTATTTGCATGCTTCCGCCAGTGGCACGGCTGGCCTTGATTATTGCGCTGGGATTGCTCGGGTATGGCGTTCTGGCCCATTTCGCGGGATGAGGTCGTCTCGCAAGGTGTTGTTCCGCTTGGCCGCATTGGTCGGCCTCCTTCCTTCCGTCCTGTCGTAAGACTTGCGTTAGCGCAAACCATCCGAGGCATGCCGCACTACAGTTGGCATTCCGGAGATAAATTTCTCTGGTTCAATTTCGCGCGAAATCGAAGCGGAGAAATTTATGCTGAAAGCAGTCATTCTCGAAGGCGATACCACGAGCCACGGCGGTAAAGTCCTTGAAGGACGAAACTGCATGACACTGGATGGGCGCCGTATCGCTCAGCAAGGACATAAGACGTTTTGTCCCAAGTGCAAAGGCGTGTTCCCGATTGCGGAAGGCGTGCCGTTCCACAGCCTGGGCGGCGTAGGAACAGCCGTTGAAGGCATGCGCACCGAGTGCGGCGCACTTCTGATTGCAAGCCAAAGCCGAATGCGGATCGAATATCCACGGGGTCCGGCCGAACCCTTCACCGCATCACCGCCAGCCGGCACAGACACCCACATCAATGACGAAGCAATCCGCGCGATAGACGAGGTGACTGGTTTGCCCGTAGCCGGACTGCGATATCGGCTGGAGCTGTCGGACGGCACCTGCGTTCGCGGCACAACGGACGAACAAGGCATGACGCAACGCGTCGCTACCGGATCGGATATTGAAGTCCTTAAATTGTTCTGGGAGCAGGATATTTCCGATCCTGAAGCCTGACTGTTCAATCACGGAGTTGCCATGCCGAGAGTCTTGCCAGCGGTCGTTTGTGCTACCAATCCGCATCCAGGATCAGTTGCCACGGTAGAGGTGAGCCAGCAATGCTGCGTGACATATGCCTTCAACACGAGCGCGACGAATGCCAAGTTAAAGATTCCCTACGCCGTTGAAGTGGATGGCCACGTGCTTTGCGATTATGACGCGCGGGCACGGCTGGCCGGGAACAGCCGTATCAGCGTGATGGTAAAGGCGGGAGCCACGGTCGCGCTGTATCTGAACAGCGATGCCCATCCTGCTTATCGATGTGAACCTGTCTATAAAGTGACGACGCAGCGCAATAACGTTCTCGTGAATATCATCGAAAAAACGGGGCTGGATCCCGGTAGCGACATATTGGGCACGCCGCAGAAACGCATGGAGAACGGTCGGGAGACCGATGTCTACAACACGTCGCTGACGGGGGCGATCTGGATGCGCGTGAGCCACAGATACAGCGCCAGCGAAGCGAAAGCACTTCTTCCAGCGGGAACGCACCCGGCAATCTGCGCGGTCATTGATGCGATTTATTGTGGCCTCACTTCGCGCAAGCTGGATGTGACGTTCCCTGCCACTGCTGACAACGCCGCGTGCAAGTGCCAGATTTGCTTCGATGACTCCAGCAATGCTCTTTGCAATATCAAGGGATTCTCCTTACTCAAGGATGGTCTGCCACGTGTTCACCCTCACGCGTTTTTCGTCTTGCTCGACGCAATCCACGCGGTTGGCATCGAGCGCGTAGTCATTGGCTCGACATGGCGCCCTTTGCTAGGAGCCATTAACCATCGCGCTGGCTTGGGGCTGGACATCAGCAGCTTCAAAACTAGGGCGGGCGAAGTACCGGTAAACCGGGAGGAGTTGATTCTTCCGAATGGGCGTCATTTGGGCAACGTATCCGAGGAAGAAAAGCGGCTCTTTGCAGACTACCGCGCAACAGAGAAAAATTTAGCAAAAGCTGAGGATGCGAAAAACGACGCAGATGTTCAGGTAATGATGAATACAGGTTTGTCTTCGACAGTCGGGTTAGCGCAGCAACAGGCAGCAGCGAAGGCGTTAGTAAAAAGGATGACCGCGGAAACAGTCAACAAACAGACAGCATGGGTCAGCGAAGCAAATCGCAACGAACCTGCTTCGATGCGGTCGTTGCGGTCCAGATTCGAGCGATCACCACATATTTCGCAGATTATGGATCCATGGTGTACGGATAGTGACTCTCGGGATGCCGTGAAAGCAAAATTCAATTTCTTTAAAACTCCAGACGAAATTACTCACAAAGATCATTTGCATCTAACAATCAAGGAACCGAAAATTCTATGAAAATCTCATTTTCGTCAATGTTCGTCCTTTCAATCTTGTCCTCGGTTTTGCTGCCAGCGATTTCGTGTGATTACTCCGGTTGCAAGGAGTCGGACGCACCGATGACGGCCGCGGCTGGAAACCCTTGGTTGATCCGGTACTTTATCCACGTAGATGATCTTTCATCTTTAAAAATCGGAATGGAAGTTATTGAAGAGATACTTGAGGAGGACATGAGAAACGGCCAGGTTCGATCGCCTCGTCCGTCTGATCACCTATTCGCGCCAACGCTGGCTGTGCATTTGCCGCCCATTGGATTCGCGGTGCAAGAAATTGGGATCGTGGAAATTGAATTTGATCGAAGCGGCCGCGTAACAACCGAAAATACACGCGGTGTAGCGCTTCAAGGAGCATTCGATGATCTTCATACCTTTGTACTTGCGCCGCAGAGTGCGGAAGGCGGTCCGCCCTATCGACTTGCTAGCCGTTTTCGCGGGTGGTCGGATCCAATGGCGGAGTTCTCGCCCGCGTTTTGTACTGTTACCGATGACATTCGTTATCGAAAGGGATTTGATGCTTCAAAGTTCGGTAGCATCGGCAATTTTGGCTGCCGTGAATGGTCGTATCAACTCCTTGACGAGTCACGTCCGTATATCGACGTCACATCGTACGGGAGGAAAGGGGCGTCCATCAAAGAGTTCTATGGATGGGCACCCTTTGACGGCCCGCGCAAACCTGTGATTGGCAAGCACGTTACTACGTGGGTCTGCATGCTGGACTGTCCGAAAGGCGCATCTCCAGGAATCATTGCCGACATCTTAAAGTGGTGCAAAGAAAATGGTTATCCGGTCCCCCAGCGCCCGAGAAAAACCCCCATGTTTCCGGACGCCGATTTTCCTTACGATTATGAGGAGTGATGCAGCTTGCCTGAAATTGGAGCTTGGAACGCGTCGCCTTCGCTGAGCAGAAATGGAGCGCAATTTCCGGTGAAATTTTCATTCGTCGCTTTACTGTTGCTTGCCCTGTTGTCTTCAGTCATTCAGAACGCGG
This sequence comes from Telluria sp., assembly GCA_036399735.1. Taxonomy (GTDB): domain Bacteria; phylum Pseudomonadota; class Gammaproteobacteria; order Burkholderiales; family Burkholderiaceae_D; genus Telluria_A. The sequence continues at coordinate 8,081 of DASWMN010000122.1, read as the reverse complement.
TCGCGTGCGGAAAGTCGAGGTGCGTGGCGGATGCCGATTTTCCTTACGATTATGAAGATGGACGTGGTTCGTTTGATATGTTGACTTCGTACATGCCAGCGTCTGTGCCCAGAAATGGAAACAAGTGACCTATGAAATCATCATTCGCGTGTTCGCTGTCGATTGCCTTGTTGTCTTCGGTCGCTATGACAGCAAGCGCGTGTGTTCAGTTCGGTTATGGAGAAATTGACGCATCGAAAACGGCCTCGGTTGGTAGTCGTTGGTTGATCAGGTATTTCATCCACGTCGATGATTTTTCATCTCTGAAAATCGGGCAGGAGGTCGTGGAAGAAAAACTTCATGCTGAACAAGAGAGGGGGGAAACCAGAACGGTGCTGCCCTTCCATCACCTATTTGTTCCAAAAATAGCGGTGCGTTTGCCGCCTATTAATTTCGCGATCCAAGAGTTGGGCATCGTTCAAATCGAGTTTGATCGGGGCGGCCGTGTGACCACTGGGAATACGATTGGAGCCGAGCTTCGCGGCGAATTTGACGATAGAAACTATCTGTTATTGGTGCCGCAGCGTTCGGCTAGTGGTCCCCCCTATCGGCTCGCTGACAGATTCCGTGGCTGGTCCGACCCCATGCGAGAGTTCACGCCTGCGTTCTGTGCGGGCGGCGACAGTGTCCGATATCGAAAAAGGCATGCCAATGCTGTTTTCGGTATAACGGATAATTTTGGTTGCCGCGAATGGTCTTATCAGCTGCTGGACGAAACGCGTCCGTACATTGATGTTACGTCGTATGAGCGCAAGGAATCAGTGATGAGAGAGTTCTATGGTTGGGCGCCCTTTGACGGCCCGCGCAAGCCTGTGATCGGAATGCACAACTCAATGTGGGTTTGTCTGTTGGACTGCCCGCAAGGCGCCGCCCCGGGAATCATTCCCGATATTGCAAAGTGGTGTAGAGAAAATGGGTACCCCATTCCCAAGCGCCCGAAGAAGAATCCCATGTTTCCGGACGCTGATTTTCCTTACGATTATGAGGAGTGACGCAGCTTGCCTGAATTTGGAGCTTTGAACGCGTCGCCTTCGCTGAGCAGAAATGGAGCGCATTTTCCGGTGAAATTTTCATTCGTCGCTTTACTGTTGCTTGCCCTGTTGTCTTCAGTCGTTCCGAACGCGGTCGCGTGCGGACAGTCGGGGTGCGTGGAGGAAGCTTCATCGAAGCTGGCCACGGTTAAAGGTCCTTGGCTGATCAGGCATTTTATCCATGTGGACGAGTTTGAATCTTTGAAAATAGGGCAGAAAGCCATGGAAAAATCATTGAGGACGAAAAGCAAAGAGGAGAAGCCAGTCCGTTCTTGCCTTTCGATCAGCTCTTTACGCCAACACTAACAGCGCATTTGCCGCCAATCGGATTCGCCGTTCAAGAATTAGGGATGGTAAAAATTGAGTTTGATCGAACCGGCTGTGTACAAACTCCGAACGCGAGCGGATCAAATCTGCGAGGCGCAATTGACGATAAAAATTATCTGTTAATAGTGCCTCAAAGTCCCGCAAGCGGAACGCCCTATCGGCTTGGTGACCGCTTCCGTGGCTGGTCCGACCCGATGCGAGAGTTCGCGCCTGCATTCTGTAATGGGGACGACGACTTTCGCTACCGGAATGGATTTGACCTGCGCAAGTACGGCATGGGCAATTTCGGCTGCCGCGAATGGTCATACCAACTTCTGGACGAAACGCGTCCGTACATCGATGTAACGTCGTATGAGCGCAAGGAGTCGGCAATCAGGGAGTTCTATGGATGGGCACCGTTCGATGGTCCGCGCAAGCCTGTCATTGGAAAGCACATCGCAGCGTGGGTGTGCTTGTTGGACTGCCCGCAAGGCGCACCGCCAGGAATCATTGCCGACATTGCAAAGTGGTGCAAAGAAAACGGCTTCCCTATCCCCAAGCGGCCGAGGAAAACCCCTATGTTTCCCGATGCGGATTTCCCCTACGATTACGACGAGTGATGCAGCCATATCAAAGCCGCGGACGCAAAAAAGGCTTACGCGCCGAAGCGGGTAAGCCTGATCTGTACTGCTGTATTCGTGGTAGGCCGTGCGGGATTCGAACCTGCGACCAACGGATTAAAAGTCCGCTGCTCTACCAGCTGAGCTAACGACCCGAAGAGGCAGCATTATATACGACGATTTCGATTTCCGCTAGGCAGTTTTTTAAGTCCTTATCAATTCGTCAGCTTGGCCGTCACTTTCAGCACTTCTTCCGCGGTCGTCACGCCTTCCAGGATCTTGTACGCACCCGCAATGCGCAGCGGCTTCATGCCATCCGCCACTGCCTGGCTGCGCAGGCCGACCAGGTCGGTGTTGTCGCCGATCAGGTTGGTAAAACCTTCCGACACCGTCAACAGCTCGTACAGCCCGGTACGGCCACGGTAGCCGGTCTGGCGGCATTCCGGGCAGCCAATCGGGCGGTACACCTTGGCCGGTTTCGGAATGCCCCAGTTGCCGGCGATGCTGGTCCAGATATCGTCGTTGATCTCGCCATCATCTTTCTTGCACAGCGCGCACAGGGTGCGCACCAGGCGCTGCGCCATGATGCCGATCAGCGTCGCTTCCAGAAGGTAATGTGGCACGCCCAGTTCCAGCAACCGCATCACGGCCGCCGGCGCATCGTTGGTGTGCAGCGTGGACAGGACCAGGTGGCCGGTCAGGGCGGCCTGGATCGCCATTTCGGCGGTGGCCAGGTCGCGGATCTCGCCCACCATGATGATGTCCGGATCTTGCCGCATCAGCGCGCGCACGCCGTCCGCAAAGGACAGGTCGATGCCTGGCTGCACCTGCATCTGGTTGAAGGAAGCTTCGACCATCTCGATTGGGTCTTCCACGGTGCAGACGTTGACCTCGGATGTGGCCAGGGCCTTGAGCGTGGTGTACAGGGTGGTGGTCTTGCCGGAACCGGTCGGCCCCGTCACCAGGATGATGCCGTGCGGGCGCGTCGTCAGACCGTCCCAGCGCTTGGCGTCGTCGATCGGGAAGCCCAGTTCCGGCAGCGTTTTGACGACCACTTCCGGGTCGAAGATACGCATGACCAGCTTTTCGCCAAACGCGGTCGGCATGGTTGACAGGCGCAGTTCAACTTCCTGCCCGCCCATGGTGCGGGTCTTGATGCGGCCATCCTGCGGGCGCCGCTTTTCGATCACGTCCATGCGGCCCAGTAATTTGATACGCGCGGTCATGGCGATCATCACCACGGCCGGCACCTGGTACACCTGGTGCAGCACGCCGTCGATACGGAACCGGATCGAGGCGATGTCGCGCTTGGGTTCCAAGTGAATGTCGGAGGCGCGCTGGTCGAAGGCATACTGCCACAGCCAGTCGACAATATTGACCACGTGCTGGTCGTTCGCGTCGAGCTTGTTGGACTTGCCGAGCTCGACCAGCTGTTCGAAGTTGTTGCGCAGCGCCAGGTCCTGTCCCTTGGACTTGTTGGCGTCCTTGATGGTCTTGGCCAGGCTGAAGAACTGTGAAATGTATTGCGCAATGTCGAGCGGGTTGGACAGCACCATCTCGATCTGGCGCCGCGATACCTTGGCGATTTCGGCCTGCCATTCGGTATGGAAGGGATCGGCAGTTGCCACCACCAGTTTGTGCGGGGTCAGTTCAACCGGCAAAATGTTGAAGCGGGCGGCGTAGCTGGCGGTCATCACATCGGCCACGCGGGTAAAGTCGATTTTCAGCGGATCGATGCGCACGAAGGGCAGGTTGCACTTGCCGGCGGCCCATTCGGTCAGAATGTCCAGCGTGAGCATGCGGTTGGGCGGCAGCGCCGACACCAGCTTGCACTGCGCAACTGCCGACAGCGGATGCATCGAACCGACGGCATTGCGCAGGATGCCCTGGGCCTGCGCGAACTGGGCCTTGACGTGTTCCTTCTCGACGATGCCGTCAGCCAGCAGCCAGCTGAAGATGGCTTGCAGATCCAGCGCCTTGGGCCGGGTCTTGGTGACAGCGGGCGCCGCGTGTTCTGCCTTTTTCGATTCTGCGTTCAAGCCATTCTCCGTTGGTGCTTGTTAGACTGCCGCTTCAATGCCCTTGACCCAGGACTTGGCCGGCAGTTTGGTGGCGGCGACAATATGTGCTGCGCGCTCTTTCAGCGCGGCGATGTCGATCACCGGCCGGGTCTGGAAGCACAGCGCGACGACATTGCCGTCGTGGACTTCCGGCAAACAGATCACGTGGTCGAACGCGAATTTCATGGCCTTGATGTTGCGTGCAAAACTGGGGTGGTCGCCAAACAGGTTGACCGTCATCATGCCGCCCTCGCGCAGGCAGGCGTTGCAGGCCTGGTAGAACTCGGGCGTGTCGAGCACCGGACCCTTGGCCGTGGCGTCGTACAGGTCGCATTGCAGCACGTCGAAGGCGCCGGCATTTTGCGGGTCGTTGACGAAATCGAGCGCATCCATTTCCATCACATTCAGGCGCGCGTCGTTGGGCGGCAGCTTGAACATGGATTCGCACACGGTGACCACGGCAGGGTTGAGTTCGATCGCGGTCACGCTGGCTTCGCCAAACTGGCGGTAGCAGAACTTGGTCAGGGCACCGGTGCCCAGACCGAGCTGTGCGATCGCGCGTGGTTGTTCGATGAACAGCATCCACGCCATCATCTGCTGCGCGTATTCGAGTTCGGGCCAGTCGGGTTTGCGGATGCGCATGGCGCCTTGCACCCACTCGGTGCCGAAATGCAGATAGCGTACGCCATCCTGCTCGGACAGCGTTACCGGTGCGAATTTGGGTTTGCGCGCCGGACGGCGCGAGGATTCAACTTGTTCGATGGATTTTCTTTTGATAAGCATAGGAGACCTGGTTCGATCATCCTATTATCGGTGGATGGCTTACCGGAGTGCAAGCGATTCCCTCCGGCGCCATCCCCCGTCCTTACTGGCGCGGGTCGGGTTCAACCGAGACGCGCAGGCGGACCCGGTCGCCCGGGTCGCGGTTCATCATGCTGGTGTAGCTGCGCCCGCCATAGTTGTAGGTTACGTCGTAGCCTATCGTGCGTGACTCATACGACTCCACGGTACGGCAGCGGCGCACGGCCTGTTCCTGCGGATAGCGGGTATCGTATTCCGGCTGGCTGTTGGGGCTGCCATTGCTGATCCGGTCGCCGGCAACCGCGCCTGCCACGGCGCCCAGTGCGGTGGCGGCTGCTTTGCCGCTGCCGCCGCCGACCTGATTCCCCAGGATACCGCCGGCCACGGCGCCCAGAATGGCGCCGCCCGCGCTGCGCTCGCGCTGGACAGGCTGAGGCGCCGCCTGCACATATTCGGTGCGGCATTCTTCGCGCGGCTGGCGAACTTGCTCCACGCGCGGCTCGACCCGGGTGACGCGGCCATATTCTTCGTATTCGGCAGCCTGGACGGCGCCGGCAGTGCTGGCGCCCAGGGCGGTCATTAACAATGCGATCTGCAGTTTCATGGGATTACCTCTTGAAGTTAGTGCGAAGGAGGCGAAACCGCACGGTTCGCCATAACCCTATGGTAGTCCCGCTTTCTTCAATTGAGTAGTGCCCATAGCAACAAGATGTAACAGCCAGTATGAGTATGTATCAGGGCCTGAATTTCGCGTAAAGTGCGCCGCTCCGGGTGAAATTTAGGTAAAACCTTCTGATTATTAACAAATATTGCGTTTGAAATCACATTCGGGTTGATTCGATTACTACAAAACGTTACCCTTATGCGAACGGGGGTATTATTGGCGCGTGGCAACCACGCAAGTTGACGACAACCATTAGCAGAAAGCACACCCGAAACACAGGATACTGAGGGAAAAATGAGTTTGTTGATAACAGTGCCGCCCAACCTGGTGCAATCCATCCGCGCCTTTCGCGTTGTGGAATTGCAGGAGGAAGCTGCGCGTCTGGGGCAGCATTTCCTGTACGCCCATTGCGCCAATACGCTGACCAAGCAGCAAGTCTGCGCCCGCATCGGCGAAAGTTTCCATTTCCCTAAGCCATCCGCAAAGAATTTCGATGCCCTGCGCGAAGCGCTGACCGAGACGATTCACAAGGCCGGTCCGCAGCCAGGTTTTATAGCCGTGATCGAACAACTGCCGAATACCCAGAAATTCGATAAGGAAGCGCGCGAAACCCTGCTCGACGTATTTCGCGATGCGGCCGATTACTGGGCCGAGAAAAAAGTGCCTTTCCGCGTGTTTTACTCCTTCGAATAAACCCCGTCACACCTGCTGCACTGCAACATATTTCTCCCCGTTTCTTGGTTCGGCATGCCGCACAGGGTACAATGCCGCCTTATGAAAAACATTGTGATCCTCATTTCCGGGCGTGGCAGTAACATGGAAGCGGTTGTCCATGCGGCGCGCAAGGAGCAATGGCCAGCCCGCATCGCGGCTGTGATCAGCAACAAGGAAGAAGCGCCCGGCCTCGAGTTTGCCCGTTCGCACGGGATTGCGACGGCCGTGGTGCAGAACAAGGATTACCCCAGCCGCGAAGCCTTCGACGCCGCCCTGCAGGCGGTCATCGACGGTTTTGCACCGGACCTGGTGGTGCTGGCCGGATTCATGCGTATTCTGACCCCGGCGTTTGTACAGCATTACGAAGGGCGCATGCTCAATATCCACCCGTCGCTGCTGCCGCTGTTTCCTGGCCTGCATACGCACCGGCAGGCGCTGGCGGCCGGCGAAAGCCGGCATGGCGCCTCCGTGCATTTTGTCACGGCCCAGCTCGATCACGGTCCGGTGGTGGCGCAAGCGGCGGTCGATGTGCTGCCCGGCGACACCGAAGACACACTGGCCGCGCGCGTGCTGGTGCAGGAACACCAGTTGTACCCACGCGCGATCCGCCTGTTCATCGAGAACCGGCTCAGCATCGACAACGGCCATGTCCGCATTGCCGAATCAACAGCTAGTTAATAACCAAGGAATTCCATGAGATTGCCACCAGCGATACTCGGCAATACAGAAGAAGTATTGCGCGAGATCTTGCGTTTTTCGGCCCCGGCCGACTCCACCCTGTCGCGTTACTTCAAGGACCATCCGCGCCTCGGTTCGCGCGAACGCGGGGCCGTTGCCGAAGGCATCTACGCGATCCTGCGCAACAAGTCCTTCTTCACCGACTTCGCCGAAGCAGGGCAGAGCCCGACCATGCGCCGTCTCACCATTCTCGGCCTGGCCGAAGCGGTGGGCGCCGATTCGCTCGGTGGCCTGACGGAAGAAGAAACGACTTTTCTGACCCGCGTCATGGAAATCGACCGCAATCTGATGCCGCCGCAAATGCGTTCGAACATGCCGAAGTGGCTGTTCGACAAATTCGTCGCGCAGTATGGCGAAGCCGAAGCACTGGAACTGGCCCATGCGCTGAACCAGCCGGCGCCGCTCGATCTGCGCGTCAACTCCATCAAGGCCACCCGCGACGAAGTTGTTGCCGGTCTGCTGGAAGCGCCGATTGCCGCCGAACCCATGCCGTACGCCCCGCTGGGCCTGCGCGTGCTGAAGAAGCCGGCGCTGCAGAACCTGCCGCTCTTCAAGAGTGGCGCGATTGAAGTACAGGACGAGGGCAGCCAGGTACTGTCCCAGATCGTTGGCGCCAAGCGCGGCGAGATGGTGGTCGACTTCTGCGCTGGCGCCGGCGGCAAGACGCTGGCACTGGGCGCGCTGATGCGCAACACCGGCCGTCTGTATGCTTTCGATATTTCCGAGAAGCGTCTGGCCAAGCTGAAGCCGCGCCTGGCGCGCAGCGGCTTGTCGAACGTGCACCCGGTACAGATCGCGCACGAGCGTGATGCCAAGATCAAGCGTCTGGCTGGCAAGATCGACCGCGTGCTGGTCGACGCGCCTTGCAGTGGCCTGGGTACCCTGCGCCGCAATCCGGACGTCAAGTGGCGCCAGAAGATCGACGCGATCGCTGAAATGCAGGAAAAGCAGGCATCGATTCTGGACGGCGCCGCACGTCTGCTCAAAGGCGGCGGCCGCCTGGTGTACGCCACCTGCAGTCTGCTCAACGAAGAGAACGACTTCATCGTCGAACAATTCCTGGCCGCGCATCCGGACTTCGAACTGGTGCCAATGAACCAGGTGCTGG
>DASWMN010000121.1:0-6669 GCA_036399735.1 Telluria sp. | reverse complement strand
CTGCAGCACGTGCACTCGAACTACGAGATCGACCTGTTCCAGGCCCTGATCAAGGCTGCCGCGCGCGAAACCGGCGCCACCGACCTGGAAAACAAATCGCTGCGCGTGATCGCGGACCACATCCGCGCCGCCTCGTTCATGATCGTCGATGGCATCATCCCGGCACCGGAGAGCCATGGCTACGTCCTGCGCCGCATCATCCGCCGCGCGCTGCGCCACGGCCACAAGCTGGGCCAGACCAAGCCGTTCTTCTACAAGCTGGTCGAGGACCTGAGCATCGAGATGGGCGGCGCCTATCCGGAACTGGCCGACGCCAAAGAGCGCGTGGCCCAGGTACTCAAGACCGAAGAAGAGCGTTTCGGCGAAACGCTGGAAAACGGCATGAAAATCCTGGAAGCCCAGCTGGCCAAGGATGCCAAAAAGCTCGACGGCGCCACCGCCTTCACGCTGTACAGCACTTACGGCTTCCCGCTCGACCTGACCGCCGACATCTGCCGCGAACGCGGCATCACGCTCGACGAGGCAGGCTTCAAGGTGGCCATGGAAGAAGACCAGAAGACCGCCCGCGCGGCCGGCAAATTCAAGTCGATCGCCAAGGTTGAATACAGCGGCGACAAGAATAAATTCGTCGGCTACGACAATCTGGTCCACGGCAGCAAGATCATCGCCCTGTACGCCGACGGCGTCTCGGTGCAGGAACTCAAGGCTGGCCAGGCCGGCATGGTGGTGCTCGACACCACCCCGTTCTACGCCGAATCGGGTGGCCAGGTAGGCGACCAGGGCGTGATCGGCACTGCCGCGGTCAGGTTCGAAGTTGAAGACACGCTCAAGGTCCAGCCAGACGTGTATGGCCACCACGGCGTGCTGCGTTCCGGCGCCCTGAAAGTGGGCGACAGCGTCGATGCCAGCGTCGACGAGACCAAGCGCGCGCGCACCATCCGCAACCACTCCGCGACCCACCTGATGCACAAGGCGCTGCGCGAAGTCCTGGGCGGCCACGTGGCGCAAAAGGGCTCGCTGGTCGACCCGGACAAGACCCGTTTCGACTTCTCGCACAATGCGCCGCTGACGGCCGCGCAGATCGCCCAGGTCGAAGCCATCGTCAATCGTGAAATCCTGCAGAACCACGCAACCAAGGCGCAGCACATGTCCTTCGACGACGCGGTCAAGCATGGTGCGATGGCGCTGTTCGGTGAAAAATACGGCGACGAAGTGCGCGTGCTCGATATCGGTTCGTCGAAAGAGCTGTGCGGTGGCGTGCACGTGGAGCGCACCGGCGACATCGGCTTCTTCAAGATCATCGCTGAAGGCGGCGTCGCAGCGGGCATCCGCCGCGTTGAAGCCGTCACCGGCGAAGGCGCGCTGGCGCTGGTGCAGTCGCTCGACAAGAACCTGAAGGAAGCGGCCGGCGCCCTCAAGACCAATCCGGAAGAACTGACGTCGCGCATCGCCCAGGTGCAGGATCACGTCAAGGCGCTGGAAAAGGAACTGGCCGCGCTCAAGTCGAAGCTGGCGTCGGGGCAGGGCGATGAACTGATCACCCAGGCCATCGACGTGAACGGCATCAAGGTGCTGGCAGCGACCCTGGAAGGCGCCGACGTGGCGCGCCTGCGCGAAACCATGGACAAGCTCAAGGACAAGCTGAAAACCGCCGCCATCGTGCTGGCCAGCGTGGCCGACGGCAAAGTCAGCCTGATCGCCGGCGTGACCGCGGACGCCACGTCCAAAGTCAAAGCCGGCGAGCTGGTCAACTTTGTCGCCCAGCAGGTAGGCGGCAAGGGCGGCGGCCGTCCGGACATGGCGCAAGCCGGCGGCACCGATCCAAGCGGTCTGCCGGCCGCGCTGCAAGGCGTTGCCGCCTGGGTGGCGCAGCGCGCATAAGCGCCGCCGCCGCGCTCACACGCCCGGCGGCCATTGGTACTTCGGCACCACCGTCATGGTGGTGCCGGTCACAATCAGCACTTCGCGGTGCGGCGTCATCACGATCTGGTACGGGTCGCCATCGTAGCGGGTGATGGCGCCGTTCTCGATCACGTAAAAGCGCACGGGCCCGGCCAGGCCGGCCACGCCATTGCGCGAGAGCGGCTGCTTCCATAACGAAAACCACTGTCCCAGCTTGAACTGCTTTGGCACATCCGCTTCCATGTGGATGATGCCGGTGACGTCGTGCGTGTGCATTTCGTAAGCGTGGTAGCAGCCTGCATGCACGCGGCCGATCCCGTCCGGGAAGCCGAGCCGCTTGCCGTTGCTGTAGATCGAAATGAGCGCGTGCTTGTGGTACTTGCCGCTGACCAGGCAATTGACGCCGTCGACCGGCTTGCCGGTGCCGTACCAGACCGGCCAGTAGGGCGTGGCGTTGATGGTGGCGTTGATCAGGGGTGTCCAGGTGGGCGCCAGCCGGATTGTTTCGAGTACCGCCAGGGTCGGGTCGGCGGTGGGCGGGGTTGGTGCGCCGATGCCGGCACCGGCTTGCGGCAAGCCCGCTTGCGGCGTGCTGTCTTGCGGCGTGCTGGCATCGGTCATGGCTTCGGTGACCGGGTGGCCGGCCGGGGCGGGTGCGTCTTCGCCGCCGCAGCCGCTCAGCATGAGGACTGGAAAGATTGCCACAGCAACCGTCAAACGACGGTAAGATTTATTTGAAGACATTTTGCGCTCCTGATAGGGGCAACACGAATCGTGCTGCTGCATTTCCTATGCTTGAGCAAGCGACGATTCGGACCTTGTGTCGGCACAAGCGGAGGGCGCGGCTGGAACCAAAAGTCACAGCAAAAACGCCTTTAGATCGTGGCCATTGCGACATGTCCATTGTCGTTGTGACCATGCAACAAAAAACTTATATATTGGTGCGGTGCGTCAAATTTATGGATTTCAGGTATATTGATTCCGTGAGCACGACAACCAACCCAGCAGAGCAATCGATGAGCGATACCACGTTCGACAGCGAAATCATGGAATTTCAAAAGGAACTTGATGCGCGCGGTCTTAACTGCCCATTGCCGATCTTGAAAGCCAAGAAGGCCTTGGCCGAGATGGCGACCGGCGAAGTACTGAAGATCGTCGCGACCGATTCCGGTTCCGTACGCGACTTCCAGGCGTTCGCCAAACAAACCGGCAACGCGCTGTTGTCGCATTCCCAGAACGGCTACGAATTCACGTTTTTGATGCGCCGCAAATAGACCAGCACCGGCGGGGCAGGCGTCCAGCTTCCCCCGCATCATTTCATTCCTGCGCGAGGCCGAAAATATTAGGTGTTTTCCTCTAGTTAAAAATCGCACGATCGTGCTTTAATTTAGTGTTGAAACGATTTTCCTCTTATAATCTAGGCCACTTTAGCAAACGTCACCCATTACATTTACCAAAGGCATACCTATGAAAGTCCTGGTTCCCGTCAAACGCGTTGTCGATTACAACGTCAAAGTACGCGTCAAGTCCGATGGCAGCGGCGTCGATATCGCCAACGTCAAGATGTCGATGAATCCGTTCGACGAAATCGCACTCGAAGAAGCGATGCGCCTGAAAGAAGCCGGCAAGGTGACCGAAGTGATCGCCGTTTCCTGCGGCGTGACCCAGTGCCAGGAAACCCTGCGCACCGGTATGGCGATTGGCGCCGACCGCGGCATCCTGGTGGAAACCACGGCGGAACTCGAGCCGCTGGCAGTGGCCAAGCTGCTCAAGGCCCTGGCCGACAAGGAACAGCCTCAGCTGATCATCCTGGGCAAGCAGGCCATCGATGACGACTCCAACCAGACCGGCCAGATGTTAGCAAGCCTGCTGGGCTGGCCGCAAGCGACCTTCGCCTCGAAAGTGGTGCTGGAAGACGGCAAAGTCACGGTCACCCGCGAAGTCGACGGCGGCCTGGAAACGCTGGCGCTGACGCTGCCAGCCATCGTCACCACCGACCTGCGCCTGAACGAGCCGCGCTATGTCACGCTGCCAAACATCATGAAGGCCAAGAAGAAGCCGCTCGACGTCGTCAAGCCGGAAGATCTGGGCGTGGACGTGGCCGCGCGCCTGAAGACCCTGAAAGTTGTCGAGCCAGCCAAGCGCTCGGCCGGCATCAAGGTTCCGGACGCTGCAACCCTGGTTGCCAAGCTGCGCACCGAAGCCAAAGTTATCTAATAAAGGACACATCATGGTCGCATTAGTCATCGCAGAACACGACAACGCATCCCTGAAGGGAAGCACCCACCACACCGTTACCGCTGCATCGCAGTGCGGCGGCGAAGTCCACATCCTGATCGCCGGCAGCAACTGCGGCGCAGCCGCCGCCGAAGCGGCGCAGATCGCCGGCGTCACCAAGGTGCTCGTTGCCGACGCCGCCCACCACGCTGACGGCCTGGCCGAAAACGTGGCCGAGCAGGTACTGGCCATCGCCGGCACCTACTCGCACATCCTGGCGCCTGCTACCGCCTACGGCAAGAACATCCTGCCGCGCGTGGCCGCCAAGCTGGACGTGGCACAGATCTCGGAAATCACCAAGGTTGATTCGCCGGATACCTTCGAGCGTCCGATCTATGCCGGTAACGCGATCGCGACCGTGCAGTCTTCCGACAAGATCAAGGTCATCACCGTGCGTACCACCGGTTTCGATTCGGCTGCCGCTACCGGCGGTTCGGCTGCGACCGAAGCAGTTGGCGCGGTTGCCGATTCGGGCAAATCGGCCTTCGTTGGCCGCGAACTGGCCAAGTCGGATCGTCCAGAACTGACCGCTGCAAAAGTCATCGTATCCGGTGGCCGCGGCATGGGTTCGGGCGACAACTTCAAGATCCTGGAGCCGCTCGCCGACAAGCTGGGCGCGGCCATGGGCGCTTCGCGCGCCGCGGTCGATGCGGGCTTCGTGCCGAACGACTGGCAAGTTGGCCAGACCGGCAAGATCGTCGCGCCTTCGCTGTATATCGCCGTCGGTATCTCGGGCGCGATCCAGCACCTGGCCGGCATGAAGGATTCCAAGACCATCGTTGCGATCAACAAGGATCCGGAAGCGCCGATCTTCTCCGTGGCCGACTACGGCATCGTGGGCGATCTGTTCGAAGTCGTGCCAGACCTGGTCAAGCAACTCGGCTAACAGATAGCGCGAAGACGCATTCCACCATGAGGTTGTAACCCATGGCGGGATGCGTTTTTTTTCGTCAAAAAAATCAGGAGATCAAGGTGAGCTACAACGCCCCCATTAAAGACATGCTGTTCGTGATGAACGAACTGGCCGGACTGTCCACCGTCAACGCGCTGCCTGGCTGCGAAGATGCCACCGCCGACACGGTCGAAGCGGTGCTGGAAGAAAATGCCAAATTCTGCGGCAGCGTGGTCGCCCCGCTGAACTGGACCAGCGACAAGGACCCGAGCTTCTGGCACGACGGCCAGGTCACCACCGCCAAGGGTTTCAAGGAAGCCTTCAAGAGCTTCGCCGAAGCCGGCTGGCAGGGTGTGCAGCACCCGACCGAATTCGGTGGCCAGGGTTTGCCGAAACTGGTGGCCACGCCGTGCATCGAAATGCTCAATGCCGCCTCGATTTCCTTCGCCCTGGTGGCGCTGCTGTCGGACGGCGCGATCGAAGCGCTGCTGACCGCCGGCTCGGACGAACAGAAAGCGACCTACCTGGAGCCGCTGGTGTCCGGCAAATGGACCGGCACCATGAACCTGACCGAGCCGCAGGCCGGTTCCGATCTGGCTGCCGTGCGCACCCGCGCCGTGCCGCAGGGCGACGGTACCTACAAGGTATTCGGCACCAAGATCTTCATCACCTACGGCGAGCATGACATGGCCGAGAACATCGTGCACCTGGTCCTGGCGCGCACGCCGGACGCGCCCCCGGGCGTGAAAGGGATCTCGCTGTTCATCGTGCCGAAGTTCCTGGTCAATGCCGACGGCAGCCTGGGCGCACGCAACGATGCGCACTGCGTCTCGATCGAACACAAGCTGGGCATCAAGGCCAGCCCGACCGCGGTGCTGCAGTTCGGCGACCACGGCGGCGCCATCGGCACCCTGGTGGGTGAAGAGAATCGCGGCCTCGAATACATGTTCATCATGATGAACGCCGCGCGCTTCGGCGTTGGCATGCAGGGTATCGGCCTGGCCGACCGCGCCTATCAGCAGGCCGTCGCGTTCGCCAAGGACCGCGTGCAGTCGCGCGATCTGGCCGGTTCGGCCGGCCCGGTCTCGATCATTCACCATCCTGACGTGCGCCGCATGCTCATGTCGATGCGCTCGCAGGTTGAGGCGGCGCGTGCGCTGGCTTACTTTGGGGCCGGTATCAGCGATGTGGCCCATCACGACGAGAATCCGGATACGCGCGCCGCCAACCTGGCGGTGTACGAATACCTGGTCCCGATCATCAAGGGCTGGTCGACTGAAATGTCGCAGGACGTCACGCGCGACGGCGTGCAGGTGCACGGCGGCATGGGCTTCATCGAAGAGACGGGCGCCGCGCAGCACTACCGCGACGCCAAGATTCTGACCATCTATGAAGGCACGACCGCGATTCAGGCCAACGACCTGGTTGGCCGCAAGACGGTGCGCGACGGCGGCGCAGTGGCCAAGGCGATCCTGGCGCAGGTGCGCGCCACCGAAGGCCAGCTGGCTGCGGCCGAGGGCGCCGACTTCAAGGCAATCCACCGCGCGCTGGCCGAAGGCAGCAACGCGCTGCAGGCAGTGGTGGAATACACGGCCGAG
>DASWMN010000120.1:0-9768 GCA_036399735.1 Telluria sp. | reverse complement strand
ATGCAGCATGATTGACCCGTCTCCTCCAATTTCTCACAAGATTTTGGAATTTGCCCACCCTCGCGGTGGGCTTTTTTTTTGCCTGCGCCCTCGGCAAGGGCTCAGGAGTCAGCCCTGTCCTTGCTCAGGCGATTGAGCCAGGCCATCGTGGTGATGCGCTTTTTCCTGCGGGCTGCGACCGGCGCGTCGGGGTTTATGGTCGGAACAGCCTTCTTCAGTACTTCGGCGCCGCTGTGGACCAGGGCCGGATCGCTCAGCGCGACCCAGGCATTGGCGGTCGCGGTAACCGCCTGCAGGATGGCGACCGCCGTCAAATTGCTGGCGATATTGTCGGCCAGCGCGCCAGCCAGCTGCACGGCCCGCGCCACCACCTCGTCCGGCGGCCCCTTGATACCGCTGAATTTCGCCATGAAGTGTTCATGGGCGATTTCCAGCAGCGCGATCTCGCGCTCAATGTCGTAGCCGGCCACCCGCGCCAGCAACTGATCGCGTTCAGGCAGGCTGGTGTCGTCCGCCTGCCGGTCGGCCTCGGCCAGACCGGCGCGCGCCGCGTCCAGCGCCGTAAAGTAGTTCAGGATGTATGTTTCGCCGGCACTTGCCATGATGTTCCCCCATTCTGCTTGCCAATCACGCTTTACTGGACTGTTCCTTCAGCTTCCGCAATTTTTTTCTTGTTGGCCTCGACCGCGGCTTTCACCTCGTCAAAAAACTGCCGGCTCTCGGCAAAGCGCGTCTGGTGCGACAGTTCCGTCCCCATCGCGGCCAGCGGCAACTGCACCGCCGCAATGCTCTGCGTGCTTTGCGGCAGCGGCTGCATCAGCGCGGCCAGGCGGGCATCGAGCGCCTTCGCCTCCGTGTGCGCCTGGTCGCGCTCGTTTGCCAGGGCGTCCGCCGAATCGCGCACGGTCTCGAACAATGCCGGGCCGAGCGGATCTTTGGCGACGCGGTGCAGCCGCACCCGGGCGGCGGTATCCGCGCTGCCGCGCCCGGCGCGCAGCTCGATCTTGCGCAGCGACGCCAGCGACTGCTCGGCAATGCGCTCCTGCACCTGGCGCAAGCCGGCCAGTTCCTGGTCCAGCTGCGACAGCAGACCGACCGTGTTGTTGGCCTGGTCCATGGCCACCTGCGGCGTGCTGCACGCAGCGCTCAGCAGCGACAATCCCATCAAAATGACGACCTTCATCAATTCACTCCCGCAGCAATAAACAGCAAGATGACGCTATTCAGGGCGCCGATGACATGTTCGCTTTTCACCCCGGTAGCGCCGTACTGCGCCATCTGGTCCACCGAGGCGCCGATCAGCGACTTCCATTGGCGCACATTGACCTCGGCCAGGCTGAGGCGTTCTTCCTGATCGGCCGCCATGATCTTGTAGTCGAATTTGCGCCATGCGGCGTCAAGCCGGCCTTGCGCATCGAAATAGATGCCAAGCGCTTCATGGATACGGCGCCGGTCCTCCAGCTGGGCCAGCGTGTCGACCTTGCGGGTCTGGGCCTGCAGTGCCGCCGGCGTCAGGCGCGACAGCGAAGCTTGCGCTTTGCGCCACGCCCTGGCCTGCGCCAGCTGGGCGTCGAACTGGGCCTGGCCGAGCGCCACCCTGGTCTGCTTTGCGGCGATCCGCCGGTTGGCGGCGTCCAGATTGAGCTGCTCGAAATTGCGCCGCATCAGGGCGGGCACCAGCAAGGGTTTTTTGGCATCGGCAAACCAGGAACGCGTTTGATCGACCAGCTCCGGCAGCAGGACCAGCGCCATGGCGGCGCGTCCGGTGTCGGCGGGGGGCCCCGCGCCCTGCTTGGTATCGGCCACCGCGCTGAGGAAGGCGCCCACTGCATCCACCTTTTCCTGGGCCACGAAGCGGGCGCCAAATACATCGTCGAGCTGCAGCAGCAGTGCGAATTTGGCGCGCAGTTCGTCGGCGCGCTGTTTGACCTTGGCGCGAGCGTCGAGGGTGGGATTGCTGCCCAGCTGCGCAACCAGGTCGGTGTAGGCCGCGGCGGCGATGCGGTACGTGTTGCGTGCAGCGAGCGACGCCGCGCGCAACTGCGCCATGGCTGCGGCATCGGCGGCGATCCTGGCCTGGGTCTTGCCAAGTGCGCTCTCTGGAGCAAACGATTGTTTGGTGGCTGCGAATGCTACTGTGCGTTTTTCCTCCTCGCTGCACAGACGCGCGGCGCTGAGGATGGCGTGCTTGAGGGTCGGCCCGTCGAAGCCCGGATGGGCGGCTATCCAGGGTTCGAAGGTCGTGGCCGCGGTGCCGGCCTGCAGATCCGCGCAACCCGGCATTTCGAAGCCAAAGCGGCGAAATTCTTTGTCCCGGTCTGCCAGACCCGCCTCGAAGCGGGCCAGGGCGGCCCGGTTCAGATCCCAGTCGATCAGGGCCGCCTCGATGCCGGCGGCGGCGATGATATGGTCCGCGAGCGATTTGTTCAAGCCGGCAACGGTGCACGCCGGACAGGCGGCGACCGGGGCTGTGCTGCCGACATCGTTGTCGCCAAAGGCCAGCGCCAGAATCTGCGTGTCGCGGCTGGCCATGGCGATCCGGTCTTCGGCCGCCAGTTGTTCGGCCAGCAGGCGCGCATTGTTCACGCGCTGGACATCGATGATTTTCTCGACATCGGCCTCGGCCCAGGCCTTTTTGACTGCCTGCCCCTGCTGATCGCGGGCCTCGCTGTACAGGCGCAAGGACTGGCTGGCGCAGGCGTTGAGCAACAGCAGCGCGGCCAGCAGCGCTACATAAGTGGTTATTCTGGGCATGTTGGCTCCGAGGCAGTTGCGGACGCCAGCGTCGTCAACGAGCCTGATTGTTTGCGAGTAGTCAAGGCGGGAAAGATTATTAACATTACACTGTTGCGCCGCCGAGTCAATGTTTTTTATTGCTCTTTGATTTTCTTTTGACTGCAACAAATACCTGGCAAGCGACGAACGGACCTTGGGTTGTCGTCCGGCTGTGCCCTTAAACACACAGACGACCTGATTGTTTTTCGATTCTGCAACAAGCTTACGATAGATTTATAGGAAATTCCGTCAGGCACGTAAGGTCTCAGATGCCATCCATGTCATCCTGAGGTCTCCCGTGCTGCTATTTGCGGTTGCGCTCTACTTTTTGCTGGCGAGCCTGATCAGCTGTCTCGTGCTGTTTTCCGACGTCCGCGCGCTGCTCGCGCGTACGCTGGCAGGCACGGCGTTCCAGGTGCATCGGGGCTTGAGCGCGCTGGCAAGCCGTCAGCGCCAGGGTGTAACGCAGTGGCATGCACGCGCGATGAAGGTGCTGCGCGACATCGCCGCCGTCGTGCGCCAGTTCCGCATGCTCACGCTCGGTGGGGTGCTGCTGATCGTCCTGCCATCCATGTTCGTGCTGTGCAACCAGGACAGAACGCTCGCCGACTATCAAGGCGCCGCGCGCGAAACCAACGAGCACGTTGCGCACGTGCTCGTTGGCGACCTGCTGGTGCCCCCGCAAGCGCTGCCCCCGCTCACCTTTGAAACCGCCGACGTCGTGCGCGAACGTCCGCTGCTCGCTTCCGCGAGCCGGGAATGGACGCTGATGCGTCCCGCCTATGCCAGGAAACTGCTGGCCACCTTCAGGATCATGAAAGAGGTCTACGGCTACGACATGGCCATTCTGGAGGGTTACCGCAGCCCTGAACGGCAAAATCTTCTGGCCCGGATGGGCCCCGCAGTCACGAACGCCGCTGCATTCCAGAGCTGGCATCAATATGGCCTCGCGGCCGACTGCGCCTTTCTGCGCAATGGCAAATTGGTCATCAGCGAAAAAGATCCCTGGGCGATGCGCGGCTATCGCCTGTATGGCGAAGTCGCGCAACAACAGGGACTGACCTGGGGAGGGCGCTGGACAGTGACCGATTTTGGCCACACCGAACTGCGTCTGGCAGGCGTCATGCGCAAAAGCGAAGCGGATCACTGAGCCGCAATTCATCCACTTACCAGCCGCAGAAAACACCATGCAAAAGATCTGGCACCTTCTGTCAAACCGCACTGTCATGTTCGCGAGCGGATGGCTGCTGTTCGCTTCCCTCGTTCTGGCCGGCTTCAACTGGCTGCGCAGCCCGCCACTCTGGGCCTGGATGCTGCTTGCCGGCTCGCTGGTACTGATTGCTGCCCTGTTCGTCTGGCGCTGGCGCCGGGACCAGCATGGCGCCAGCCGCAGTGGCGACCCGGCCCAGGCGCCCGCTGCGATCAGAAAGAGCGTGCGCGACGCGATCGCGACCATCAAAGGCTCGAAGCTGGGCCAGCTGTCGGGGCGCGCGGCACTGTACGAACTGCCCTGGTACATGGTGATCGGTAATGCGGCTTCCGGCAAAAGCATGGCGATCGCCAATTCCGGCCTGCATTTCCCCCTTGCCGACGGCAAGATCGCGTCCGGCCCGGCCCCCACCGGGCACTGCGACTGGCTCTTGACCACGGAGGCAATTCTGCTCGATACGGCCGGGCGCTATGCCATGGCCGATGGCGACCGCGCCGAGTGGTTCGACTTGCTGGCGCAGCTGAAGAAGTACCGCAAAAAAGCGCCGCTCAACGGCATCATCATTGCAGTAAGCCTGGCAGAGCTGCGCACGGACGATGCGCAGTTTGCCGCGACGCTGGCCAAACAACTGCGTCAGCGCCTGCAGGAACTGAGCGAGCGCCTCGAAGTGCATGCGCCGGTCTACCTCATGTTCACCAAAGCCGATCTGATCAGCGGCTTCGGCGAATTCTTCCAGGACGCACCGCGCCATGAGCGCCAGCGCGCGTGGGGCGCTACCCTGCCCTACAGCTTGAACATGACCGGTACCGAGCTGCTCAAGCAGTTCGACGGCCACTTCGACGTCCTGTACAGCGGCCTGAAGGATTTGAGCGCGGCCAGCATGGCGTCCTCAGGGGCGCACATGGCGCCGGGCGAGTTCACCTTTCCGCTGGAGTTTTTGTCGCTCAAGGCGCCGCTGCGCGCCTTCATCGCCACCCTGTTCGAAGAAAATCCGTTTCAGTTCCAGCAAGTCTTTCGCGGGTTTTACTTTACCAGCGCACGCCAGGCGGGCGCGTCCGCGCCGGCCGCGTCGCAGCGCGTGGCGCAGCGCTTTGACATCGATCTGAAGCCTGCCGTGCACGCGCAGGCGCACACGAACGGCGGCAACGACTTCTTTTTGCTGGACCTTTTTCGCAAGGTGATTTTCGCCGACCAGACGCTGGTGAGACAGTACGCCAGTCCGGGCAAACTGCGTCTGCGTTATGGCGCCTTCTTCTGCGCAACCGCGCTGGTCGGCGTGATGCTGGGCGGCTGGAGCTGGTCTTACCAGAACAATCGCCAGCTGGTCGCCAATGTCATGGCCGACCTGGACAAGGTGGTCAAGGTGCAGGCTCAGCGCACCGATCTGGAATCGCGCTTCGAGGCCATGCAGATCCTCCAGGCGCGCATCGAACAGCTGCAGGCGTATCGCAGGCAGCGCCCCCTGTCGCTGCGCCTTGGACTGTATCAGGGCGACCTGATCGAAGAAAAGATCCGCCGCGAGTACTTCCTCGGCATCCGCGAGATCATGCTCAAGCCGGTCGGCCAGTCGCTGGAATCCTTTCTGGGCGTCCTCACAGCGGGGCCAGGGAACACGGAGGACGCCTACAACGCCCTCAAGACCTATCTGATGCTGGGCGAGCGCTCGCGTGCCGAAGCCGGCCACCTGAACGACCAGCTGGCCCGCTTCTGGCGCGCCTGGCTCGATGCCAATCGCGGCGCGATGCGGCGCGAGCAAACGATACGTTACGCCGAAAGTACGATTTCGTTTTACCTGACCCAGGTCCAGTCGCCCGAATGGCCTACGCTTGACATCAAACTGGCCCTGGTCGAACAGAGCCGTGAGGTCCTGCGCAAGGTGGTGCGGGGCCTGCCCGCGCGCGAACGCGTCTACGCCGACGTCAGGGCGCGCGCAGCCACCCGCTTTGCCTCGGTTACCGTGGCGCGCATCGTCGGCGAACAGGACAAGGAACTGGTGCTGGGCAGCCATGCCATTCCAGGCAGTTTTACGCGCGAAGCCTGGGAGGGATTCGTGCAGGACGCCTTCCACAACGCGGCCAATCATGAACTGCACAGCACCGACTGGGTGCTCAACACCGTCAGCAAGGATGACCTGAGCATGGAAGGCAGCCCTGAACAGATTCAAAAAGCCCTGGTCGACTTGTACAAGAATGACTACATAAAGGAATGGCAGAAATTCCTGCAGGGCGTCACGATCCGCGAGCTGCGCAACTTCGACGACGCAGCGGGCGCCATGAACCGCCTGGGCGACCCGCAACTCTCGCCGGTCGAAAAACTGGTCAGCGCTGTATATGAGCAAACCTCGTGGGACGGTCCGGTTTCGCCAGGCGCCGCGCCGGCCCGCGCAGAGCGTGAACTGCACGACTGGTTCCGGGAAGCGGTTCTGCGCCAGGCACCGGCGCAAGGCGGCATCCGGTCCGCGGCACCGGCCGGGCCCATCGGGCGCGAATTTTCCGGGCTCGCACGTCTGGTCGCGCCTGGCGACAAGGGTGCGTCCCTGATGCGCGGGTATATGGAGCATCTGTCGAAACTGCGCGGGCGCTTCCATACCATCAAAAACCAGGGCGACCCCGGTCCTGGCGCCAAGCAGCTGATGCAGCAGACGCTCGACGGCACGGGTTCGGAACTGGCCGATGCCCTCAAATACGTCGATGAACAGATGCTGACCGGGATGACCGATGCCCAGAAGCTGGCCCTTCGGCCGATTCTGGTCAGGCCCTTGATGCAGACGTTTGCCGTCATCGTCAAGCCGGCCGAAGCCGAGATTGACAAGGTCTGGGCGGCCCAGGTGCTGGTTCCCTTCCGTCAGGGCCTGGCTCTCAAGTACCCGTTCGCCGCTGAATCGGGCGCCGAAGCGAGCGATGAGGAGATCGCACAGGTTTTCGGCCCGCAGGGCGCGATTGCCAAATTCTTCGACACCACGATCGGCCCGCTGGTGGTAAGACGCGGCGATGCACTCAGCGCCAAAACCTGGGCCAATATCGGCATCGGCCTGGCGCACCCGGTGATAACCAGCTTCCCGGGGTGGATCGCGCCGCTCAGCGCCGGTGGCATGGGCAACCCGGTTGCCAGCGCTGCCCCTGACGACGACGCGGAAAGCATGTTCGAGCTGCAGGCCGTGGGCGCTAGCGGCGCCAGCGAATTCACGATCGAACTCGATGGTCAGACGCTGCGCTGGAAAGGCCAGCCGCAGCCCTGGGTCCGCATGACATGGCCGAACCGGCACGGCGTTCCCGGTTCACGCATCAGCGCAATCACCGCGGCCGGAAGTAGCACCGTGCTGCTCGATGAGCCGGGACACTTGGGCCTGAAGAAGATGGTGGCCGCGGCCAGGCGCAAGCGCAAGTACGGCGCCGTATTTGAGCTGAGCTGGGAGAACGTTGGCGTAACGGTGCGGGCCAATATGAAAATCATCGAGACCGGCAAGCGCCCAGCCCAGGCCCGGGCCGACCAGGGTTTCAAGCGCCTGCGCCTGCCGGACACGCTGATCGACACCGCCCCTGCGGTCGCTGCGCAATGAGCGCAACCCTGTTTTTGTATCGGAGGCTGAAGATGCGTCAACTTGCCATACTGGTATTTGCATTCATCTGCGGCGCCGATCTTCACGCCCAGAGCGGCGCCGTCCGGGCGGCTCAGGTTGTGGCCAGCGGCACCGTGCCCGACGACGCCACCAGGGCCAGTGTCCTGGCGCGTTTGCGCGAGGTGTACGGTGACGCGATGGTGGTCGATCAGATCACGGTCGGCCAGGTCAGCGCCCCGCCCAACTGGGGTGGCCATCTCGACAAGCTGGTCACGCCGGACCTCAAACAGATTTCTCGCGGCCAGCTGACGATTGCGGGCAGCAGCGTGAGCGTCAATGGCGAAGTCGCCAGTGACGCGGTACGGCAGGCGCTGGCTGCCGGCATGACACGCAGTCTCAATCCCACTTACACCGTGACCAACAATTTGCGCGTGGCGGCCTCCGGCCAGGGCGTGCTTGATGCGGCGCTGGCCAACCGCATCATCGAATTCGAGAGCGGCAAGGCCACCCTGACCCCGGCCGGGCGCAGCATCCTGAACGACATGGCCGCTGCGATGCAAAAGCTGAAAGACCGCACAGTCGACATCATCGGCCATACCGACAATCAGGGTCCGCGCACGGCAAACCAGCAGCTCAGTCAGGCGCGCGCGGAAGCGGTCAGATCCTATCTGGCTGACAGCGGCATCCGCGCCGACCTGCTGCGCGCGAGCGGCCGGGGCGCAGACCAGCCCCTGAACGGCAATGACAGCGTCAGTGGCCGCGCGCGCAATCGCCGGATCGAGTTTCGGATAGCGCCATAAGTACTCACCCTGAGGAGGATCCCATGTTCCTGGCCAAGCAGTTACTTCACCCGATCAGCGCCGACCAGCCGGCCGGCGCCGATCTGTCGTTTTCGCCCGAACTTGATGCCATCAACCACGCGCGCCGGTCCGATGATCCTTCACTCGACCAGGGCGAATGGGTCACCGCGCTGAAAGAAGCCGACTGGGATTTCGTGATCACACAGTGCTGTGTGCTGATCGAAGAACGGAGCAAGGACTTGCAGCTGGCCGCCTATTTGACCGAGGCCGCATCACGCCAATACCAGCTGCGTGGCCTGGCTCAGGGATTTCTGCTGCTGGCCGGCCTGCTCGACCGGTATTGGGATTGCGGGCTGCATCCTGCCAGTGATGGGAACGACCATGATCAACGCATCCGCAACCTGAGCTGGATACTCGGACGCGCTCCTGCCCTGCTGCGCGAAATCCGCGTGACGGAAGGCGTGGGCGGCTATAGCACGACCGACTTCGAGCTGGCGCGCAAAAAGACCGCCGGCACATCCAGCCTGGCCGATCTGGAGGCAGCTCTGCGCAGCAACGGGGCCGTTTTCTCCGATACCTTCAGGGCGGATGCCCACAGCTGCATGGCAGCGCTTCTGCAGCTCGAAAAAACGGCGGATCAACGGCTCGGTAGCGACAGCCCGGGGTTTTCCGGCACGCGCGACGCCTTGCAGGAATTGATCGCGCTGATGCCGCCGCCGGTCGACACGCCAGCGGGCCGCTTGCCGGGAAAGGCACTTGAGCAGCCCGCGTTGCGCGCAGACCAGCTGGCAGCCATCGAGCCCGTCACCAGCCGTGCGCAGGCAGTGGCGCAACTGCGCGCGCTGGCGCAATTTTTCCGCAGGACCGAGCCGCATAGTCCGGCTTCCTATTTCGCTGACAAGGCTGCGGATGCAGGCGAACAAAATCTGCACGCCTGGCTGCGCAGCGTGGTCAAGGATCCCGTTTCAATGGCGCATATCGAGGAACTGCTTGGCATCGCGCCCGGCAGTTCGACCCCGCTCACTTGACAGCGTATGTGAACTTCCCGTTTTTGTCGGCAGTAACCTTGATCGCACGGATCGCCTCCCCTCCCGCCATCCTGGCGAGCACTGCGCCGGCAATCTGCGGCAGCAAGGTGCCGCTCAGGATATGGTCGACGTTGCGCGCTCCGGAATCAACTTCCGTGCAGCGCGCCAGCACCGCGTCCAGTACAGCTTCATCGTAGCTGAAGTCGGCGCTGTGCTGGGCTGCGATGCGCTGCCCGATATGGCCCAGCTTCAGTCTGATGATTCTGACGAGCGCCTCGTCATCGAGCGGATAGTACGGGATCACCTTGAGGCGCCCAAGGAAGGCCGGCTTGAAGTGCTTCGCCAGGTAGGGCCGAATCAAGGCTTCGAGCGCTGCGGGCGCCGGCATTTCCCGCG
>DASWMN010000119.1:0-3985 GCA_036399735.1 Telluria sp. | reverse complement strand
CGCCGATACGGCCACCCCGGCCACCCCGGCCGCGCACGGCCAGGAGCGGGGCCAGGAACGCGGCCAGCGCCATGGCCAGTGGGCCGAGCGCGCCGCGGCGCGTCAGCAGCAATTGCACGACGCCCTGAAGCTGAGCCCGGGCCAGGAAGGCGCGTGGAGCAACTATCAGGCCGCGCTGGCACCGAAGGCGCGCGCCGATCAGCGCCCTGCCCGCACGAACTGGAAAGCCCTGTCCGCACCGCAACGGCTGGAACGGCAGATTGCCCATTCGCGCCAGCGGACCGAGCGCATGGAAGCGCGCCTGGCGGCACTGCAAAGTTTCTATGGTGCTCTCACTGTCGAGCAAAAGAAGTTGTTCGATGAGAAAAACCAGGGCCACGGCGGCCATCACCGTGGGGGCCACCGCGGCATGCATCGCATGGGCGCATAAGGGCGCCAGGCAGGGGCGCGCAGGCAGCGTCGCCCCTGCCCGGCTTAACTGAATGTATACAAATTGTAACGACACGCAATCGAAATCACGCGCGGGACTAGTCTGTGCGTATTCATCGGTGTATGCTGGGGCCCATCTATCTACAAAGCAATATTTCGCTTCTCCTGGGGTTTCAGCATGAACAAGCACATTTATGACAAGACGGACAAGGGCCGCGAGGAAATCGCCACCCGCAAACACCATGTCCCTTCCAAGCTGCGTTCCTTGCTGCTGATGATAGACGGACACCGCTCCATCGATGTTTTAATGAAAAGTTTCGGCCCGATGGGCTTGTCTGTAGAGAACGTGGAAGAATTGCTCAGCCTGGGCATGATCGTGCTGGTCGATGCCGGTGAGCCCGATCCGGGCCCGGAAACGATCACCCCGCACAAAGCCGCCATGTCGGCCCAGGCGCGCCAGCTGGCCCGCCGCAAGGCCGCCGTCGAGCGCTCGCATAGCGGCGAATCGATCCTGGGGCCGGACTCGCTGCTCGGACCGGATTCGCTGCTGGGGATGGATGGCAACGGACCGACCACCATCATCGGCACGGTACCGGTCGAGGCACCCGCGCGGGCAGCTGCGCCGGCCGCGCCAGCAGCGCCAGCGGCCCCGAAGATGAGCGACGCCGAACGTCACATGGCGGTGCAGGAGTTTTACACCCAGACCATCAAGAGCACCCTGGGCTTGCGCGGCATGATGCTGCAGCTGAAAGTGGAAAAGTGCTCGAACCTGAGCGACTTCCGTGCCCTGCGCGATACCTATGTCGAAGCGGTGCTCAAGGCCAAGGGCCGCGAAATGGCCCTGAGCCTGTCAAGCCGTCTGGACCAGCTGCTCGGCTGACCTTGCGCCTTATTGCAACTTACGCAGCGAGTTGCTGAATTTGCCGGCATCCTGGTAGCCTACCACCCGGCTGCCGGCCACTTCCTTGCCATCGCGTCCGAACAGGATGATGCTGGGCGGCCCGTACAGGCCGAAGCGCTTGAGCATGGCCTTGTCGTCGGCGTCATTGGCTGTCACATCCACTTGCAGCAGCAGGGTATCGGCCAGCTGGCGCTGCACGCCCGGGTCGACAAAGGTCAGCTTTTCCATTTCCTTGCACGAAACGCACCAGTCGGCGTAAAAGTCGAGCATGGCGGTGCGGCCCTGGTTGGCCGCCAGCGCCGCGTCCAGCTGCGCCACCGTCTTGATGCGTTTGAACACGATGCCGTGCGCCTGCGGCCCGAAATGGCCAAGCGGTGCCAGCACATCGCGCCCGCCGGTGGCGGCCCCCGTCAGTTGCACCGCGCCCAGGATGGCGCAGGCCGCGGCCAGCGCCATGCCCGCCCAGTGCCGGGTAGCGCGCAGCAGATAGGCGCCGTAGCCGATCAGCAGCGCGCTCCAGAGCAGCATCTGCAGCAAGGGCGGCAGCACCGGCGACACCAGCCACAGCGCCACCGCCAGCATCAGCACACCGAAAAATTTCTTGACCTGGTCCATCCAGGCGCCCGCGTGCGGCAGCAAGGTACCGGCCGACAGTCCGACCAGCAGCAAGGGGATGCTCATCCCGGCCGCCATCGAGAACAGGGCCAGCCCCCCGATCACCACGTCGCGGGTCTGGCCGATATACACCAGCGCGCCCACCAGCGGCGCCGCCACGCAGGGGCCGACGATCAGCGCCGACAGCGCGCCCATCCCGAATACCCCGGCCAGCTTGCCGGCCGACATGCGTCCGGAGGCGCCGACCAGGCGCGTCTGCAGGGCCGACGGCAATTGCAATTCATAGACGCCAAACATGGACAGCGCCATGCCTGTCATCAACAGCCCGATGGTGCCCAGCACCCAGGGGTTCTGGAGCGAGGCCGACAAGCCTTCGCCGATCAGGCCGGCTGCCACGCCGAGCACGGTGTACACCAGGGCCATGCCGAGCGAATATGCGGCGGCCAAAGTAAAACCGCGCGCGCGCGTCACGCTGGTGGTGCTGGAGCCGACAATGATGGAGGCGAGGATCGGCACCATCGGCAGCACGCAGGGCGTAAACGACAGGCCGAGGCCAAGCAGGATGAAGGCGGGAATAATCACCAGCAATTTGCCGCCCCCCAGCAGGGTGGCCAGGGTGCCCTGCTCGCTGTTGTCGGGCGCTGTGCCGGCTGACGCGGCGGCGGACGGCGCACTGGCGGCGGGCGCGCTGCCCGCCGGGCGGTCGACCTGGGCGGCAGGTTCCTGGCCGTAACGCGCTTGCAGGGGATTGCCCGCGCTGCTCTGGCCGCCGCTAAGGGCGCCGACCAGGCGCGCCGAGGCGTCTTGCGGCGCATAGCACAGGCCGGCGTCGGCGCAGCCCTGCGAGGTGGCGGTCACGGTGAACATGCCGGCCGCTTTGACCGGCAGCGTGATGGTCACACTGTTGCGGTAGGTTTCGACGTTTTTCTGGAAGGTGTCGTCAAACTTGACCTTGCCTTTGGGGAACACGGCTTCGCCCAGAGTCGCCCCTTCGGCGCGGAACTTGAAGCGCTCGCGGTACATATAATAGCCGTCCGCAATCGCATAGGTGACGGCCAGCGTTTCCGGATCGACCATGCGGGCGGAAAAGCGGAAGGCAGCCTCGGGCTCCAGATACGCTTCTTCAGCGCGGGCCGGGCTCAGACCAAAAACAGTAAAGGCAAGCAGCAGCAGCGCGAACGCGGCCTTGAAAAAATGACGGGACATGACTTCCTTTCGCTGGGCGAAGCAGCATAGTACACCGGCGACGCGGTTCTCGTCTGCGGTCAACTATTTGCCCAGCGGAAGGACGGGGAATGGCCCCGGGAAATTACTGGCGGGGTTTCTTCGGTGGTGGGCTTGGTGCAACGTAGCAGCCGGCGTTGCCGTCACGCGAGCAGAGGTCTTCCGCCATCGCGCTCATATCGGGTTCTTCCAGCACAGGCTCGACGGCCAGAGCGGTGGAGCATGCCAGCGCTGCGGCAACTGCCAGTAACAACTTGTTCATCATCGCGCATTCCTTCAGTGTACAGGTGCGAAATTGCACCATCGGTCCACTCTAAAGGACGCACAATACGCGGTCAATCAATGTTGACAATAAAAGCATGTGAATCGACAAATTGTTGCACAAAACGCAAAACGGCCGCTGGAAACCAGCGGCCGTTTTATTGGAGCAAAAACTGATTACTCAGCCGTTGGAGCAGCATCGACGTCCGAGACTTCCGGACGGTCGAGCAGTTCAACATACGCCATTGGCGCATTGTCGCCGACGCGGAAACCCATTTTCAGGATGCGCAGGTAGCCGCCGTTGCGGTTGGCGTAGCGTGGGCCCAGTTCAGCGAACAGCTTCAGGACCATTTCGCGGTCACGCAGACGCGAGAACGCCAGGCGCTTGTTGGCCAGGGTGTCGGTCTTGCCCAGGGTCAGGATCGGCTCGATAACGCGGCGCAGTTCCTTGGCTTTAGGCACGGTGGTTTTGATGGCTTCATGACGCAGCAGGGAAACGGTCATGTTGCGCAGCATAGCCAGGCGGTGGGACGAAGTACGATTCAGCTTGCGAAG
>DASWMN010000118.1:0-10424 GCA_036399735.1 Telluria sp. | reverse complement strand
CAAGACCACGCGTTTTCTGTACCAGGTGACCAATGTGGTGCGCGACGGTGAAGCGAAAAACGGCAGCTGGGATCCGGCCACGTTGGCCGCCGGTGACTACATCATTCGCATTAGCGCCGCCGATTACGCCGGCAATACTGCGCTGGCGGGACGCGACCTGGCGATCGCGGTGCGCTAACGGAGCGCTTCGATGGGGCGGGTATTGTCGTGCAGGACAGCGCTCGGGTAATAGCGTTTGAAAGCCTGCCACCAGACCCCGCTGTTGACCGAGGCGGTCAGGGCGTTGTGCAGGAGCGCGCGATCAGGCGCCGTCAGCGAGGACTTCGACAGATAGATGCCGGAGCGGATCCACGGCAGTTCCTCGAGTGCTTCGACGCGTAGCTTGCTGGCCAGGCCTTCGATGCGGGCATCGCTCTGCAGACTGCCGATAAAAGCACTGGCGGGCATGATCGTCACATCGGCCATGGCGTCGGCGAGCATGCGCGCCACGGTGCGCGCGTCGGGCTGAAGATACAGGCGGCCCTGGCTGGTCAGGGTCTGGATCATGGCCTGGTAGGCGGGGCCGTAGTCGTAGCCGCGCACCAGGGCCACGCGCAGCTCGCGCCGCGCCAGCAGATCGGCGACGGTGTGGATGGCAGCGCGCTCGGAATCGACCGAGATCAGGGTGGGCCGGGTTTCGACAACAGGAACGAAGATGCCGGCGCGGTCGCGCCGGTCGACCTGGGTGGCGGCGACCATCAGATCGGCGCTGCCGCCGACGAACATGGCCTCAAGACGCTGGCGCGGCACCGGCGACCAGCGAAAGGTGCAACCAATCCTGGCACCGATCTGATTGAGCATGTCGGGGATCATGCCACCCACCTGGGCGCCATTGATGGTGATGCTCTGGCCGGTGGCTGCGGCGGGCACGTTGATCGGGCGCGAGCAGCCGGCAGCGGCGGGCAACTGCATGCCAGCGGCGAGCAGCAAAAGAAACGCACAGCAGAAGTGGCGGCCTGGGATCATCGAACGAAGTTGCCTGGCAATTTTCGGGTGACAACCCGATTCTCACTCAAGCGTTCTTAAATGCCAAGCAATGCTTATTCTGCATCCCAGAAGCCTGTTTATTAGGCAAGGGATGGAATCCCTGTCGCGCCGCGACAGGGACCGGCGAACTCAGGCGTTTGCCAGATCGAGCTGGGTGCTGCCGCCGTTGCCACTGTAGCGGCTGACCGACAGGTCGCTGTACGGAATGGCCGGGCGCTTAGCTGACATCAGATCGGCCAGCAGCTGGGCCGAACCGCAGGACATGGTCCAGCCGAGCGTGCCATGGCCGGTATTGAGGAACAGGTTGCCGAGCGGCGTGCGGCCGACGATTGGCGTGCCGTCCGGCGTCATCGGGCGCAGGCCGGTCCAGAACGAGGCCTTGGCGGTGTCGCCGGCGCCAGGGAACAGGTCGTTGACAACCATTTCCAGGGTGGCGCGGCGGCGCGGATTGAGGCGCAGGTCGAAGCCGGCCAGCTCGGCCATGCCGCCCACCCGGATGCGGTCGTCGAAACGGGTCACGGCAACCTTGTAGCTTTCGTCGAGAATGGTCGACACCGGCGCCCGCTGGGCGTCGGTGATCGGCACCGTGATCGAGTAGCCTTTCATCGGGTACACAGGAATGTCGACTATGTTTTTGAGCAAGTTGGTGCTGTGGGCGCCCAGCGCGAGCACGTAGGCGTCGGCTTGCACCAATTCCTCACCGCAGTGCACACCGGTAATGCTGTTGCCCGCCACGGCCAGGCGGTCAATCGCCACGTTGTAGCGGAACTTGACGCCAAGTTGCTCGGCCATGGCGGCCAGGCGGGTGGTGAACAGCTGGCAGTCGCCGGTTTCGTCGTTTGGCAGACGCAGCGCGCCAACCAGCTTGCTGCCGGCGGCCGCTAGGGCCGGTTCGGCCTCGCCGAGCTGGCCGCGGGTCAGCAGTTCATACGGCACGCCGGAATCCTGCAGGACCTTGATGTCTTTCTGGGCGCTGGCAAATTGCTGTTCGGTGCGGAACAGTTGCATCGTGCCTTGCTGGCGGCTTTCGTAGGTAATGCCTGCTTCGTCGCGCAACACTTTAAAGCAGTCGCGGCTGTATTCGGCGAGGCGCACCATGCGTTCCTTGTTGGTCGCATAACGGTCGGCGGTGCAATTACGCAGCATTTCCCACATCCATTTGAGCTGGAAGGTGGTGCCATCGGGCGTGATCGAGAGCGGGGAATGGCGTTGCAGCATCCACTTCATGGCCTTGAGCGGAATGCCGGGCGCCGCCCACGGCGAGGCGTAGCCAGGCGAAATCTGGCCGGCATTGGCGAAGCTGGTTTCAAGCGCGGGGCCGGGCTGGCGGTCGATGACCGTCACCTCGTGCCCGGCTTTGGCCAGGTAGTACGCACTCGTAACGCCGATGACGCCGCTGCCCAGGATGACGACACGCATACGATCTCCAATGGATTATGTGGATGTTCAAGAATTTCCGCTATATTATGGTGATTCAACTAGTGTTTGTTCACGTAAAAACACGATTATTTGGTGGAATTTCATGCGAATTCAAAAAGAATCGACCCGTACCCTCGATAAACTCGACCGCCACATCCTGCGCGTGCTGCAGGCGGAGGGGCGCATCTCGATGAAGGACCTGGGCGAGCGGGTTGGTTTGTCGGTGACGCCCTGCATCGAACGGGTCAAGCGCATGGAACGCGACGGCGTTATCAGCGGCTATTACGCGCGCGTCGATCCGGCGGCGCTGGGGGCCAAGCTGCTGGTGTTTGTGGAAATTACGCTGAACCAGAAGTCGGCCTCGGCCTTCGAGCAGTTCCGGCGCGAAGTGCTGCGCATTCCCGAGGTGCAGGAATGCCATCTGGTGTCGGGCGACTTCGATTACCTGATCAAGGCGCGCATCCACGAGATGGCGGAATACCGAAAATTGCTCGGTGACATGCTGCTCGAACTGCCCGGCGCGGCGCAGTCCAAGAGCTATGTGGTAATGGAAGAGATCAAGGAAACGCTGGTGCTGTCCACGCAAGCTTAGTAGTTGCTGTCGGCCCGTTCATCGAATTCCAGCTGGGCCGCGACCAGATGGGCGGTGCCGGCCCCGTACATGGTGCGAATCTGGCCCATGATCTGCTTCAAATGGCCGGGCTGTACCAGGGTGATGGCCTCTGGCGTGCTTTGGTCGAGGTCGGGGTAGAGGCGCAGACCGTGCAGGGTGCGCACCGGCTCTTTATTTGCCGATACCGCATACGCCTTGCTGCGCAGGGTGCGCGAGAAGGCGTCCGCCAGCAGGGCGATCCCTAGCTCATCCATTTCACTGTCGAGTGCGATGCCGATCCGTGCTTCGCTGCGAAATACTTTATTCCCCAGGGCGGTCAGGAGCATGCCGGCGCTGCGGCCGAAACGGGCGCTGTTGTGCTGTTCGCTCCAGCCGCTGGCGCCGATCTCGGCCGCCACCGCTTCGGCCCGGGGCCGTCCCGCGATGGCTTCCACCAACGCCAGCGCGGTGGGAATGGCAGCGCTGATGCCGGCACTGGAAACGACTTTGCCATCGGCAACGTAGCGCCGGTTGGCCAGCCATTCGGTATCGGGATAGTCGGCCACGCGCTGCTTGTGGGTGGCCCAGTGGCCGGTCGCGCGATGCCCCTTGAACACCCCGGCGCGGGCTGCCACCAGCGCGCCGTCGCAGATGCTGACAATGGTCGCGCCCTTGGCGGCCTGGGCGGCCAGCCAGGTCAGCAGCACCGCATCGTCAGGCGCGGCAACGGCCGGCACGATCACGTAGTCGGCCCCGTCCGGGTAAGTGCGGTCGAACCCGGCCAGGGTGTCATCCGGTTCGAGCCGCAGGGCAGGGCGCATCTGGATCGGGCCGCTAGTCGTACCGAGCGCCAGCACGTCCATGCCGCCAGCGCGGGCGAGGATGGCGTAGGGCGCCAGGAAGTCGCTCAGTTCGGTGCCGCCATTGGCGCCGACGACGGCAATGACGGGACGGGCGCGCTCGAAGCGCGCCTGGTAGGGGGCAATGCTCTGGGCGCCGGCGGCGCCGCTGGCGAGCAGCAACAGGATCAACAGCTTGTTCAAAAAATTCATGGCGGTCATGGCTCAAGGAGGGGATGCCAGTATCCTGCGCCTGAACTTGGCAGAAAAGACAGTCACCCCGCTTTTTCTGCCATACTTGTGGCATGCCCAGCCAACACCACGTCCTGATTGCCGCCTTTCCCCCTGCACAAATGCTCGATGTGACGGGCCCGCTGGAAGTCTTTGCGGTGGCCAATGGCATTGCCGAGGCGCGGGGCGCCCCGCCGCCATACCGGCTCACCCTGGCCGCGCCGGTGGCTGGCCCGCTGGCAACCACATCGGGCGTGTCCCTGCTGGCCACGCACAGTCTGTACGATCCCGCGCTGGCGCCCGACACCTTGCTGCTGGCCGGCGGGGCCGGGGCGCGGGCCGCCGCGTTTGATGGCGCATTGGTGGCTGCCATCGCCGGCCTGGCGGCTGTGGCAGGCAGGGTCGGCTCGATTTGCACCGGCGCGTTCATGCTCGCTGCCACCGGTGTGCTCGATGGTCGCCGCGCCACCACGCACTGGGCCCATTTCGATGAATTTGCCAACCGCTTTCCCCAGGTGCAGATCGAACGCGATGCCTTGTTTGTGATGGAAGGGAAATTTCACGCCTCCGCCGGCATTTCCGCCGGCATCGATTACGCGCTGGCGCTGGTCGAACAGGATGGCGGGCGGGCATGCGCGCTTGAGGTGGCGCGCGAGCTGGTGGTGTTTCTCAAACGGCCAGGCGGGCAATCCCAGTTCAGTGCGCAGATGGCTGCAGAATCGGCCGCTGCCGATGGCGACCGCTTTGCCGAACTTACCGCGTGGATCGGCCAGCATCTGGCGTCACCACTCCCGGTGCCGCTGCTGGCCGAACGCTGCGCCATGAGTCCGCGTAACTTTGCGCGCCGCTTTGCCGAGGCGATGAACGTGGCGCCCGGCCAGTACGTGCAGGCTTTGCGCGTGGATGCGGCGCGGCGCATGCTGACGGACGGCAACGTGCCGGTGGAACGGGTGGCCGCGCGCTGCGGCTTTGCCTCGGCCGAGGCCATGCGGCTGGCATTCAAGCGGCATCTGGCAATCGCGCCCAGCCAGTTCCGGGCACGCTTCCAGACCACCTCGAACAGTCAGGCAGCCGGCTGAAGTGTGAACACGGGGCGGATCGCACCGACCTCGGCGCCGCGCGCGTTGCGCAGCGACGGACTGCGGTAGGCGTCGAGCAGGGCGCGCTGGGCGCTGTTCATGACGCCAAGCTGGTCCAGCACGCTGAAGGTGGCGCTTTGCAGCACGTGTTTGGCGCCATCGGCGATCTTGATGGCAATGCCAAGCCCGGCCGAACGGATGCCGATGGTCTGGACCGCGTCGGCGCCGATCTTGCTGACCCAGTCGCCCTGGCCGGCGCGCATGTAGGCCAGGTCGGCGCGCGCCTGCCCGGACACATAATCGGGGTGGCCGCTCATGGCATAGAACAAGTCGCCCATGGCAGCGCCATGGACCGGGTCGGCGCTACCCTGGGCCAGGCGCGCATACAGGTTGGCCAGGCGCGCAAGCGGCATGGCGTAATTCGGCGCCGAGCAACCGTCCATGCCAACCGGCATTTTGTCTGCCGGCATGCCGGTCAGCTCGGCCAGCGAGGCACGGATGCGTTGCTGCAAAGGATGGGCCGGATCGACATAGGCGGCGGTGGGCGCGCCATGCAAGCGGCACCACGCCAGGAAGCCACTGTGTTTGCCGGAACAGTTGTGGTGCACCGGCCGCCAGATCTGGCCGGGTGGCACCGGCACACCCAGGCTGTCGTAAAACAGTGGTGTATGGCAGCCACATGCAAGATGGGTTTCGTCGAGACCGATCTTGTTCAAGATGGACTGCACGGCCTGCAGATGGGGTTCTTCGCCCGAATGGCTGGCGCACAACAGCGCCAGTTCCTCGCTGCGCAGGCCATAGCGCGCCGGTCCGTCGTCCAGCACGAAAGGCAGAGCCTGAAACGGTTTGAGGGCGGAACGCGTGAACACCATCGCGTCCAGATTGCCTGCCGACCACAGCAACTTGCCGCGCGCATCGACCACGGCGACCGAACCCAGGTGAACGTTTTCAACACAAAATCCGCTGGCCGGATAGCCGCGCGTGGTTTCGACGAGAGGAACTGGCTGCATGGCAAAAGACCGTTGAGGGACAGGCAGCCATGGTAGCCAGATTGCGTGGGGCCGTCAAAACGCGGTCGGCACCCGGACGGTCAAGGACACATCGGGCGTGTCGCGCGTCAGGCCAGCACCGACTGAAACATTCAGGCTGCGCTGCTCACTGAGCCGATAGGAAAATCCCAGCAGCAATGTTCCGAGCTGGGTGCGCACCGCGCCCGGGACTGTCACGCCATTCTGGCGGGTGCGGCCGATCGAGCTGTGGTCGTAGCCGAGACTGAGCGAGGCTTTTTCATTCAAGCCCAGGCCCATGCCGAAGTTAAATCCCAGAATATCGCCCGGCTTGATTTCACCCAGCAGTTCACGTTCGCCTCCCAGCACGGTGCGGCTGACATTGCTGCGCTTGAAATTGTGCAAGTAGCTGACGCTGCCAAAGAACACTGCCGGATCGGAGGGGAACAGCCAGGTGAGTCCGGGCTGGATCGAATAGAAGCCCGAGCCGGTGGGCAGGTCCAGCGGTAGCCCGGTGCCGGTGGCGTTGGGACCGATACAGCGCTTGCTGCAGTCGGTGACAACTTCGAAGGGATCGCGCCCGGTGCGTGATTTGATGCGCAATGACGCCACGTAATACGGCCGCTCAACCCCGCCGTCATTGAGCTGGTAGCGCATGGCCGCTTCCACGTCGCCGATGTGCCTGCCACTGGTGTCGAACACGTTTTCCACGGCCGTGCCGGTGAAAATCTCGCGGCTGACGGTGGCGTCGGAGCGGTAGACGTAGGGCAGCTTGAGTTCGACTTCGAGACGGTTGCTGAGCCCGGTCCTGCCGCTGAGCACCGCTGTGGTGGTGTTGCGCTTGATCTCGCGCACGTCGACCAGGCCGATCAGCAGGGCAGGGATGATCGTGTAGCCGACCAGGGCCACCCGGTTGCTCGACGAATAGCCGAACTGGAGCGCCGGCTCCAGCACATATTTGCCTTTCTGCGTGAGCACGCCAGGCTGCTCGAACAAGGGCGCCACGGCGGGTGGGCGGGTGTCGCGCCCGGGCGGACGGCCAACGCCGCTCGGGCGCGGTGCAGATGGGGGCGCCGGGGCGGGTGCGGCCGC
Organism: Telluria sp.; assembly: GCA_036399735.1. Taxonomy (GTDB): domain Bacteria; phylum Pseudomonadota; class Gammaproteobacteria; order Burkholderiales; family Burkholderiaceae_D; genus Telluria_A. Next base: position 3,139 of record DASWMN010000118.1, on the reverse strand, counting down.
AGCCACAGGCGCGGCGGCAGGCGGCGCCGGGGCCGGGCCGGTGGCGGGCATGGCCACAGGCGCCTGCTGCGGGTCCGCATCGGCTGCCAGGCCCATGCCGCTGTGGCTGGCCAGTTGCTCGGGGGTGAGCGCGGCTGGGGCCGGTGCCAGGCGCCGGGCAGCCAGCTCGCGCGCCAGCTGATCGATCAGCTGGCGCTGCTCGACCAGTTGCGCCTGCAAGCGTTTCAGCTCGGCCTGGACATCCTGCTGGGCGAATGCGATCGGGCTGGCCAGCAGCGCAGCGAGGCCGGCGCCGCCAAGGCGGATGGAATAAACATGCATGCGTGGCTCCAGTCGGTCACGGACCGGCTGTACGCGCGAGCGCATCGCTGAGGGTCCCGTGAAATTGCAAGGTACTCAGCAGATCCATGCTGTTGACGGATGCGCTGATGGTGGTGCGGCTGTCGATACGCTGATCGTTCAGGGTGTTCTGAATGACAGTGCCCGCGAGCGTTGCGTTCGACATAGCAGCGAGATAGATATTCCCACTGCCGTTCTGGATCAGATTGACCTCGGACAGAGCTGCGCTGGTTTGTCGGGCTTGTTCCGGGCTCAGGCTGGCCAGGTCCGGAATCTGGACGGTGGTACGCGCCAGTGTCACGCCATTAATCGCCACCATACGTTCTATGCCGAGCGACAATTCCAGCCCCGTACTGACGACAAAGCCGCCGCGCTGGGCCGCCAGCGTGGCGCCATCGACCGCCGACCAGCCGGGCGGCGCGCCCCGCGCCGGTGCGAATAGGCTACACAGCAACAGCGCAGCCACCCCTACGTGTCCTTGAAAACGAGCTTGCCTCATACACGCTCCTGTTAAAAATCCCCGGGCCCAAATTTGGACATGGTGGCAGCTGCCATGCCATCGCGGGCGATCACGTCGGCCAGGGGCGCGGCCGGGGCCGCCCGCCATTCCGCCGTTGCATTGAAACTGGCCGCGCCCGGATAGCCGTGGATGACGAACAGCAGCTTGCCCACCCAGGCCGCCTGAAACGCCTGGCGGCTCATGGCACGGGCGCCGTGGGCGGGGTCGCCCAGCAGCACCCGTTCGCCCGCCACACCCTTGACCACCACGAAGTGCTGGTAGCCCTTGTCGGACAGCAGGACGATGGCCGGCAGGCCCGCCTCGGTCAACTTGTCCAGCGGTAGTTGGAAACCATCGGCGCGATAGCCGCGCCCGGCCAGAAAACGCTGCATGTCGAGCAAGGAAAAACCTTCCTTGCGGATCTTGTTCTGATCCCCGTGCAGATACATCTGCTCAAACACTTGTTGTTCGGTGAAGCGTTGCCCGTAGTGATAGGTGAGCAGGGTTGCCAGCGCCGCAGAGCCGCAGCTGAAATCGAACTGCTGGCGCAAGGTCGTGCGAAAGCGTATCTCCTTCAAGCTTGAGGCGGGCACGTTGAAGCGCGCCCCGTTGAGCGCCATATCCAGCGCTGCCGCGGGTGCGGCCGCGCAGACCAGGGCCGCGGCAAGAGCGATTGCGCGGCCGCCTTTCATTTGAGCTGCAACTGGACCACGGTCGCGTTCTGGATCGATACATTCGCGCCCGTGTTTTGAATGACGATGGGGATGCCGGCCGCACCGCTGAAAGAGCCGCCCTGGACCGTGTTGGCCCCCGTGACCAGCTGGCTCGCCGCGTTGTTGTTGACGGCAGCGCTCAGTGTGCTGCTGGCGTTCATGTCGGCGCTGCCGCCGCGCGTTTGCGCCAGCAGCGCCGTTGGCGCCGGCGTGCCCAGCACCGGTTGCGCATGCGCGCCGCCAGCAGCTGTCAGCAGCGCCAGCAAGGCGCCATAAGGGATCGTGGAAAGAACATTCATAGTGTCTCCGGAAGAAAGCTGCAAGGCCGGCGCCTGTGACGCGCCGGCCATGCCGATTACGGGCCGACCGTCAGATTCGACTGGACGTTGACGCTTTGCTGGATCAGCGACGAGAAGCCATTGTTCTGGGTGACTGCCATGATGCCGGCCGCCGACTGACCCACGCTGCTCATCGTGTTCGACATGTCGAAGGTGCCTGCGTCCACCGTGTTGGTGCCGCCCGCGCCACCGGTGCCGGCCGCGCCCGCGCCGCCCGTGCCTGCGCCGCCGGTGTTGGTGCCGCCATCGCCACCGCTGCCAGCGGTATTGGTGCCGGCCAGGCCGCCCGCGCCGCCGTTGCCGCCGGTGGCGTTGCCGACTGTCGGCGAGCCGTTGCTGGCGGTGCCGCCGGTGCCGCTGCCACCGGCTGCGCCGGCCCCGCCAGCGCCGCCGTCACCCACCGTGGCTGACGCGCCCGCGCCGCCGGCCGTGCTGGCCGATGCTCCCGCGCCGCCGCCGCCGCCGGTGCTGTCGCCACTGTTGGCACCATTGCCGCCCGTGCCGGCCGGACCTGCCGTGGCGTCGCCTGCGGTGGTGGTGGACGCGCCGCCCGTACCCGCGCCGGCAGTGCTGGCGCCAGCGCCGGCGGTGGGATCGGTGGTGGTGCCGGAGGTGCTGGCGCCACCGGTGCCATCGCTGGTCGAACTGGCGGCCGAGCCCAGTGCCAGACCGCCATCGCCACCGGTGCCGCCGGCGCCGCCGGCGCCACTGGCCGCGCCGCCGCCCGTGCCGCCATTGCCACCAAGCGCCAGTCCGCCATCGCCACCATTGCCGCCCAGGGCCAGACCGCCGGCGCCACCGACACCGCCCGCGCCGCCGGCACCACCGACGCTGCCGGTTGCCAGCGAGGCGCCGTTGATTGCATTGCCATTGGTGCCTGCCGCGCCTGCCGCGCCCGCGCCACCGTTGGCGCCCGTGGCAGCGGCGCCGGCGCCGCCGGCACCGGCAGCCAGGCCGCCCACACCGGCCGCCCCGGCACCGCCGCTGCCGTGGCCACCGCTGGCGTTGCCGGCGTTGGTGGCCGCATTGCCGATATTGTTGATGGTGTTCCCGGTCACGGTGCCGGTCAGGGCGCTGGTCGCGGTCGCGGTCGAGTTATTGAACGAATTGCTCATGGTCGAGGTGGAGGTCGACGCGTTGTTGGCCGCCGCCGCGTTCAGGCCGACACCAAGCGCGTCGCCCACGCTGTTGTTCTGGCCGGTGCTCTTGTCGTTGCCGGTGTCGGTATTGGTGGTCTGGGTGGCAGTCGA
>DASWMN010000117.1:0-6338 GCA_036399735.1 Telluria sp. | reverse complement strand
GCTGGCCAGCGCCGACAGCGCGGCGTACAGTTCGGAGCCGTCGCGCGTGTTGATCCAGGCCCCGTCCACATGCTTGTAGTGGAAGCCGCCCGACTTGGCCGCCACCCACAGTTCCTTCATCGGTGCCTGGCTGTTGACGATGATCTTGCTGCCGTTGTCGATGAACTCGATCTCGAGCACATTGCCGCTGCGCTTGCATTCCACGTCAATGACATCCTCGTCGTTCAGCCGGTCCATGGCCGCTTCGATCGTGTTCAGCGTCGATTCTGCCAGGTCCAAAAATTCTTTTTCGCTCATGCTACACTCCAAGGTCTACCCATCAAACCCTGATTCTAATCGTGAAGTCTTCTTTCTCGCGTAATACCGCCATTGCCGCCGTGGTCTTATCCGGACTGCTGCAGGCTGGCTGCGGCCAAACCGGCCCGCTCTACATGCCCACGCCGCCGGCCAAAGCCACGCCCAAGGCGAGCGCGCCAGTTCCGCTTCCACCGCCCACGTCCACCCCTTCCAACGAATAATTCATGTCGCATTTCTTTCATCTTGACGGCGCCCTGCACGCCGAAGGCACGCCCCTGGCCCACATCGCCGCGCAGTTTGGCACGCCAACCTATGTGTATTCCAAAGCCGCGCTGCTGGAAAATTTTGGCGCCTTCTCCGATGCCTGCAGCGGGCGCGATGCGCTGGTCTGCTATGCGATGAAAGCCAATTCCAATCTGGCGATCCTGAATTTGCTGGCGCAGCGCGGCGCCGGCTTCGACATCGTCTCCGGCGGCGAACTGCTGCGCGTAATCGCCGCCGGCGGCGATCCGGGCAAGGTGATTTTCTCCGGCGTCGGCAAGAGCGAGGCCGAGATGCAGCTGGCCCTCAAGCACGACATCCTGTGCTTTAACGTGGAATCGATCCCGGAACTGCACCGCCTGAACGCGGTCGCCGGCGCCATGGGTTTGCGCGCGCGCGTCTCGCTGCGCGTCAATCCGAATGTCGACGCCAAGACCCATCCCTATATCGCCACCGGCCTGAAAGCAAACAAGTTCGGGGTGGCCTTCGATGATGCGCTGGCGACCTACCGCGCCGCCGCCGCGCTGCCGCATCTGGTCCCGGTCGGCATCGACTGCCACATCGGCTCGCAGCTGCTGGACGACGCCCCGCTGCTCGAAGCGCTCGACAAGCTGATCGAACTGATCGACGCACTGGCGCTGGAAGGCATCATGCTGCACCACCTGGACATGGGCGGCGGCATCGGCATCAATTACGGCGAAGCCGGCGAAGACGAGCCGGTCGCGGTGGGCGACTATCTGGGCCGCGTGTTCGCCCGCATCGACGCCTGGCGCGCCGCCAAGTATGACGGCGCGCCGATCAAGGTGATCTTCGAGCCGGGCCGCGCGATTGTCGGCGACACCGGTGTCCTGCTCACCCGGGTGGAATACCTCAAGCCCGGCGCCGAAAAGAATTTCTGCATCGTCGACGCGGCCATGAACGACCTGATGCGCCCTGCCCTGTACCAGGCCTGGATGGATGTGCAGGCGGTCACGCTGCGCGATCTCGCGCCCGCGCTGTATGACGTGGTGGGCCCCGTGTGCGAATCGGGCGACTGGCTGGCACGCGAACGCGCGCTGGCGGTGGAACAGGGCGACCTGCTGGCCATCATGCAGGCGGGGGCCTATGGCCTGACCATGTCCTCGAACTACAACACGCGCGGCCGCGCGGCCGAAGTCATCGTCGACGGTGAGCAGGTGCACCTGGTGCGCGAACGTGAAAACGCGGCCGACCTGTTCGCGCTCGAGTCGCTGCTCAAGTAAGCTGCTTGCCGGCAGCCCCGGCGCTGCCGGCTCAAGCGTGCGCGCGCAGCGCTTTCTGGCGGTTCCAGAACACGCGCACTCCCAGCAGGAGCGCGACGATCACCCCGAAGATGATGGGCTGCGTGAAGTTGTGCTTGCCCGCCTTCATCCACCAGAAATGCAGGATCCCCAGCGGCGCGATCACATAGATCAGGCGGTGCAGCCATTGCCAGCGCTTGCCGCCGAGGCGCTTGATCATGCCGTTGGTGCTGGTCGCAGCCAGTGGAAACAACAGCACAAAGGCGATGAAGCCGACCGTGATGAAGGGCCGCTTGAGCACATCCTTCCACATCGCCGCCAGATCGAAGAAGTGATCGAACCAGAGAAACGCCAGGAAATGCAGGAAGGCGTAAAAAAAGGCGAACAGGCCGGCCATGCGGCGCAACTTGATCAGCCAATTCCAGCCTGTCACGCGGCGCAAGGGCGTCAGCGCCAGCGTGATGCACAGCAGGTACAGCACCCAGTCGCCGGTGCCGCGCGTGATCGCCTCGAGCGGATCGACAAACTGCCCGCTGCCGGTCAGCCACACCAGCCGCGCCAGGGGCAGCAGCGCCAGCACGAACAGCGCCGCCTTGATCAGGCCCAGCTGCTTGGGACTCGGATTGAAGGCCATCGTCAGAAGTTCTTTTTCAAGTCCATGCCGGTGTACAGCGAGGCCACTTCGGGATAGCCGTTGAACATCAGGGTCTTGCGCTTTTTCTGGAAGAAGCCATCTTCGCCGATGCGCCTTTCGCTGGCCTGCGACCAGCGCGGGTGGTCGACCTCGGGATTGACGTTCGAATAGAAGCCGTACTCGCTTGGCGCCGACACGTTCCAGGCAGTGCGCGGCTGCTCCTTGAGGAAGCGGATCCGGACAATCGACTTGGCCGACTTGAAGCCGTACTTCCAGGGCACCACCACCCGCACCGGCGCGCCGTTCTGGTTGGGCAGGGTCTGCCCGTACATGCCCAGGCCCAGCAGCGTAAGCGGATGCATCGCTTCGTCCAGGCGCAAGCCTTCCACGTACGGCCAGTTCAGCACACGGTTGCCCACGCCAGGCATTTGCTTGCTGTCGGCCAGGGTGGTGAATTCGACGAATTTGGCGCTGCCGGTGGGCTCGACTTTCTTGATCAGGGCCGACAGCGAATAGCCGACCCAGGGAATCACCATCGACCAGCCTTCCACGCAGCGCAGGCGGTAGATGCGCTCTTCCAGCGGCGCCAGCTTGAGCAGGCTGTCGATGTCGAGCGTCATCGGCTTCTTGACTTCGCCTTCGATCGACACCGTCCAGGGCCGCGTGCGCAGGGTGTGCGCGGTCTGGGCCGGCTCATCCTTGTCGAGGCCGAACTCGTAGTAGTTGTTGTAGCTGCTGGCGTCCTTGAACGGGGTCTGCTTTTCCATCGAGGCGTAGGCCGGATTGGCCTTGGCGGCCAGCTTTTGCGCGGGCACGTCGGCAAAGGCGGCGCGGTTGGCCATTTCCCACAGGGCGCCGCCCGCGACAGCACCGGCGGCCATGCGGGCGATGAAGCGGCGCCGCTCCTCGTACACGGCTTGCGGCGTGATCTCGGATGAGGACAGGGCGATGGACTGGGGACTGCGTTTGATCAGCATGGCGTGCTCCGGCGGTTCAGATGGCGATAGATTTTGGTCGTGCAACTTCCACAAACCTTACACCATCTGGCCGATTTCATCCGGCGGCCAGCAAAAATGCCACGCGCGTGTACTTACAGCTTGCCGTAGGAATGCAGTCCTGACAGGAACATGTTGACGCCCAGGAAGGCGAAGGTGGTCACCAGCAGGCCCACCAGGGCCCACCATGCCGCGACCCGGCCGCGCAGGCCGGTCAGCAGGCGCATGTGCAGCCAGGCGGCGTAATTGAGCCAGACAATCAGGGCCCAGGTTTCTTTCGGATCCCAGGACCAGTAGCCGCCCCAGGCTTCGGCCGCCCACAGGGCGCCCAGGATGGTGGCCACCGTAAAGAAGGCGAAGCCGACCGAGATCGATTTGTACATCACATCGTCGAGCACCTCGAGCGCCGGCAGGCGGTCGGTCAGGATGCCGTGGGATTTGAGCAGGTAGGCGCTGGCCACCCCGGCTGCCAGGGCGAAGGTGCCGTAGCCGATGAAGTTGGCCGGCACGTGGATCTTCATCCACCAGCTCTGCAGGGCCGGCACCAGCGGCTGGATGTCGGCCGCGTTGCGCGTCACGGTGTACCACATCAGGAAGGTGACGGCGGCCGTGATCACCGGCAGCACGAAGGCGCCCAGCTGGCGGGTGGCGTAATGCTGTTCGTAGTACAGGTAGAACATGGCGGTGATCATCGAGAACAGGATGAACACTTCGTACAGGTTCGAGACGGGAATATGGCCGACGTCGGCGCCGATCAGGTAAGACTCGTACCAGCGCACCATCATGCCGGTCCAGCCCAGCAGCACGGCGGCCCAGCACAGCTTGGAGCCGACCGCGGCGCCGAATTCGCTGCGGCCGGCCAGGCCGACCCAGTAGAACACGGTGGAGAAGGCGAACAGGGTACTCATCCACAGGATGGCGGACTGGCTCGACAGCAAGTATTTCAGGAAGAATTTCTTGTTGGCCATGTCGAGGTTGCCAGCGTACAAGCTGATCGCGAACAGGCTCAGCACTGCAACGGCCGGCAGCAGGACGCGTACCGGCTTCCAGTGCCAGCCAAGGGCGGCAAAGACGGGCGCGGCCAGCAGCAGAATGGCTTTTTCGTAGCCATCCATGAAGTGGCCGTAGCGCGACAGGGCAAACAGCGCCGCCGCCAGCAGCGCCGCCGCGTACACCCAGTCCGCCATGCCCAGCCGTTTGAAGTAACCGGGCGCCTGCTGATACGTTTGCGATTGTGATAATTCCATGTCGTTCTCCAGAAACCTGCCCCGCCAGCTTACGCCGATTGCAGCAGTTTCGTTTTCAAGTCGTTGAATTCGTTTTCAAAATCGAGGGTCTTGCGCTGGGTGCTCATGGCCATCAGCGCGTGCGCCCCGCCAGCGGCATCGGCGCGGATCCAGACCCACAGGCGGCGCTCGCGGATGTAGAACATGGCGAACACGCCCATCACCAGCAGCAGGCAGCCAAAATACACCACCGGCTTGCCCGGCGAGCGTGTCACTTGCAGCACCGACGCTTTGACTTCGACAAATTCGTCCAGTTGCAAATACACCGGGGCGCCGTAGAAGAAACTGTCGGACAGGGCATTCGCGGCCAGCTGGACAAAGCGGCCATGGTTGTCGTCCGGCGCCACTTCGGCCAGCCCGTCCTGCTCGCGCGCGGCCTGCCACAGCTCCCACAAGGTGCCGTTCAAAATTTTCATGAAGATGCGCGCGGCGTTTTCCTGTTCCGCTGGCGGGATCTTTTCGAGGAAGCGCGCCACGGCCGCGTAGCCGCCCTGCCCGGCCTGCCCCGTCGGCGCGGCCGCTTCGCTCTCGCCGGCGAAGATGGCCAGGCTGCGCGCTGCCGACTCCTGCAGCTGGCGCTCGAGCGCGCGGTCGTCGCCACCGGCCTTGGCCGGCAGCGCGCGCCGCGCGTAGCGGCTTGCCGCCGCGCTGCGCAGGGCCGGATCGGCCAGCGCGGCGCGCATGCGCATCCATTCTTTCACGGTGTGGGCGTCGTCGGCTGGAATGCGCAGGTAGCTGAAGGCGTCGTCCGGGTTGGCGCGCACCCCGGCCAGGAACAGTTCGGCACCGTCGATGGTCACGGGCTGCATGTAGTTCTGGTATTCGCGCGCCTGGCCGGTGGCGTCGCGCAGCTTGTACTGCACGCTCGGACCGACATTCTTGAGGTCCTTGTTGTTGGCGTTTTTGGCGGCCGAACCGGAGTGCTGGTCCAGGGTGCGCGTGAGCGCCTCGTTCAGGCTGTCGCCTTTCGCCACGCTGCGCGCATCGTTACTGGCAGCGACGTTCTCGACGTTGAAAGGACGGAAGCCCGACCATTCGACACTGAACTGCTCGTTGCCCCGCTTGAGCGCGGTGGCGGCATTGACTTCGCCTGCCAGCGCAAACGATTCCTGACTGTTACCGCTCATCGGGAAACCGGTCAGTTTCAGACGCGTGCCGCCATCCTCGAAGCTGGACTGGTACACGGCCACGCCCTTGTAGATCAGCGGCTCATTGACCTTGATGGTGGCGGGGAAACTCTTGCCCGTTTCCGGGTCGCGGATCAGCACTTCGCTGGCAAACAGCTTGGGCATGCCGGTCGAATAGAAATCGATGATGAATTTTTTCAGTTCAATCGTGAACGGCAGCGGCTGCAGCAGATTGCCGTCGGCGCGCGGGATCAGGGCGATGTCGCTGGACTGGCCTTCCGGGATGAAGGTATTGCCGCGATACGTGGGATTGGCCATGCTCAGCTTGTGCTTGGCCGGGATGTCGGCGATCAGGCCGCCGCCCTGGTAGGCGCTCTTGCCCAGCACTTTTTCCTGGAACTGGATCGGAAGGTCGGAATCGAGCATGCCGCCCACCAGGATGATGATAATGGCACTGTGCGCGAAGATGTAGCCGAACT
>DASWMN010000116.1:0-10168 GCA_036399735.1 Telluria sp. | reverse complement strand
GGAGGTTTAGCCATTCACCACATACCGTAGCGACGACCCACTCATCCCTCATTCAACATGACGCCATACCCCTTGAGTGAAGCTGCTCGGGAAGCATGGTCGTCGGTCTGACGTGGCGCAGCTACGGTAACTTTATCAGGAGTTGCCCTTGCCGCCATTTTTTTCTGGCCCAGCCGTTCCAGCCATCCTAGCGCTCGCAGACGGAACGATATTTAAAGGTATTTCCATTGGCGCCGCCGGCCATACCACCGGAGAAGTTGTTTTTAACACTTCCATGACCGGCTACCAGGAAATCCTCACCGATCCGAGCTATACCCGCCAGATCGTCACGCTGACTTATCCCCATATTGGTAACACCGGCGTCAATCCCGAAGACGTCGAAAGTGGCAAAGTTGCCGCCGCTGGCCTGATTATCCGTGACCTGCCTCTCATGGCATCGAATTTCCGCTCCACCCAATCCCTCTCTGATTACCTGAAAGCTGAAGGCATCGTCGCCATTGCCGGCATCGATACCCGCAAGCTGACGCGCCTGCTGCGCGAAAAAGGTGCGCAGAGCGGCGCCATCCTGACCGGTACCCAGGGCAACGAGCCTTCGCCAGCACAGGCGCTGGACCTGGCGCGTTCCTTCCCTGGCCTGACCGGCATGGATCTGGCCAAGGTGGTGTCGACCACCGCCGCCTACGAGTTCACCGAAACCGAATGGATGCTGGGCGAAGGCTACGGCAAGCTGACGGACGCCAAATTCCACGTGGTGGCCTTTGATTACGGCGTCAAGCGCAACATCCTGCGCATGCTGACCGAGCGCGGCTGCAAAGTCACCGTGCTGCCGGCGCAAGCAAGCGCAGCCGATGCGCTGGCGCTGAACCCGGACGGCATCTTCCTGGCCAACGGCCCGGGCGACCCGGAACCATGCGACTACGCGATTGCTGCCAGCAAAGAGCTGATCGAGCGCGGCATCCCGACCTTTGGCATTTGCCTGGGCCACCAGATCATGGCACTTGCCTCAGGCGCCAAAACGCTCAAGATGAAGTTCGGCCACCACGGCGCCAACCACCCGGTGCAGGATCTCGATTCGAAAAAGGTGATGATCACCTCGCAGAATCACGGTTTCGCGGTGGACGCGAAAACCCTGCCGGCCAATTGCCGCGTGACCCATGTTTCCTTGTTCGACGGTTCGCTGCAGGGCTTTGCCCGCACCGACAAGCCGGCCTTCTGCTTCCAGGGTCACCCGGAAGCCTCGCCAGGCCCGAACGATGTCAGTTACCTGTTTGACCGCTTCATCAGCATGATGCAAGCCGCGGAGAAAAACTAAATGCCAAAGCGTAGTGATATTAAAAGTATTCTGATTATTGGTGCCGGTCCGATCATCATCGGCCAGGCTTGCGAGTTCGACTATTCCGGCGCCCAGGCCTGCAAGGCCCTGCGCGAAGAGGGCTACAAAGTCATTCTGGTCAACAGCAATCCGGCGACCATCATGACCGACCCCGAAATGGCGGACGTCACCTACATCGAGCCGATCACCTGGAAGGTTGTCGAACGCATCATCGCCAAGGAGCGTCCTGACGCGATCCTGCCGACCATGGGCGGCCAGACCGCGCTCAACTGCGCGCTCGACCTGCACAACAACGGCGTCCTCAAGCAGTACAACGTGGAGCTGATCGGCGCCTCGCCGGAAGCCATCGACAAGGCCGAAGACCGTTCCAAGTTCAAGGAAGCGATGACCAAGATCGGTCTCGGCTCGGCGCGCTCGGGCGTGGCCCATTCGATGGAAGAATCGTGGGCAGTGCAGCGCGAGCTGGGCTTCCCGACCATCATCCGGCCATCGTTCACCATGGGCGGCACCGGCGGCGGCATCGCCTACAACGAAGAAGAATTCGAAACCATCTGCAAGCGCGGCCTGGAAGCCTCGCCGACCAAGGAACTGCTGATCGAAGAATCCCTCATCGGCTGGAAAGAGTACGAGATGGAAGTGGTGCGCGACAAGGCGGACAACTGCATCATCATCTGCTCGATCGAAAACCTGGACCCGATGGGCGTGCACACCGGCGACTCGATCACCGTGGCGCCAGCGCAAACGCTGACGGACAAGGAATACCAGATCATGCGCAATGCCTCGCTGGCCGTGCTGCGCGAGATTGGCGTGGACACCGGCGGCTCGAACGTGCAGTTCGCGATCAACCCGGACGACGGCCGCATGATCGTCATCGAAATGAATCCGCGCGTCTCGCGTTCCTCGGCCCTCGCTTCCAAGGCCACCGGCTTCCCGATCGCCAAAGTCGCTGCCAAGCTGGCAGTGGGCTTTACGCTCGACGAACTGCGCAACGAGATCACCGGCGGCGCGACCCCGGCCTCGTTCGAGCCGTCGATCGATTACGTCGTCGTCAAGATCCCGCGCTTCACGTTTGAAAAATTCCCGGCAGCGGACCAGCACCTGACCACGCAGATGAAGTCGGTCGGCGAAGTGATGGCGATTGGCCGCACCTTCCAGGAGTCGTTCCAGAAAGCCCTGCGCGGCCTGGAAGTGGGCGTGGACGGCTTGAACGAAAAGACCAAGGACCGCGAAAAGATCGAAGAAGAACTCGGCGAGCCAGGCCCGGACCGCATCTGGTACGTGGGCGACGCGTTTGCCCAGGGCTTTACGCTCGAAGAAGTGCACCAGCTGACCCACATCGATCCGTGGTTCCTGGTGCAGATCAAAGAGATCGTCGACATCGAACTGTGGCTCGATACCCAGTCGCTGGACGCGCTCGACAAGCCGCTGCTCTACAAGCTCAAGCAAAAAGGCTTTTCGGACCGTCGCCTGGCCTTCCTGCTGCACACCACCGACACCGCGGTGCGCCAGGCGCGCCACGCCATGGGCATCCGTCCGGTGTACAAGCGGGTTGATACCTGCGCAGCAGAATTTTCGACCGACACCGCCTACATGTACTCGACGTACGACGAAGAGTGCGAGTCGAACCCGAGCGACAAGAAAAAGATCATGGTACTGGGCGGTGGCCCGAACCGTATCGGCCAGGGTATCGAATTCGATTACTGCTGCGTGCACGCCGCGCTGGCCATGCGCGAAGACGGCTACGAAACCATCATGGTCAACTGCAACCCGGAGACCGTGTCGACCGACTACGATACCTCGGACCGCCTGTACTTTGAATCGCTGACCCTGGAAGACGTGCTTGAAATCGTCGCCCTGGAAAAGCCGGTCGGCGTGATCGTGCAGTACGGCGGCCAGACCCCGTTGAAGCTGGCGCTCGATCTGGAAGCGAATGGCGTGCCCATCGTCGGCACCTCGCCGGACATGATTGACGCTGCCGAAGACCGCGAGCGTTTCCAGCAGATGCTGCAAACGCTGGGCCTGCGCCAGCCGCCCAACCGCACCGCGCGTACCGAGCCGGAAGCGCTGGCACTGGCCCAGGAAATCGGCTACCCGCTGGTGGTGCGTCCATCGTATGTGCTGGGTGGCCGCGCGATGGAAGTGGTGCACGAGCAGCGCGACCTGGAACGCTACATGCGCGAAGCGGTCAAGGTATCGCACGATTCGCCGGTGCTGCTGGACCGCTTCCTGAATGACGCGATTGAAGTGGACGTCGACTGCATCTCCGACGGCGAAACCACCTTCATTGGCGGCGTGATGGAACACATCGAACAGGCAGGCGTCCACTCGGGCGACTCGGCCTGCTCGCTGCCGCCATACTCGCTCACGCCGGAGACGATCGAAGAACTCAAGCGCCAGACTTCGCTGATGGCCAAGGGCCTGAACGTGGTCGGCCTGATGAACGTGCAGTTCGCCATCCAGAAGCAGGAACGCGACGGCGAGCTGCGCGACACCGTGTATGTGCTGGAAGTGAACCCGCGCGCCTCGCGTACGGTGCCGTTCGTGTCCAAGGCCACCGGTCTGCAGCTGGCCAAGATTGCCGCGCGCTGCATGGTCGGCCAGACTTTGGCCGCGCAGGGCATCACCAAGGAAGTGATCCCGCCGTTCTACAGCGTCAAGGAAGCCGTGTTCCCGTTCGTGAAATTCCCGGGCGTGGACACCATTCTGGGACCGGAGATGAAGTCCACCGGTGAAGTCATGGGCGTGGGCATGACGTTTGGCGAAGCCTTCGTCAAGTCGCAGATGGGCGCTGGCGTCAAGCTGCCGGAAACCGGCAAGGTATTCCTGTCGGTCAAAGGCTCGGACAAGCCGCGCGCCATCAAGGTCGCGCGCGACCTGCACGAGATGGGCTTCCAGGTTGCCGCCACCAAGGGCACCGCTGCCGTCATCAACGCTGCCGGCATTCCTTGCCAGGCGGTGAACAAGGTGATCGAAGGCCGTCCGCACGTGGTTGACATGATCAAGAACCACGAGATCGCCCTGGTGATCAACACCGTGGAAGAAAAGCGCAGTGCGATTGTCGACTCGCGCGCCATCCGGATTTCGGCTTTGGCGTCGCGGGTGACGACATACACTACAATAGCGGGTGCCGAGGCTGCGGTCGAAGGCATGCGCCATCTTGATGAGTTGCGCGTGTATGATTTACAAGGTCTGCATAAAACCTTAAACTAAGCAGCTGGCAGTACCCTTAACCACAGAGCTCGCGCAGTGTTGCTGCGCGCCTCTGTGGTTTTCACTTTTGCGTAGAAACGTTAATACGATATGAACACTACTGTTCCACTTACCAAATACGGCGCCGAACTGCTCAAGGAAGAGCTGCACCAGCTCAAGACCAAGGAACGCCGCATCGTGATCGACGCGATCGCAGAGGCGCGTTCGCACGGCGACCTGTCCGAAAACGCGGAATACGACGCTGCCAAGGAGCGCCAGGCCTTTGTTGAAGGCCGCATCGCCGAACTCGAAGGCAAGCTCGGTTCGGCCCAGATCATCGACCCGGCCACGCTCGACGCCGAAGGCCGCGTGGTGTTCGCCTCGACTGTCGACCTGGAAGACCTGGAAAACGGCCAGAAAGTGACCTACCAGATCGTTGGCCTGGACGAAGCGGACCTCAAGCTGAACAAGATTTCCGTGACCTCGCCGATTTCGCGCGCGCTGATCGGTAAATACGCTGGCGACGTGGTCGAAGTGCAAGCCCCATCCGGCCCACGCGAATACGAAATCCTCGAAGTCAAATACATCTGATGCTGCTGGCCAAGGCGCGGCTGCTGCTGATCACCCTGTGGGCGGGTAGCCTGTGGACGGTCGGCTACCTGGTCGCGCCGACGCTGTTTGGCACCCTGGCCGACCGGGCGCTGGCGGGCATGCTTGCCGGCAGCATGTTCAGGGTGGAAGCCTGGCTGTCGCTGGTGTGTGGGGCAGTCGTGATTGGCTTGCTGTACGGCGCGAAAGACGTGACGGTACAACGGCGCAAGACGCTGGTCCTGGTCGTGGTGGGGATGCTGCTGTGTACTTTGGTGAGCCACTTTGGCTTGCAGCCGATCATGGCCGCGATGCGCGAAGCAGGGGAGCGCAGCACATTCGGCATGCTGCACGGGGTGTCGATGGTGCTGTACCTGGTGCAGGCCGTGCTTGCAGTGGTACTGGTAGTAAAGAACCCCTGATATCGCCCCCGCTTGCGCGAGGGCGCATTGCTGAAATGCTTAAGCCAGCACGCTCTTCTTGGTGCTCTTCTGACGCGGTTTCGCGCGCTTGATCGAACCGCCTTCGGTCACCCGTTCATTACCCTTGATCATGACCTTGGTCACGCTCGGGCGCTTGGTGCCGCTGGCGCTGGCCTTGACGATGGTCACTTCGCGCATGCCCTTGCCGGACTTGCCGCTGCGCTCTTTCACCACTTCTTTTTTCGGGCGGTAGATCACCAGCAGCTTGCCGATGTGCTGAACCGGATGGGCTTGCAGTTCCGTGCAGATGTTTTCGTAAATTTCCGTGCGCATCTCGCGGTCGTCGCCGAACACGCGGACCTTGATCAGGCCGTGCGAATCGAGGCTGGCCGAGATTTCTTTCATGACGGAGGGCGTCAAGCCCGCTTCGCCAATGATCACGACCGGCTTCAGGCCGTGGGCTTCAGCGCGCAGGGCGCTGCGCTCGACGGGTGTAAGTTTTTGCATAATATTTTAGATAATCCTTTAAAAGCAGTATTCTACGCGAATGGCCAAGAACAAATTAAACAAAAACTGGTTGCACGACCATATCAACGACCCCTACGTCAAGTTGGCGCAGAAAGAGGGTTACCGTGCACGCGCCGCCTACAAGCTCAAGGAAATTGACGAGAGCGAAAAGCTGATTAAACCAGGCCAGGTCATCGTCGACCTTGGCTGCACCCCGGGCAGCTGGGGCCAGTATGTGCGGCGCAAGCTGGCCGGCAAGGATGGCGGCGGCATCAACGGCACCATCATCGGCCTCGACATGCTGCCGATGGAACCGATCGCCGATATGCACTTTATCCTCGGTGACTTCCGCGAGGCGCGCATTTTGCGCCAGCTCGACACCATCCTGGCAGGGCGCAAATGCGACCTGGTACTCTCCGACATGGCGCCCAACCTGTCCGGGATTCCCACTGCCGACGCGGCGCGGATGGAGCATTTGATCGATCTTGCCATCGAATTTTCGCAATATCATATGAAGCCCTCGGGCGCACTGGTGGTAAAGTGCTTTAAAGACATGGGCTTCAGCCAGATCGTAGAAAAGTTCCGCGCCGAATTCAAGGTGGTGAAACAGATCAAACCGAAGGCGAGCCGCGATAAATCGTCCGAGATTTTCCTGGTCGGCAAGGGCTTGAAAAACCCTTCTGCCACCAATACGGCACTGGAAGAAGATCCAGCCCTTGATATTTGATGGGTTGGACCGCACATCAGACCTGAAAACACTGCAAAAAGCGTGTGAATTGACCAAGAATCGCGCTTTTTCCCCAGTTTTTTCTACCCCGCAGCGGGGCGCGCGTGGCACCGGCTGCTTATTACGAGTAAAATCGGCGTTCTGAAATCGGTAGAAGATGCGCCTGCATCGAAGGAGTTTTCGTGAATAATATGTTTTCCAAGTCGGCCATCTGGGTAGTTGTAGCCCTGCTGTTATTCATGCTGTTCAAGAATTTCGATGGAGCAGGCGCGAGCGGCAACAGCAAAACCATCGCTTACTCCGAACTGCTCGGTGAAATCAAAGCGCAGCGGATCAAGGACGTCCTGATCCAGGGTAACCAGATTACCGCCACCCGCACCGATGACACCAAGGTCACCACCACGTCGACCCAGCTCGACCGCGGTCTGGTGGGCGACCTGGTCAATAACAACGTCCATTTCGACACCAAGCCGCCTGAAGAGCAGGGTTTCCTGTCGACCGTGTTCATTTCCTGGTTCCCGATGCTGCTGTTGATCGGCGTGTGGGTCTTCTTCATGCGCCAGATGCAGGGCGGCGGCAAGGGCGGCGCCTTCTCCTTCGGCAAGTCGAAGGCGCGCATGATGGACGAAACCAACAACACCGTCACCTTCGCCGACGTCGCCGGTTGCGACGAAGCGAAAGAAGAAGTCAACGAAATCGTCGACTTCCTCAAGGACCCGACCAAGTTCCAGAAACTGGGCGGCCGCATTCCGCGCGGCGTGCTGATGGTCGGTCCTCCGGGCACGGGTAAAACCCTGCTGGCGCGCGCCATTGCAGGCGAAGCGAAAGTGCCGTTCTTCTCGATTTCCGGTTCGGACTTCGTTGAAATGTTTGTCGGCGTGGGCGCCAGCCGCGTGCGCGACATGTTCGAGAACGCGAAAAAGCATTCCCCTTGCATCATCTTCATCGACGAGATCGACGCTGTCGGCCGTCACCGTGGCGCCGGCATGGGCGGCGGTAACGACGAACGCGAACAGACGCTGAACCAGCTGCTGGTCGAGATGGACGGTTTCGAAGCGAGCTCCGGCGTGATCGTTGTCGCTGCCACCAACCGCGCCGACGTGCTCGACAAGGCGCTGCTGCGTCCGGGCCGTTTCGACCGCCAGGTCATGGTGGGCCTGCCGGACATCCGCGGCCGCGAACAGATCCTGAACGTGCACATGCGCAAAGTGCCGATCGCCACCGACGTCAAGGCCGATATCCTGGCCCGCGGCACGCCTGGCTTCTCGGGCGCCGACCTGGCCAATCTGGTCAACGAAGCCGCGCTGTTTGCGGCCCGCCGCAGCAAGCGTCTGGTCGAAATGACCGACTTCGAAGATGCCAAGGACAAGATCTACATGGGTCCTGAGCGCAAATCGATGGTCATGCGTGAAGAAGAACGCCGCAATACCGCTTACCACGAGTCCGGCCACGCCGTGATCGCCAAGCTGCTGCCAAAGGCCGATCCTGTTCACAAGGTCACGATCATGCCGCGTGGCTATGCACTGGGCCTGACCTGGCAGCTGCCGGAACATGACGCACTGTCTGGCTATAAAGACAAGATGCTGGAAGAGATTTCGATTCTGTTCGGTGGCCGTATCGCTGAAGAAATCTTCGTCGGTCAGATGTCGACCGGTGCCTCGAACGACTTCTCGCGTGCAACCAAGCTGGCGCGCTCGATGGTCACCCGTTTCGGCATGAGCGACAGCATGGGCGTGATGGTCTACGAAGACAGCGAGAACGAAGGCTTCTTCGGTGGCGCCACCAAAACGATTTCGGAAGCGACCCAGCAAAAGGTTGACGCCGAGATCCGCGCCATCCTCGACAAGCAGTACGCCCTGGCGCGCCGCCTGTTGGAAGAGAATCGCGACAAGGTTGAAAAAATGACCCGCGCGCTGCTCGACTGGGAAACCATCGACGCCGACCAGATTAACGACATCATGGCTGGCAACGAGCCGCGCGCACCAAAGTCGGGCATACTGACCAAGCGCCCGCCGTCCGGTGACAGCGGCTCGGACGGCGTATCGCCAAACGCGACAGCGCCCGCCTGATTCGTTTCATATCTGAATAGCAGTATATAATGCCGCTCTGGCAACAACGGGGCGGCATTTTTATTTCACGATTAGCAATTTAATCCAGCCAAGAATCTGAATGCGACATTACCTGCAATGTGGCCGTTTTGGCTTTTCCCTAGGACGCAAAGCACTGGTCATGGGGATTTTGAATGTGACCCCTGATTCGTTCTCGGACGGCGGGAAGTTTCAGTCGCTGGAATTTGCCGTATCGCGGGCAGAGGAGATGATCGCTGAAGGTGTCGACATGATCGATATCGGTGGCGAATCGACCCGGCCCGGGGCGCCGGCCGTCCCGCTGGCGCAGGAGCTCGAGCGCATCATGCCTGTGCTGTATGCCTTGCGCGAGATGGGCAAACCGCTCTCGGTCGATACGTACAAGCCGGAGGTGATGCGTGAAGCCATTTTGGCGGGCGCCGACATGATCAACGACGTCAATGCTTTCCGCGCACCCGGGGCGCTGGCAGCGGTGGCGGACAGCGATTGTGGTTTATGCGTTATGCATATGCAGGGCCAGCCGCACGACATGCAGCGCGACCCGCAATATGCCAATGTGGTAAATGATGTAATCCATTTCCTAAAGGAACGCGTCGAAGAGATGGTTGCGGCTGGTATCGAGCGCGAGCGGATCTGCGTGGACCCGGGATTTGGGTTTGGCAAGACGGTTGAGCACAATTTTGCCTTGTTGCGCAATATCGGCACCATGCAGCACGCGCTGGGACTGCCTGTGCTGGCCGGGCTGTCGCGCAAGTCGATGATCGGCGCGGTCACCGGCAAGCCGGTGGAGCAGCGTCTGGCGGGCAACCTGGCCGGGGCGCTTGCTGCGGTAGCGCACGGTGCACGGATTGTTCGCGTGCATGATGTGGTCGAGACAGTGGATGCGTTGAACGTGTGGCACCTTGCCACCGGAAATTAAACCTTATAAGAAGAGTGTATATGGCACGTAAATATTTTGGTACGGATGGTGTTCGCGGTCTGGTTGGTGTGGCACCGATCACCCCTGACTTTGTGATGCGTCTCGGCTACGCCGCCGGTAAAGTGCTGGCCAAGTCCAGCAGTTCGGCTTCGGGCCGGCCGACGGTGCTGATCGGCAAAGACACCCGCATCTCCGGCTACATGCTCGAGTCGGCGCTCGAAGCCGGTTTCAATGCCGCTGGCGTCGACGTGCTGCTGGCCGGCCCAACGCCAACGCCTGCGGTGGCATACCTGACCCGCGCGCTGCGCCTGTCCGCCGGTGTGGTCATTTCTGCCTCGCACAACCCGTACCACGACAACGGCATCAAGTTTTTCTCCGACCAGGGCACCAAGCTGC
>DASWMN010000115.1:0-20525 GCA_036399735.1 Telluria sp. | reverse complement strand
AGGCGAGTCCCGTCCGCTCCGCCAGCTTAGAAGAAAAAGGGCGAACGAGAGTTCGCCTTTTTTTTCGTTTGCGTTTTAACTGCGTTTTTTTATCGAATGGCAAACCATGTTTGATTTTGTTCGTACACACAAGAAATGGATGCAGATCCTGCTGGCATTGTTGATCGTGCCTTCGTTCGTGGTCGTCGGTGTCAGCAGCTATGGCAGTGGCGGTGGTGCAGCCAGCGAAGTGGCCAATGTAGGCGGCCAAAAAATCACCCAGCAACAGTTCGATGAAGCGCAACGGCGCTATATCGACAACGCGCGTCTGCAGATGGGCGAGCGTTTCGATCAAAAAGAATTCGAATCCCCGGAAGCGAAGAAGTTCATCCTCGACAAACTGATCGAGAATGCCGCCATCGACGCCGAAATCAAGCGCAGCCACATGACCGTGAGCGAAGGGTCCATCCGCCAGAGCATTGGCGAGATCCCGCAGTTCCGCAAGCCCGATGGCGCCTTCGATCTGGACAAGTACAAGGCCTACCTGCGTGCGCAGGGCACATCGGGTCCGCAATTTGAAGCCCAGACCCGCAGTGAACTGACCAAGCGCCAGCTGGGCTCGGCCTTGCCGGGTACCGCTTTCGTGCCGCGCAGCCTGGCCACGCGCCTGTCCGACCTGGGTGCCCAGGAACGTGAAGTGCAGGAAGTGCTGTTCAAGGCCGCCGACTTCGCCGGCCAGGTCAAGGTCAGCGATGAGATGATCAAAGCTTACTACGACAAGAACACGACCCTGTTCCAGGCGCCTGAGCAAGTCAAGGTCGAGTACGTGGTTCTGAACGCCGGTGTGGTCGAAGGCTTGATCACGATCAGTGATGCCGACGCGCAAAAGGCGTACGACGCTGATACGAAGAAATTCACCACGCCTGAAACCCGCGCCGTCAGCCACATCCTGATCGCCAAGAAAGATGGCGCCGCCGACAAGGCAAAAGCGGAAGCCGTGCTGGCGGAAGTGCGCACAGCGCCTGCGAGTTTCGCTGCAGTGGCCAAGGCGAAGTCGGATGATGCCTCGTCCAGCGAACGTGGCGGCGAACTTGCCGTGATTACAGCGAATGACGAGTCGCTGCCGGCTGAACTGGTCGCGGCAGCAAGCAAGCTCAAAGCCGGTGACATCGAACTGGTGCGGTCGGACTTCGGCTACCACGTGATTACCGTCACCAAGGTCACGCCTGCCACCGTCAAGCCGTTTGAAGCGGTCAAGGCCGACATTGTCGCGGAACTGAAAAAGTCGCAGATGTCGAAGAAGTATTCGGAACTGGCAGAACAGTTCACGAACATGGTCTACGAACAGTCGGACAGCCTGAAGCCAGTCGCGGACAAGCTGAAGCTGCCGATCCAGACCGTCGACAACCTCAAGCGCAACGCGACGGCCGTGCCGGATGCGCCGCCTGTCTACAGCCCGAAATTCGCAAAAGCGATCTTCTCGAACGACGCGCTCAAGAACAAGCGCAACACGGAAGCCGTTGAAGTGGCGCCAGCGACCCTGGTTGCCGGCCGCGTGCTCGAATACAAGCCGGCAGCCAAGCGTCCGCTGGCCGAAGTGGCCGATGCGATCCGCAAGACCGTCACCGAAGAAGAGGCGGAAAAACTGGCACGCAAGGCCGGCGAAGCGAAAATCGCCGCCGCCAAAGCAGGTGGCGACGCGGAAGGCTTCGGCGCGCCGAAGTCGATCAGCCGCAACAAGCAGCCGGAAGTCGCGCCTGCCGCCATCAACGACCTGATGAAAGCCGATGCCACCAAGCTGCCAGCCTACGTCGGCGTGAACCTGCCTGGCGTCGGTTATGGCGTGTACCGCATCAACAAGGTGGTCCAGCCGGCGGAAACCGATCTGGCCCGCCGCGGGATGGAGCGTGAGCAGTTCAACGGCATGGTCGCGCAACAGGAAGCATTCGCCTACCTGAATGTACTAAGGGCCAAAGCCAAGACCAAGCTGAGTGACAAGCCACTGACCACCACGGTCAATCCGGACGCAGCCCAGTAAGCCGCAGCGCCCAATAAAAAACCCGGTGACTCGCAAGAGCACCGGGTTTTTTCATGCGCCTGCGGTATCAGCGATGCAGGTGGCGCGCCGCAGCCAGGAAATCGTCGTTGGCGATGTCGTTCAGTTCCACGATTTCGGCCGTGCCGAAGCGGACAAAATTACGGTCGATCGAACGCAGGTAAGCAGGATCATAATGCTCGACCAGCAGCTGGTCGACCAGTGCCGGCATCTGGCCGCTGTTGGCCAGGCCATGCCAGGCATTGATCTTCTCGCGTCCATGCAGCTTGACCAGGCAATCGAGTTGCGTATTGAGCGTGTCCGGGCTGGCGGTGAAGTGCTGATAATCCTCCATCAGCAGCCGCACCCGGTTCGGGCGCGAGAGCGTGAGCGAGATGCAGGGCGAAGCGCGCATCTTGTCCATCACCGCGTCCGGCACGCGCAGCTGGCCCACCTTCTTGCTTTCGGATTCGACAAACACGGGGCGGGACGGATCGAAACGGCGCAAGGCGTTCCAGATCGTGGTCTCGAACATTTTCTGCGATGGCTGCGGGGAGCTGGGCAGGTTGCCCAGGACCGAACCACGGTGCGCCGCAAGCTGCTCCAGATCGAGCACCTGGGCGCCGATCGAGTCCAGCACCTGCAGCAGGCGGCTCTTGCCGCTGCCGGTGGTGCCGCACACGACGCGGAATTCGACTTGCGGGACCTCGAGCAGGTTTTCGCTCACGCGTGCGCGGTACGTCTTGTAGCCGCCGTCGAGCTGCACCACGGGCCAGCCGATGCGCGCCAGGATATGCGCCATCGCGCCACTGCGGTTACCGCCGCGCCAGCAATACACGAGCGGGCGCCATTCGCGCGGCTTGTCCAGCCACAGCGTCTCGATATGGCGCGCGATGTTTTTAGCCACCAGCGCCGCGCCGACCTTCTTCGCCTCGAAAGCGCTGTCCTGCTTGTACATGGTACCGACCCGGATGCGCTCCGCATCGTTCAGTACCGGGCAGTTGATGGCGCCGGGCAGATGGTCGAGCGCGAATTCGGACTCGCTGCGTGCGTCAATGATGCAGTCGAACGTATCGAGCTGCGGCAGAACGTCGCTGAAATTGAGCAGCTCCGGATACTTCATCGTGCTTTGACCATCGGTGCGAACTGCGGCCAGATGTTCGCCAGGATGATCGGATGGGCTTCGGCGTTCGGATGCAGGCGGTCGGCCTGGAACAATTTCGGCTTGTCGGCCACGCCTTCGAGCATGAACGGCACCAGCGGCGACTTGTACTGGCCGGCCAGGTTCTTGTACATACCGAAGAAACGCTCGGTGTAGTCACGCCCGTAGTTCGGTGGCATGCGCATGCCGATCAGGAGCACGCGCGCGCTGGTTTTTTGCGATTGTTCGATCATGGCGCGCAGATTGGCCTCCGCCGCCGTCACCGGCTGGCCGCGCAGGCCGTCGTTGGCGCCCAGTTCGATCACCACCACGTCCGGCTTGTGCTGGCCGAGCAGGGCGGGCAGGCGCGCCCGTCCGCCGCTGGTGGTCTCGCCGCTGATGCTGGCGTTGACGATTTTGGCGTCGATCTTTTCCTGCTTGAGCTTTTGCTCGAGCAGCGCCACCCAGCCGTTGCCGCGTGCGAGGCCATATTCGGCCGACAGGCTGTCGCCCAGCACAAGCACGGTTTTTGGTGCAGAATGGGCGCTCGCTGATGCGGCAAGCATGATCAAACCGCCAATCGCCCAACTCTTGAGATTAATTTGCATGCGTGACATCCCTGAAGCTTCCAAAAGTTACGTTTCCGATATGAATAAAACTGCGCCTGCGATCGAGGTGATCGACCTGTCGAAGCGGGTGGCCGATGCCAGCGGCGAGCTCACCATCCTGCATAGCGTGGATTTTACAGTGCAAGCTGCTGAGACGCTCGCCATTGTTGGCGCATCCGGATCGGGCAAATCGACCCTGCTCGGTTTGCTGGCGGGGCTCGACAGTCCATCCAGCGGCAAAGTCATCCTTGGCGGCCATGATATTTTCGCCCTCGACGAGGACGGCCGCGCCAGTCTGCGCAAGGAAAGGCTGGGCTTCGTGTTCCAGTCCTTCCAGCTGCTGGCGCACCTGAACGCGCTTGAAAATGTCATGCTGCCGCTGGAACTACGTGGTGACGACGGCGCCAAAGACAAGGCCGCGGCGATGCTGGAACGGGTGGGCCTGTCGAGCCGCCTGAAGCACTATCCCAAGTATCTGTCCGGTGGCGAGCAGCAGCGCGTGGCGCTGGCGCGGGCCTTCGTGACAGAGCCGCCCCTGCTGTTTGCCGACGAGCCGACCGGCAGCCTGGACGCCGCCACCGGCGAGGCGGTGATCCAGCTCATGTTCGAACTCAATCGCGAGCGCGCATCGACCCTGGTGCTGGTCACCCACGACCCCTCGATCGCGGCCCGCTGCGGCCGCACCATCACGATTGCCGCTGGCCGGATTGTCTGATCAGCTGATTCAATACGCTGCGAATCGCTGAAGGCAGTTCGCCCGCTGTCAGCCCGACCGGTCCGCTCCCTTGCGCCACCAGCAGGTCGGCCGCCGCGCCGTGGATCCACACCGCGCCCAGCGCGGCCTCCCATGCCGGCCAGCCCTGGCCCAGCAAGGCCCCGCACAGGCCTGCCAGTACGTCGCCCGTGCCGGCTGTGGCTAGTCCCGGGTTTCCGGTCGGATTGATCACGGTAGTGCCGTGCGGGGCCGCAATCACGCTGCCTGAGCCCTTGAGCACCACCACCGCCTGCAGGCGTGCGGCCAGCTCACGCGCGGCCGCCAGGCGGTCGCCCTGAATCACGGCGGCGGTCACACCGAGCAGGCGGGCCGCTTCCAGCGGATGGGGCGTGAGGATGGTCGGCGCTGCACGCCGCGCCAGATGGCCCTGCAGATCAGGGCTGGCGGCTACCAGATTGAGCGCGTCGGCGTCCAGGACCAGCGGGGCCAGGCTGTCCAGCGCCTTGACCAGCAGGCGGATGGCCGCGGCCGAATCGCCCATGCCGGGACCTGCCACCAGCGTGCTGTCGGATGCCGCAAAACTGGCAGCGGCGCGGAACATGATTTCAGGATGGACGCTGTCAAACGCTGCTACCGGATCGATGGCGGCCACGAACACGCGGCCGGCGCCGCCAAACAGGGCGCTGCGGGCGGCAAGCACCGGCGCGCCTGCCATGCCGGCGGCGCCGCCGATGATGGCCACGTCGCCAAAGCTGCCTTTGTGGCTGTTGTGACGGCGCGGCGCCAGATTCGCGCCAAACAGACGCGGACTGTTCATGCTGGCCGTGGCCTCGGGGAACAGCGCAGTGTCTATCCCCAGCGGCGCAAGCAGAATCTCGCCGGCCACATCGCGCCCGGCGAAGGTGTGCAAACCAGGTTTGTCGCCGATGAAGGTCATCGTGCGGGTCGCTTCGATTGCCACCCCGTCCGGTCCGATTACGGCGCCGCTGTCGGCATCCAGGCCGCTAGGCACGTCGAGCGCCAGCACCGGGCAGGCGGCGGCATTGATGGCCAGCGCCAGTTCGCGCGCCACACCGGCGAGGGGGCGCGCGAGTCCGATCCCGAACAGGCCGTCGACCACCAGCGCCCAGTCGCGCTCGGCGGGCAGGGCGTCCAGAAAGCGCGCGTCGCTGGCCTGCGCGCGCGCCAGCGCATGCGCCGTTTCCGCGGCGACCGGGCCTTCCCCGGCAAGGTGCATGATGACTACTTCGACTCCGGCCTGCGACAGATTGGCGGCGGTTTCAAGTGCATCGCCACCGTTGTTGCCCGGTCCTGCCAGCACCAGCACGGCGCCATTGCCGGCCATGTCGAGCGCGGCGGCGGCCGCGGCCAGTCCGGCCCGCTGCATCAAGGTTCCGGGCGGCAGGCCGGCGGCGGCTGCCTGTTCCATGCCGCGTAATTCGGCAACGCTGTAAAGTGCTGTCATGGTCTGCATTTCCACATAAAATTTTGAATCCCTCGCACTACAATAGCGCACACCCAACAGCTTGAGGCATGCATATGGATTGGCAATTCTGGATCGACCGGGGCGGCACCTTTACCGATATCGTCGCACGCAAACCTGACGGCAGCCTGCAGACGCACAAGTTGCTGTCGGAAAATCCGGAGCAATACCAGGATGCCGCCGTGGCCGGCATTCGCCATCTGCTGGGCCTGGCCTCGCACGAATCAATACCTGTTGGCACCATCGAGGCTGTCAAGATGGGCACCACCGTGGCCACCAACGCGCTGCTCGAACGCAAGGGCGAACGCACCGCGCTGGCCATCACGCGCGGGTTTCGCGACGCCTTGCGCATAGCCTACCAGAACCGGCCACGCCTGTTCGACCGCCACATCGTGCTGCCCGAGCTGCTGTACAGCGATGTGGTCGAGATCGAGGAAAGAATCGGCGCCCACGGCGACGTGATCACGCCGCTCGACGAGGCTGCAGCCACGGCAGCGCTGCAAAGCCTGTACGAGCGGGGCTTGCGCTCGCTGGCGATTGTCTACATGCACGGTTACCGCTACAGCGCGCACGAAGCGAGCACCGAACGGATTGCGCGCGCCATCGGCTTTACCCAAGTATCGGTCTCGCACAAGGTCAGCCCGATGATGAAACTGGTGGCGCGCGGCGACACCACCGTGGTCGACGCCTATCTGTCGCCTATCCTGCGCCGCTATGTGGAACAGGTGGCAGGGCAGATGCCGGACGTGAACCTGCAATTCATGCAGTCCAACGGCGGCCTGACCAACGCCCATACTTTCCAGGGCAAGGACAGCATCCTGTCCGGCCCGGCCGGCGGCATCGTCGGCATGGTCCGGGCCAGTCAGCTGGCCGGCTTCGAGCGCGTGATCGGCTTCGATATGGGCGGCACCTCGACTGATGTCTCGCATTTTTCAGGCGAGTTCGAACGCGTGTTCGAAACCCAGGTGGCCGGCGTGCGCATGCGCGCGCCGATGATGAGCATACACACGGTGGCCGCCGGCGGCGGCTCAATCCTGCATTTCGACGGCAGCCGCTATCGCGTCGGTCCGGACAGCGCGGGCGCCAACCCGGGCCCGGCCAGCTACCGGCGCGGCGGTCCGCTGGCGGTCACGGACTGCAACGTGATGCTGGGCAAAATTCAGCCCGCGCACTTCCCGCAGGTGTTCGGGCCACAGGCCGATCAGGCACTGGACCCGCAGGCTGTGCACGAAAAATTCGCGGCCATGGCGCGCGAGATCGGCGCTGGAACCGGCGCCACGCCGGCCCCGGAAGCCGTGGCCGAGGGTTTCATCCAGATAGCAGTAGGCAATATGGCGAATGCGATCAAGCAGATCTCGGTGCAGCGCGGCCACGATGTGACCGAGTACGTGCTGACCAGTTTTGGCGGCGCCGGTGGGCAGCATGCCTGCCTGGTGGCGGACGCGCTGGGCATGAAAAAAGTGTTCGTGCATTCGCTGGCCGGCGTCATGTCCGCGTACGGCATGGGCCTGGCAGATCAGACAGCGATGCGCGAAGAAGCAGTGGAATTGCGCCTGTCCGCCGCGCCGCCGGCCGAACTGGAAACGCGCCTGTCGCGCTTGGGCCAGGCAGTGACTGGCGAACTGGAGGCGCAGGGCGTGGCGCCCGGACGGATTCGCCTGGTGCGGCGCGTGCACCTGCGCTACGAAGGCACCGATTCGGCCATCATCGTCTTGTTTAGTGATGCCGCCCAAATGCAGGCCCAGTTCGAGGCCGCATACAAAAAGCGCTTCTCCTTCCTGATGCCGGCCAAGGCGCTGGTGGTGGAAGCGATTTCGGTCGAGGCGATCGGCGTCTCCGATGCCCCTGCCGAAAGCGTCGCCCCTGTGCCGGGGCGCGGTGGCGACCTGGCCGCGTTCGAAACGGTCGACATGTTCGCCGCCGGCGCCTGGCGCAAGACCGGGCTGTATCAGCGTGCCGGTATCCGCATCGGCGACAGCATCGACGGCCCGGCCATCATCGCCGAAGACAATGCGACCACCATCGTGGAGCCGGGCTGGCAGGCGCGCGTTACGCCGCACAACCATCTGGTGCTCGAGCGCGTGCAAGCCTTGCCGGAACGGCGCGCCATTGGTACCAGCGCCGACCCGGTCATGCTGGAGATCTTCAATAATCTGTTCATGTCCATCGCCGAGCAAATGGGTCTGCGTCTGCAGAACACGGCGTATTCGGTCAACATCAAGGAGCGTCTCGACTTCAGCTGCGCCATCTTCGATGCGGCCGGCAATCTGATCGCCAATGCGCCGCACATGCCGGTGCACCTTGGCTCCATGGGCGAGAGCATCAAGACCGTGATGACGGCCAACGCCGGCAAGATGCGGCCGGGCGATGTGTTCATGCTCAATGATCCTTACCACGGCGGCACCCATCTGCCCGATGTCACGGTCATCTCGCCCGTGTTTGACGAAGCCGGCGCCGATATTCTGTTCTACGTCGGCTCGCGCGGCCACCATGCTGATATCGGCGGGACCACGCCAGGTTCGATGCCGCCCGACTCGGTGTCGATCGAACAGGAAGGCGTGTTGATCAATAACTTCAAGCTGGTCGACGGCGCCAATGGTTTGCTGCGCGACACGGAAGCCCGTGCGATGCTGGCCGGCGCGCGCTACCCGGCCCGCAATCCGGACCAGAACATGGCAGATCTGCGCGCCCAGGTCGCGGCCAACCAGAAAGGCGTCGACGAACTGCGCAAGATGGTCGCGCACTTCGGACTGGATGTGGTGCAGGCCTACATGGGCCATGTGCAGGACAATGCCGAAGAAGCGGTGCGGCGCGTGATCACGGCGCTCAAGGACGGTACCTATACCGTCCAGCTCGACAACGGCGCCCGGATCCAGGTCGCGATCCGCGTCAATCGCGAACAGCGCAGCGCGCAGATCGATTTCAGCGGCACGTCGGCGCAGCTGCCAAACAACTTCAATGCCCCGTCGGCGGTGTGCATGGCGGCGGTGCTGTACGTGTTCCGCACACTGGTGGATGATGAGATTCCCTTGAATGCCGGCTGCCTCAAGCCGCTTGACGTCATCATCCCGCCCGGTTCGATGCTCAATCCGCATTATCCGGCGTCTGTCGTTTCGGGCAATGTCGAAACCTCCACCTGCATCACCAACGCGCTGTATGGCGCGCTGGGCGTGATGGCGGCATCGCAGGGGACCATGAACAACTTCACCTTCGGCAACGCGACCTACCAGTATTACGAAACCATCTCGGGCGGTTCCGGCGCAGGGGAGGGCTTCGATGGCACCGACGTGGTCCAGACCAATATGACCAATTCGCGCTTGACCGACCCCGAGATCCTGGAGTTCCGTTTTCCGGTACGGCTGGAAAGCTATGCGATCCGGCACGGTTCCGGCGGCGCCGGGCGCTGGCATGGCGGCAACGGCGGTGTCCGCAAGCTGCGTTTCCTGGAACCGATGACGGCGGCCATCCTGTCCAACAATCGCGTGCACGCGCCGTTCGGCATGGGCGGCGGCCAGCCGGGCGCCACCGGCATCAACCGCGTGGAGCGCGTTGACGGCAGCGTGGAACAGCTGGCCCATATTGGTAAAACCGAGATGCAGGCGGGCGATATTTTCGTTGTGGAAACGCCTGGAGGCGGTGGATATGGAGACGCAGAGCAATAAGCCATTCGTGCTCTCGAGTTTGGTAAAAATGGCTACACTGCGATCTGACTTTTCACCAGCCGAGATCGATCGTGGACCATGCCGATAGCCTCCAGAACCGGGACGCGGAGCCCGACGTTGCCGTACCGCCAGCGCTGCAGCATACGGACGAATTGCCCTCGTGGCTGGCGCCCGGCGCCAATCCCGCTCCGCCAAGCCGCCTGAGCAATCCAGCCGTCGCATGGGGTAGTACACTGGCGGCCACGGCGCTGATGGTGGCGTTCGGCGTGTGGCTGGGGGATGTGGCGCAAACGGAGCCGCCGGCGCCCTTGGCCGCGACCGTGCCTGCGCCTGCGCCCGCGTTGCCGGAACCGGCGCCTGGCGCCGATGTGCCACCCATGGTGCTGGTCGAGCAGCCGCCAAAAGTGGCGCCCGTGCTGAGCGCGCCAGCGCCGGTGAAAGTGCGCGCCTTGCCCGCTGCGCGTCCTGTTGTCAGCGCGCCCAAACGGCAGCTGGCCTCGGCCGGCACGCGCTCGGGCACACGCGCCAGAACCCGTACCTTCGATGCATCACCCGTCACGCAATGGCGCAAGCCCATGGTGGCCGCCGCCAGCAAGGTAGGGCGGCCAATCCGCTGCAATCATGGGGAACTGGCGCGCGAATGCCTCGCGCGCTACCGCTGAATTCAGGCCGCAATACCGTACTTGCGCTGGGTGGCGGTGTACTCGCTGGCAAGCGCCTCGAGCTTCGGGTGGGCAGGGTCGAGCTTGCGGATCGTATCGATCTGCGCGAGGCAGAGCTCGGCCAGCGGGTGATCCCAGCCCAGTTCGCCCAACTGGCGCAGGATGCCCTGGGCCAGCGCGATCATCACCGGCAAGCTGCCCGGCGACTTGTGCAGCGCTTCCGTCAGGGTTTGCACCGCACCCTTGAAGTCGCCCATATTCGTTTTTTCCGCAGCCACGCTGAGCAACTCGTTCGATTGCTGGCGCAGCTGCACACTCATGCCTTCGGCCAGATCGGGGCGGCCGGCCTTGGAAAATACCTGGATCACTTGCTGCATCGATACGCCGCTGTTGACGTCATTCATTACCGCCAGCATGACTTCGGAGGCTTCCTTGTCAAGCCGGTTGCCCAGGCAGGTTTTGGCCAGGCCGATTTTCAGATTGGTGGACAGGCCGGACGCGGTGCGCACGGCGCCGACGGCCGAATTGAGCTCGGTCAGGGCAGCCGCGCTGTTGCCGGCCGACTCGTGCAGCATCGCCACCGAAATCGAGCGGCACACTTCCACGTTGGAATTGCCGCGCAAGGATTTCTCCATGTCGCGGATCACGCCGCTGGCCTGGGCCGCGTCGCCTTTTTTGATCAGGGTCTTGACCAGGTTGACGTGGTCTTCCGGATTGCGGAACTCCGAATACTTGGCCTTGGCCACAACCTGCTTGAACGATTTCTCGGCCGCGCCCACATCGCCAGCTTCCAGCGCCACTTCACCGAGCTTGCGCAAACGGCGGATCACGTGCGGCGAGATGCCCACCGCCTCTTCCAGAATTTTTTGGGCGCCGGCCGGGTTGCCGTTGGCCTCGCGGCAGCGTGCCAGCAGATCGTAGGCGGCCATCAGCTTGGGATTGTCGACAATCAGGATGCCGAGCACTTTTTCAGCCTCGTCAATGCGGCCCTGGCCAAACAGGGAGCGGGCCAGGCCCAGTTGCGCCCAGCCGACCGGTTTGACGGCGAGCACCGAGCTGTAAATGTCGACCGCTTCTTCCAACTCCCCCAGATTGCCATGCAACTCGGCGCGCAGGCGCACGAACTCGGCCGCATAGCGTGCATTGGCGGACTCGGCTGCGATGCAGGATTTGATGGCCTCGCGCAGATTGCCCTGGCTAATCAGTTGATAGGTAGGCAAGAAAGCGGCGCGGCGCTCGATGGCGCGACCAATCCGCTGGCTGAGCACATCGACCGTGAAGGGCTTGAGAATGTAGTCGGTGGGCGTCAGTTCGGCCGCGCTGACAACCTTGCTGTAGACGCCCTCCGAGGTCAGCATGATGAAAATCGTGGTCAGGCCGATCAGCTTGTGGTGGCGCAGGTCCTCCAGCAGCTGCTGGCCATCCTGGCCATCCTGGCCGCTGCCCAGGTCGTACTCGCACAGAATAATATCGTAGGAACGCTTGCCCAACTGGCGGATGGCCGTGCCGGAGCTGACCGCGAAATCCACCTTGGTGATATTGGCCAGTACCAGCATGTTCTGCAGGCTGCCGCGCATGCCCGGATTGGGATCGATGACGAGGACCGACAGGGCGCTGTTATCTTGCATCGTTTTCTGCTCTCAGTACGCCGCAGGGCAGGGCGTTACATATGTTAACGGTAGAAAGGTGAATGTCTTGAAACTGTAAGATACGCTAATGTCGCGCCCTATGCCAACGATGTTGCTTAGCCGTACATGGTGCAACGCGGTATAATACCGGCCTAAAGGATTTCAGCCTCACTCGTATCAAGTGCCCTATTGACCTTTAACCCGCAGCCACGCTGCATCAACCATCTCCCAATCATGTTGATACTGCCGGGTTCCAATGCCCTGTCCGCCTTCCGTAGCCAACGCCTCCTGACCCAATTGCAAGCTGTCGCGCCGGCGATCGTGGCAGTCCAGGCACGCTTTTATCACTTCATCGATAGCAGCGCCGCGCTGTCGGAGGACGACCAGTCCCGCCTTGGCAAGATGCTCACCTACGGCGAACCTGCCGCAGCGCCAGCCCAGGAGGGCGCCACCGAAGCCTTCTTCGTCATTCCGCGTCTGGGCACGATTTCGCCGTGGGCCTCCAAAGCGACCGACATCGCGCACAACTGCGGTATGGCACAGGTGCACCGGATCGAACGCGGCGTCGCTTTCACCGTGTTCCTCAAGGGCGGCATCCTGGGCACCAGCCTGGGTTCGACCAGGCACCTCAGCGAAACGGAAACCGAAGCCGTGGCAGCCCTGCTGCACGACCGCATGACCGAAACGGTGCTGCGCAGCGCAGACGACGCGATTCATCTGTTCCGCGCGCTCGACGCCAAACCCTTCGAATCGATCGACGTGCTCGCCGCCGGCAAGCATGCGCTGGAAAAGGCCAATACCGACCTTGGCCTGGCCATGTCGGACGATGAAATCGACTATCTGCTGGACGCCTTCACCAAGGCCAAACGCAACCCGACCGACGTCGAACTGATGATGTTCGCGCAGGCGAACAGCGAACATTGCCGCCACAAGATTTTCAACGCCGACTGGATCGTCGACGGCGTGGCACAGGAAAAATCCCTGTTCCAGATGATCAAGAACACCCATGAGCTGCAGCCGAAGGGCACGATCGTCGCCTACAGCGACAACTCGTCGATCATGGAAGGGGCCACCGTCACGCGCTTCTATCCGCGCGGCGAAGGGCACGAATACGCTGCCTCGACCGAACTGACGCACACGCTGATGAAGGTCGAGACGCACAATCACCCGACCGCGATTTCCCCGTTCCCGGGCGCCTCCACCGGCGCCGGCGGCGAAATCCGCGACGAAGGTGCGACCGGCCGCGGCGCCAAGCCGAAGGCCGGCCTGACCGGCTTCACGGTGTCGAACCTGATGATTCCGGACGCCGTACAGCCGTGGGAAAACGCCGGCAGCGTGACCGCGCCGCTGGCCGGCCGCAGCGCAGCGCCTGGCGCAGCTGTTTACGGCAAGCCTGACCGCATCGCCTCGCCACTGCAGATCATGATCGAAGGCCCGCTGGGCGGCGCCGCGTTCAGCAATGAATTCGGCCGTCCGGTCCTGGGCGGCTACTTCCGTACCTACGAACAGAATGTGGGCCGTCTGCATGCCGGCGCCAGCGACACGGTGTACGGCTACCACAAGCCGATCATGATCGCCGGCGGCATCGGCAACATCGCCGGCCAGCACACCCACAAGAACGACATTCCGGTCGGCAGCCTGCTGATCCAGTTGGGCGGTCCGGGCATGCGCATCGGGATGGGCGGCAGCGCCGCGTCCTCGATGGCAACCGGTACCAACACGGC
Source organism: Telluria sp. (assembly GCA_036399735.1). Classification (GTDB taxonomy): domain Bacteria; phylum Pseudomonadota; class Gammaproteobacteria; order Burkholderiales; family Burkholderiaceae_D; genus Telluria_A. Next base: position 6,888 of record DASWMN010000115.1, on the reverse strand, counting down.
CGACCTGGACTTCGACTCGGTCCAGCGCGGCAATCCGGAAATGGAACGCCGGGCCCAGGAAGTGATCAACCGCTGCTGGCAGATGGGCGCGGACAATCCGATCATTTCGATCCACGACGTGGGTGCTGGCGGCCTCTCGAACGCTTTCCCGGAAATCACGAATGACGCCAAGCGCGGTGCGATTTTCGACCTGCGCAAGATCCCGCTGGAAGAAAGCGGCATGGCGCCGAAAGAAATCTGGAGCAACGAGTCGCAGGAACGCTATGTCCTGGCGATCGCGCCGGAGAATCTGCCACTGTTCGCCGCCATGTGCGAACGCGAACGCTGCCTGTTCGCCGCCGTGGGTGTGGCCACCGAAGAACGCCAGCTCAAGCTGATCGACCCGCAGCAGGGCAACGCGCCGGTCGACATGCCGATGGACGTCCTGCTCGGCAAACCGCCAAAGATGCAGCGCGACGTGCATCACGTGCAGCACGATTTCCCGGCCATCGACCTGACCGGCCTTGAACTGGCCGATGTGGCCAGGCGCGTGCTGCTGCTGCCGACTGTGGCGGACAAGTCCTTCCTGATCACCATTGGCGACCGCAGCGTTGGCGGCACCACCGTGCGCGACCAGATGGTCGGCCCATGGCAGGTGCCGGTGGCCGACTGCGCCGTCACCGCAATGAGCTTCGAAGGCTACCTGGGCGAAGCCATGGCGATGGGCGAGCGCACGCCGCTGGCCGTCATCAATGCCGCAGCTTCGGGCCGCATGGCCGTGGGCGAGGCGATTACCAACATCGCTGCCGCCGCCATCAACGATATCTCGGACATCAAGCTGTCCGCCAACTGGATGGCCGCCTGCGGCCAGCCGGGCCAGGACGCAGCCTTGTTCGACACCGTCAAGGCGATCGGCATGGAACTGTGCCCGGCACTCGGGATCAGCATCCCGGTTGGCAAGGATTCGCTGTCGATGCGCACCACCTGGAAAGATGATGGCGAAGCCAAGGCGGTCAGCTCGCCCGTTTCGCTGATCGTTTCTTCGTTCGCGCCGGTGGCCGATATCCGCCGCTCGCTGACGCCACAGCTGCAAACCGGCGCCGGCGAGACCGCGCTCATCGTGATCGATCTTGGCCGCGGCAAGGGCCGTCTCGGCGCGTCGGCCCTGTCGCTGGTGACTCAGCAGCTTGGCAACGAGGTGCCGGACGTCGACAGCGCAGAAGACCTGAAGGGCTTCTTCGCGTCGATCCAGCAGTTGAACAAGGAAGGCAAGCTGCTGGCTTACCATGACCGTTCAGATGGCGGCCTGTTCGCCACGCTGTGCGAAATGGCCTTTGCCGGCCGCGCCGGCGTGACCGTCAATCTCGACATCCTGACCATGGAAGGCGAGCATGCGGCCGACTGGGGCGACGCCAAGAACTGGGCCGGCCAAGTGGCCGAGCGCCGCAATGAACTGACCCTGCGCGCGCTGTTCAACGAAGAACTGGGCGCGGTCATTCAGGTGCGTGCGGACGACAAGACTGCCGTCATGAACGTGCTGCGCGAGCACAATCTGGGCGCCTGCAGCCATATCATCGGCAAACTGAACGAGCGCGGCGTGATCGAATTCACGCGCGACGCCAAAGTCATCTACACCGAACAGCGCAGTGCCTTGCACCGCCTGTGGAGCGAAACCAGCTGGCGCATCGCGCGCCTGCGCGATAACCCGGCCTGCGCCGACGCCGAATACGCGCGCCTGCTGGACGAAACCGATCCTGGCATCACACCGAAACTGACGTTCGACCCGAGCGAGAACGTGGCCGCGCCATTCCTGGCGACCGGCGTGCGTCCGCGCGTGGCGATTTTGCGCGAGCAGGGCGTCAATTCGCATATCGAAACCGCGTGGGTCATGCATCAGGCAGGTTTTACCGCGGTTGACGTGCACATGAGCGACCTGATTGCCGGCCGCGCCAGGCTGGATGACTTCCAAGGCCTGATCGCCGTTGGCGGCTTCTCGTACGGCGACGTACTGGGCGCGGGCGAGGGCTGGGCCAAGACCATCCTGTTCAACGACAAACTGGCAGAGCAGTTCGCCCGCTTCTTCGCGCGTCCCGACAGCTTCGGCCTGGGCGTGTGCAACGGTTGCCAAATGATGAGCAATCTGAAGTCGATCATCCCTGGCGCGCAAGCCTGGCCCAAGTTCACGCGCAACAAGTCCGAGCAGTTCGAGGCGCGTTTTGCCATGGTTGAAGTGCTCGACTCGCCGTCGATCTTCTTCCAGGGGATGGCCGGCACCCAGACAGCAATTGCCGTCGCCCACGGCGAAGGCTTTGCCGATTTCTCGCAGACGGGCGATATCGATGCGGTGGTCAAGGCCATGCGCTTTGTCGACAACCGTGGCGCCGCCACCGAAGCCTATCCGTTCAATCCGAACGGCTCGCCCGCCGGTCTGACCGGTGTGACCACGGCAGATGGCCGCTTCAGCGTCATCATGCCGCACGCCGAACGCGTGTTCCGCTCGGTGCAGCAGTCCTGGCACCCGGAATCGTGGGGCGAGGATTCGCCCTGGATGCGCATGTTCCGCAATGCGCGCAAGTTCGTCGGCTGATTCAGGCCACAGCGAGGTGCTTACGCAAGCAATTGCGCAACCATCTCGCCATCTTCACTCAGTCCAATCTCGGCAAACCCCAGCGACGCGTAAAACCGGCGCGCTGTGGGGTTGTCTGTCTTGTAGCAGATGGTAATGCGCCGCATGTCGGGCTGGGCGCGTAGTTCGTCGAGCAGCAGCAGCATCGCCAGCCTGCCAATTCCCTTGTTTTGCAAATCATGCGCCACCATCAGGCGATAGATGGCGTAGTGTCCCGCTTCGCCGTCGCCGCTGATGTCATACAGGGCAAAGCCGGCGGGGACGCCGTCGCAGTAGATGGCACGCGGTTTCCAGTCGGGATAGTAGTGGGCCTGGGCGATCGAATAGGCGTTGCTGTCGAGGTGGCACGCTTGTTCCGGCGGCAGTTCCAGGTCCATGACGGCTTCGAAATTGTCGATGGTGATTGCTTGTAGTGTGACGTTCATCTGCGGCGGCTGGGGCCTTTTTTGCGTGTGAAATCAGCGCCGCAAACGTCGCAGCTGCGCTTGAAAAGACCGGCGGCCACCTGGATCAAGCGCGGTTTGCGGTAGAACTGGCCTGCTGTCTGAGCGACCGGCTGGTCGCACTGCTCGCAAACGATTGAACGCAATACATATGTCCAGACCAGCCAGTTGGCCACTATCAGCACCAGGCACAATGGCGCGATGTGCGAGAGCAGGGCGAAGATCAGCCCGCTCGACAAGAACATGCCAATCCAGCTCAATAACCATTTCGAAAATACTGTCATCGTCTCACCGTGTGTTCGATGTGTGCTGCACCTGGCGCGCCGGGAATGCAATGGCACCGACATGGCCTGGCTGCGGCGCCAGTTCCCGCAGCATGCACGCAATTGGCAGCGCTGTCCATTCCGCTATCCCCAGCCCCAGGGCTTTGAGACTGGCTTCGCGCGCTGTCCATTCCCGTGCAAAAGCTTGATTCAGGGCGTGGGCGGGCACTGCTTCAAGCCGCTCCAGCGCTTGCGGGCCAAGGTAGTCGCGTGCCAGTACGCGCCATTCCGGAACCTCCACCACCTGCATCACGTCAAGCCCGATCGACGTGTGCGGGTGCCAGGCAGCGAAGGCGAAGGCGTCGGTGTGGCTGATGGCGATGCCGATGGTGGAAGCCGCGCCGCCAACCAGCAGGCGCGGCGCGGTACCCGGCAGGCTCGCCACGTGCACGTCCTTGACGCCCAGTACCTCGGCGATGGACCGGCATAGCGCCATGCGGATCGCCAGCCGTGCGGCTGCGCGGCTGGTTCCCGGCGCATGCGCGACGCTGACCAGGTTCACCGGGTCGCTCATACGCCCGCCGGCGCGGCTGGGCAGCCGGCCCATGAGGAACGGGCGGGGATGTGCTCCCCCTTCATCACCAGGGTGAGTGGCCCCAGGCGGGCGTTGTCGCCGACTTTGGCGCTGTACAGGACGCAGCCGCGCGGGCCGATGTAGACCTTGCTGCCAATGTCGACCTGGTCGATCTTCATGATCCGGTCCTCGAACAGGTGGGTCTGGGGACAAGCCAGCGCATTGAGTTCGCTGTAATCGCCGATGCTGACACAGTCGAATTCCGTGATATCGGTGGTGTCGAGATACACGCCGCGCCCCATTTTTGCACCCAGCATGCGGAAGGCCAGCGGCAGCCATGGCGTGCCGCGCAGATAGCGCATGAAGTTGGGCACGGCGATGCCTTCGTACAGATTGGTCACGCCTTCCGACAGCCACACAAACGGGGTCCACATCGGCTCGGCGCGTTTGCGGTAGCGTCCCAGCAGCAGCCATTTGATGACCAGCACGAACAGGAAATTGCCGATCCCGTACAGCAGGCCGGCCAGGGCAAGGTCGAACACGACTTCGGCCCAGCGCCCGGCCCCAGCCGCTGGCATCACATCGAGCACGATGGTGTAGCCCACCGCGATTACCAGCGCGTGCGGCGCGACGATGCGGAAGGTTTCGACCAGGGTGCGGCCCAGACGGCGCAAGGGCGAAGGGCGGTAAGTCAGGTGGTCGGGATAGCCGCTGGCTTCCTCGCGCGCCGGCAAATGCAGCGGCGGCGAACCAAGCCAGGTGTCGCCGCTGGCCATGCGTGCGTTGGGCGGCGCGTGCGTGTGGACACCGACCAGTACCCGTTCGGGCAGGATGGTGCCATCGGGGACGTAACTGCCGTTGCCGACGAAGCTGCGGTGCGATACCACGGTTTCCTGCATCGTCATCCAGCCCCCATCGATCTCCTCGTCGCCCAGCATGACGGCGTCGGCGATGAAGGTTTCGTCGCCCAGGGTCAGCATGTCGGGCACGACACCGAGCGCGGTCGAGATCTCCGCGTCACGGCCCACCTTGGCGCCCAGCAGCCGGTACCAGTAGGGTGCAAACACGGTCGCGTAAATCCCGTGCAGGACGTTCATGCTCGATTCCTGGATGTGGCTGACGAGCCATTTGGCGCAGTAGATATTGCTGTGGACTGCAGAGCGGCCCGGTTTCAGGCGCGGCAGGCCACCCCAGCGAATGCCGGCCGATACCAGTGCGGTCAGCAGAATCAGGACAGCGCTGGCGGGGAAGGCCAGCACAAAATAGCGCAGCAGCTGGACCTGCACGTCGGCGCCCTGCAGCCACGGCAGCACACCTGCTTCATCGAGCGTATCGATCAGCACAAAGCTCGGGAACACCGGCATGAAGAACAGGGTCGAGACCAGCACGATGCCGAACACGAAAAACAGCGTCTCGCCGACCAGCCGCAGGGGCGATGCGAGCGGCCGTGGCGGCAGCGTGGCGGTGAAGGCCCCCATGTCGCGCGCAGGCGAACCGCCCCACACCCGTCCAGGCGGCACAGTGGTGCCGTCCGCGATGGCGGACTGGCCTTCGATGTGGCTGGCGACACCCACCGAGGTATTGCCCTCCAGGACAGAGAACGAGGCGACGCAGACATCATCCCCCAGGCTGATCTGACCGAGCACCAGGCGCCCGCGTTCGACCCTGGCGTTTTCAAAATTGACCGCATTGCCGATGCTGACCTTGTCGCCCAGGGCAAGCAGGTCGGGAGCGCGCAGCGTCATGGAGCCGATGATCACGTCGTCGCCGACCTGTGCGCCCAGTGCCCGCAGCCACCACACATACAGCGAGCAGCCGCTCAGCAGATATACCGGCGCGCCTTCGAGCAGGCGGTCGACCAGCCACCAGCGGTAGTAGGTCAGCCCCCACAGCGGATAGGAACCGGGCCGCAGGCGCCCGCCGATCAGCCACTTGCCCGCGATCGCGACCACGAATTCGAGTACGGTGGCCAGCAGGAAAACCCCGATGGAGGCGGCGATGGCGCGCGCCACCGAATCACCCGGCTCGCCCGTAAAGAAGTGATAGGTAAAGAAGGGCGCCAGCCATTGCGTCATGCGCAGCGTGACCAGGGGCGGCACCGCGCAGGCCTGTGCCAGTGCGCAGGTCCAGCGGCGCAAGGACGATGGCGGTGCCCACTCCTGCTCGGCCGCCGTGACCGGCGCGTTGCCGATGGCCGCCGCGATTTTGCCCAGCTGGCGGTGCTGATAGATGTCGCGCACGGTGACGTGGGCGAAGGCGCTGTCGGCGCGCAGCGCCGTGGCCAGCCTGGCCGCGAAGAACGAGTGGCCCCCGAGATCGGTAAAGAAATCGGCGTCGCGCTTGATCGGCTGGCCGGGGAACAGCACGGCCAGGGCAGCAAACAGCGCTGTCTCGGCTGCCGTTTCCGGCAAATCGGATTGGCCCGTGCCGACCGGCGCCGCCTGCAGCGGCATGGCGCGTAGCGCCTTGCGGTCGATCTTGCCCGAGGTCAGGCGCGGCATCAGGGCCAACTGCTCGTAGCGGCCCGGTACCATGTAGGGCGGCAGGTGGGCGTTCAGCGCCTGCCGCAAGGTCGCCGCATCGAGCGTATCCGTGCCGCCAGACGGCACCAGATAGGCCACCAGCTGGTCGATGCCGTCATCCTTGCGCAGCAGGACCGCGACCGTGCCCACGCCCGGCTGCTGCGCCAGCACCGTTTCGATCTCGCCCAGCTCGACGCGGAAGCCGCGGATCTTGACCTGGTCGTCGGTGCGGCCAAGGCACTGGACCGTGCCTTGCTCGTCGATGCGGGCCAGGTCCCCGGTGCGGTACAGGCGCTTGTCATGTTCGCCGCTGGACCAGGGATTGGCGAGGAACTTCTCGGCCGTCAGGTCGGGGCGTCCCAGGTAGCCTGCGGACAGGCCCGGCCCGGTCAGGCACAGTTCGCCCGTTTCGCCGCGTTCCAGCAGGGTCAGTTGCGCGCCTTCGGTAGCAATGACGAACATGCCGTAGTTGGGCAGCGGC
>DASWMN010000114.1:0-22610 GCA_036399735.1 Telluria sp. | reverse complement strand
ATGGAGATGCGGCCGCTGGACCGCGAAGTGATGCGCGCCGTGATCGGACGCTTGCCGCTGTACACCGAGGAGACGCGGCGGCAGCTGGCGCTGGCGGTCGGGATTGAAGGCGAGCCCTTGACCACGCGCCAGGTGCAGATTGCAGTGGAGCGTTTGGTGACCGAGCAGATTATTTATCAAGCCGGAAGGGGCGTGTACGAGATTGAGGACGATCAGCTGGCGGAGTGGCTGCGTTCGTCGCCGGAGTTGATTGCGAACGACGAGTCATAGTTACATCGCCCTCGCCTGCGCGAGGGCGACGGTGGTGCTTTACATATTCCTGCGGTACTGGCCACCGACTTCAAACAGCGCCGTCGTGATCTGACCAAGCGAACAAACGCGCACCGCATCCATCAGCTTTTCAAATACATTGGCGTTGTCGATCGCCGCTTGCTGCAATGCCGCCAGCGCTTGTGGCGCTTCCGCCGCATGGCGCTTGTGGAAATCATCCAGGCGCGTGAGCTGCGACTGCTTCTCGTCATCCGTTGAACGCGCCAGTTCGATCTTCTGCGGCGTGTCATTGGCCTTCGGATTGCGGAAGGTGTTCACGCCGATGATCGGCAGCGTGCCATCGTGCTTCTGGTGCTCGTACAGCATCGACTCTTCCTGGATCTTGCCGCGCTGGTAGCCGGTTTCCATTGCACCGAGCACGCCGCCACGTTCGGCAATGCGCTCGAACTCCTGCAGCACCGCTTCTTCGACCAGGTCGGTCAGTTCGTCGATGATGAACGAGCCCTGGTTCGGATTCTCGTTCTTGGCCAGGCCCCACTCGCGGTTGATGATCAGCTGAATCGCCAGTGCACGGCGTACTGATTCGTCGGTCGGCGTGGTGATCGCCTCGTCGTAGGCATTGGTGTGCAGGCTGTTGCAGTTGTCGTAGATCGCGATCAGCGCCTGCAGCGTGGTGCGGATATCGTTGAAGTCGATTTCCTGCGCGTGCAGCGAACGGCCCGAGGTCTGGATGTGGTACTTGAGCTTCTGGCTGCGGTCATTGGCGCCGTACTTGTCGCGCATCGACACGGCCCACAGGCGGCGCGCCACGCGGCCCAGCACCGTGTACTCCGGATCCATGCCGTTACTGAAGAAGAACGACAGGTTCGGTGCGAAGTCGTCGATGTGCATGCCGCGCGCCAGATATGCTTCCACAAAGGTAAAGCCATTTGACAGCGTGAACGCCAGCTGCGAAATCGGATTGGCGCCCGCTTCGGCAATGTGATAACCCGAGATCGACACCGAATAGAAGTTGCGCACCTGGTGGTGCACGAAGTATTCCTGAATGTCGCCCATGACCTTGAGCGAGAATTCGGTCGAGAAGATGCAGGTGTTCTGGCCCTGGTCTTCCTTCAGGATGTCGGCCTGCACCGTGCCGCGCACGTTCTGCAGCACCCAGGCGCGGATCTTCGCGGTTTCGTCCGCGGTTGGCTGGCGCTTGTTTTCTTCTTCAAAGCGCACGATCTGCTGGTCGATGGCGGTGTTCATGAACATCGCCAGGATGGTCGGGGCAGGGCCGTTAATTGTCATCGAGACCGAAGTGGACGGGCTGCACAGGTTAAAGCCGTCGTACAGCACCTTCATGTCGTCCAGCGTGGCAATCGAGACGCCCGAGTTTCCCACCTTGCCGTAAATGTCAGGACGCAGCGCCGGATCGGCGCCATACAGCGTGACCGAGTCGAACGCGGTCGACAGGCGCTTGGCGTCCATGCCTTCGGATACCAGCTTGAAGCGGCGATTGGTGCGGAACGAGTCGCCTTCGCCGGCAAACATGCGGGTCGGGTCTTCGCCTTCGCGCTTGAAGGCAAACACGCCAGCGGTGAACGGGAACGAGCCCGGCACGTTTTCCAGCATCAGGAAGCGCAGCACTTCGCCATGGTCTTCGTACTTTGGCAGCGCGACCTTGCGGATCTTGGTGCCCGACAGGGTGTGCTGAATCAGGCGCGTGCAGATTTCCTTGTCGCGGATCTTGACGACGTAATCGTCGCCCGCGTAGGCGGCCTGCATGTCCGGCCACATCGCCAGCAGCTTCTTGGAATTGGCGTCAAGCGCGTGATCGCGTTCGGTGATCAAGTCATCAAAGTCGGCCGACTTGTTGGCGGCGGCCAGCATGCGCTTCGCTTCCGCCAGCTGCTGGCGTTCGCGCGCCAGCTTGACTTGCCTGGCGGTGGTCTTGTGATAGCCGCGGACGGTGTCGGCAATTTCGGCGAGGTAGCGCGCACGTGCTGGCGGCACGATCACGTTCTTCCCGCTCGAGAAGCGGATATCCGATGACGGCAGCTTGCCTGGCTTGGTCTTGAGGCCAAATTCGGCCAGTTTCGGCAGCAGGCCCTGGTACAGGGCAGTGACGCCATCGTCATTGAAGCGCGACGCCTGGGTGCCAAAGACCGGCATTTCTTCCGGGCGCTTGCTCCACATTTCGCGGTTGCGCTGGTACTGCTTGGCGACGTCGCGCAGCGCGTCCTGCGAGCCCTTGCGGTCGAATTTGTTGATTGCGATGAAGTCGGCAAAATCGAGCATGTCGATTTTTTCCAGCTGCGACGCGGCGCCAAATTCCGGCGTCATCACGTACATCGACACGTCCACGTGCGGCACGATGGCCGCGTCGCCCTGGCCGATGCCCGAGGTTTCGACAATCACCAGATCAAAACCTGCCACCTTGCAGGCGGCAATCACGTCAGGCAGCGCCTGCGAGATTTCCGAGCCGGCTTCGCGGGTCGCCAGCGAGCGCATGAACACGCGCGCTTCGCCATTCCATGGATTGATCGCATTCATGCGGATGCGGTCGCCCAGCAGCGCGCCGCCGGATTTGCGCCGCGACGGGTCAATCGAAATGATGGCGATGTTGAGCGTGTCGCCCTGGTCCAGGCGAATGCGGCGGATCAGCTCATCGGTCAGCGAGGATTTACCTGCGCCGCCGGTGCCGGTGATGCCCAGCGTGGGCACCGACAAGCCTTCGGCCGCGTCAAAGATGGCCTTGCGCAGTTCCGGGCTGGCCTTATCATTTTCCAGTGCGGTAATCAGCTGGGCCAGCGGGCGGTGGCGCGCAGCCACGTCGCCGCTTTGCAGCGGCGCCAGCGTGGTGGGGGAATAGGTCGACAGGTCAATGTCGCAAGCCTGGATCATCGACTGGATCATGCCGACCAGGCCCATACGCTGGCCGTCTTCCGGGCTGAAGATGCGCGTGACGCCATACGCATGCAGGTCGGCGATTTCGTCGGGAACGATCACGCCGCCGCCGCCGCCAAACACCTTGATGTGGGCGCCGCCGCGCTGCCCCAGCAGGTCGATCATGTACTTGAAGTATTCGACATGGCCGCCCTGGTAGCTGGAGATGGCGATGCCTTGCACGTCTTCGGCCAGCGCGGCGGTGACGACTTCGTCGACCGAGCGGTTGTGGCCGAGGTGGACCACTTCAACGCCGTTCGACTGCAGAATGCGGCGCATGATGTTGATCGAGGCATCGTGGCCGTCGAACAGCGAGGCCGCGGTGACGAAGCGGACCTTGTTGGCCAGCTTCGGTTGATCGGGGACGTTCAGTTTGGCGGCGGGAGTCAGGTCGTTCATGATGTTCCTTGCGAATTCGTACTGGTACGGTATATGACGTTTACGTTAACGTCAAGCAGAGGGCAGGTCTGACCCCGGTTGTGTTGGCCGCTGCAAACCGGGGTCAGACCCCTAACGGAACAACCGGGGTCTGACCCCTAGGCCGCGTGCTGTTTTGGCGCGCCGCCGAGCAGACGTGCTTTCTCTGTGCGGAAAAACGCCACATTCTTCTCCTTGACGTGCCCGAACCCGCGAATCTGCTCCGGCAAATTGGCCAGTTCCACTGCCGTCGCATGGTTATCCGCCGACAGTTTGCCGATCAAGGCCTCCACCATCTCGCGATACTCGACAATCAGCGCGCGCTCCATCTTGCGCTCTTCAGTGTAGCCAAAAATATCCAGTGCGCCACCGCGCAGGCCCTTGAACTTGGCCAGCAGCTTGAACGCGCTCCACATCCACGAACCGAATTCCGCCTTGACCAGGTGGCCCTTGGCATCCTTTTTGGCCAGCAGCGGCGGCGCCAGGTTGAACTTGACCGAGAACTTGCCTTCAAACTGGGACTGCAGCTGCTCGACAAACTTACCGTCGGTGTACAGGCGCGCAACTTCGTATTCATCCTTGTACGCCATCAGCTTGAAGTAGTACTTGGCCACAGCGGTCGAGAGCTTGTTGCCCAAGCCCTGGGCCGTTTCTGCCTTGCGCACCTTGGCCACCAGCTCTTCGTAACGCGCCGCATAGGCCGCGTCCTGGTAGGCGGTCAGTTCTTCAACGCGCTTCTTGATCACGTTTTCCAGCGACTGCGGCATCTGTACCACGATGGCCTGGGTCGGCGTGGCGACTTTTTCCACGCGCTTGAAGTCGACAGCGGCGCGGCGGCCCCACAGGAAGCTCTTCTTGTTCGACTCGATACCGACGCCGTTCAATTCGATGGCGCGCAGCAGCGCCGCTTCGCCCAAGGGGATGCGGCCGCGCTGCCATGCATAACCGAGCATGAACAGATTGGCGGCGATCGAGTCGCCCATCAGCGCGGTGGCCAGCTTGGTGGCGTTGATGAAGTCCGCCGCTTCCGGTCCGCCCACCGATTCCACGATCAGCGCGCGCACGTCTTCCACCGGATACTGCCAGTCGGCGTTTTGCGCAAAAGTGCCAGGTGGCTGCTCATGCAGATTGATCACGGCCAGCGTGCGGCCCGGACGCATCTTGGAAATCGCATCCTGGGCGCCAGCGGTGAGCATGTCGCAGCCGAGAATCAGATCGGCTTCGCCAGTGGCGATGCGCTGCGCGCGCAGGTGGGCCGGCGAACGCGCCACTTTCACGTGCGAGGTGACCGAGCCGTTTTTCTGCGACATGCCGGTCATGTCCAGCACCGACGCACCCTTGCCTTCGAGGTGGGCGGCCATGCCCATCAGCGCGCCGACGGTAATGACGCCAGTGCCGCCGATGCCGTTGATCAGAATGTTGTAAGGCTGGTCGATGTTTGGCAGCACCGGTTCAGGCAGCGGGCCAAAGCCGTCGTCCGCGTTGTTCTTGGTGACGCCGGTCTTCGACTTTTTCAGCGCGCCGCCTTCTACGGTGACGAACGACGGGCAGAAGCCCTTCACGCACGAGTAGTCCTTGTTGCACGACGACTGGTCGATCGTGCGCTTGCGGCCAAATTCGGTTTCCTTTGGCAGGATCGAGACGCAGTTCGACTGGATGCCGCAGTCGCCGCAGCCTTCGCAGACGGCGTCGTTGATGACCATGCGCTTGTTCGGGTCGGGGAATTCGCCTTTTTTGCGGCGGCGGCGTTTTTCAGCCGCGCAGGTCTGGTCGTAAATGATGACCGAGACGCCTTCGACTTCGCGCAGCTCGCGCTGAACCGCATCCATCTCCTTGCGGTCGTGCAGGCTGACGATGGTCGGCAGCGCGCTGCGGTCGGTGTAGCGCGACAGGTCTTCGGTCACCAGTGCGATGCGCTTGACGCCTTCGGCGGCCATCTGCTGGGCGATCATTGGCACCGAGGTCTGGCCGTCAACCGGCTGGCCGCCCGTCATTGCCACTGCATCGTTGTAGAGGATCTTGTAGGTCATGTTGACCTTGGCCGCCACGGTGGCGCGAATGGCCAGGTAACCGGAGTGGAAGTAAGTACCGTCGCCCAGGTTCTGGAATACGTGCGGCACTTTGGAGAAGGCTTGCTGGCCGATCCACGGCGCGCCCTCGCCACCCATGTGGGTGGTCAGCTTGTTCATTTCCGGGTAGATGGCGGTGGCCATCACGTGGCAGCCGATACCGGCTAGCGCAAAGCTGCCTTCCGGGACCTTGGTCGAGGTATTGTGTGGGCAGCCGGAGCAGTAGAAGGCCGGACGGAACGGCGTGTTGATGGCCTTTTTGAGGACCGCGTCTTTCGCGTCCAGGAAGCTCAAGCGCGCCTTGATCAGGTCGCAGGTTTTTTCATCGGTGATCAGGCGCGACACGCGCGAAGCAATCACGCGCGCCACTTGCGAGACCGAGAAGTCGGCCTTGGAGGTGAGCAGCCATTCGCCGCGCGGCGCCACCCATTCGCCTTTTTCGTCGAACTTGCCGATCACGCGTGGGCGCACATCGTCGCGCCAGTTGTACAGCTGCTCCTTGAGCTGGTATTCGACGATCTGGCGTTTTTCTTCCACCACCAGGATTTCGTCCAGGCCTTGCGCAAATTCGCGCACGCTGTCCGGCTCCAGCGGCCATGGCATGGCGACCTTGAACAGGCGCAGGCCGACGTCGGCTGCCATCTTTTCATCGATGCCCAGTTCTTCCAGCGCCTCGAGCACGTCCAGATACGATTTGCCGGACGCGATGATGCCCAGCTTGGCGTTGGCGCTGTCGATGGTGGTGTGATTGAGCTTGTTCTCGCGCGCATAAGCCAGCGCGGCGTAGATCTTATAGTCCTGCATCAGCGCTTCCTGCTTGCGCGCCTGCAGGCCGAGCGGGTCGGACGACAGGCGGGCATTCAGGCCGCCTTCGGGCATGACGAAGTCCTTTGGGATCTTCACTTCCACGCGGTGCGGGTTGGCGTCGACCGAGGCGCTCGATTCGACCGTGTCGGCCAGCGCCTTGAAGGCCACCGTGCAACCGGAAAAGCGCGACATGGCCCAGCCATGCACGCCCAAATCCAGGTATTCCTGCACATTGCATGGATACAGCAGCGGCACCATGCAGGCCGAGAAAATGTGGTCGGACTGGTGCGGCAGGGTGGACGAATACGCGCCGTGATCATCGCCCGCGATCAGCAGCACGCCGCCATGCTTAGCCGTGCCAGCGTGGTTCATGTGCTTGAAAACGTCGCCGCAGCGGTCCACGCCCGGGCCTTTGCCGTACCACATGGCGAACACGCCGTCGTACTTGGCCGGGCCGATCAGGTCCACGGTCTGCGAACCCCATACGGCAGTCGCGGCCAGGTCTTCGTTCACGCCCGGAACGAACTGCACGTGGTGGGCTTCGAGGTGCTTTTTGGCTTTCCACAGGTTTTCGTCCAGGCCGCCCAGGGGCGAGCCGCGGTAGCCGGAAATGAAGCCTGCGGTATTGAGCCCGGCGGCGAGGTCGCGCTCGCGCTGCATCATCGGGAGGCGCACCAGCGCCTGGATACCGGAGAGGAAAATATTGCCTGTCGTCGCAGTGTATTTATCGTCGAGGCTGACGGTGGTCAGGCGGTTCGAGACATCCTGTGCGCTGACAGGTGGGGTCGCCGTGGTATCGGGCATGGTGAGGCTCCAAAGGGTATTCGGGAATTCCCCCGTCATGAGGGCGCCGGGTAGGCGCCGGGATGGCAGGGCAGGGCGTCGTGGGTACGACTATTTTACAGGCAGAACCGTGCGGTTTTACCTGAGGCGTGGAGTGTATGTCCTTGCTGCCATCAGGGGAAATAGCGTTTCGGGATAGGGGTATAAGAAAAAACGATGGCCTGCCAGACTCGCCTATTAATCGGGCAATCTTGCGCCGATCCAGGTCCCGCTGTTGCACAGCTCGCGCGTGACCTGATGCACCAGGCGGCTGACGGCCGCTGCCGCATTGGTAAGAGGAATGTTCTTCGATGCGCACAGGGTGACGCTGCGCGACATCGGCGGATGGCTGATGGGCCACGCCTGCAGGGAACCATTGCCGACCTCGGCCAACAACGGGGCCAGCGGCAGGATGGTCGCGCCCATGTCGGCCAGCAAGGCTGACTTGAGGATGGCGATCGAATTGATTTCGATAACGTGAGACAGGCTCAGGCCGGCGCCGCGGGCCACGCTTTCGATGCGCGGGCGCACACCCTGCTGCTGGGCCGGCAAAATCAGCGTAGCGGCCAGCGCCTCGGCCAGCGTCACTGTGCCGTTTTCGGGGGCCGCAGCCGATCCGGCGCGGCAGATGAACATCAGCGCTTCTTCCACCACGGGCGTGCTGGCAAACGGCGTCAGCTGGCCGTCATCGAACAGGACGGCAAGATTGATCCGTCCCGATTTGAGCTGGTCAAGCAGGTTGCCCGACAGTTCCTCGGTCAGTTGCAGGGTGATTTCAGGGTAGTTGGCGCGCGCGGCCATCAGCAGGGGCAGGGCCAGTGCGCCCGAAATACTGTGCGGCAGGCCCAGCGTGACGCTGCCCGAGGGCCGGGTGGCAGACTGGGTCACGGCGGAGCGGGCGTCGCTGACCTGCTTGAGGATTGCCTGTGCATGTTCATAAAAAACCTTGCCGGCGTCGGTGCTAAGTACGCCTTGGGCGGAGCGGTGCAGCAATTGGGCGCCCAATTCCTCTTCCAGCTGGCGCAATTGCTGGGTCAGCGCGGGCTGGGCCACGTGCAATACCAGCGCCGCCTTGGACAGGGAGCCGTGGTCGACAATGGCAACAAAATAGCGGAGCTGGCGTAATTCCATGGGGAGATCGTGATAATGTTGTTGGCAGGATGAATCGCCAACCTTCATGTAGAATGGAAATAGTTGATTCTTAAAAGAAATATATACGTCAGGGTTCAGTGATTAGAGCACAGCCAGGCATGCCATGCTGAAAAAAGTCGATTCATCACAGCTGTTGGTAGGAATGTACATCCACGATCTGAGCTGTGACTGGATGACGCATCCCTTCGTGCGCAATCGTTTCTTGATCAGCAAGGAAGATGAAATCCGCAAGATCATCGACGCCGGTATCCATGACGTGGTGATCGACAGTGCGCGCGGCCTCGATGTGCAGGATGCACCGACGCTCGAAGAATCGAATGCCGCACTGGAATCGGAACTCGTCCAGATCGCGGTCAAACCGGTGATCGTGACGCGCGTGTCGCTGGGCGAGGAACTGCGGCGCGCTGCCCAGATCCGCCATCAGGCCTCGGGCATGGTGCGCACCGTGATGCGCGACGCGCGGCTGGGCAAGGCAATCGAGATCGATCAGGTGTCGCCGGTCGTGCAGAGCATTACCGAATCGATTCTGCGCAATCCGGGTGCTCTGATCGGCATGTTACGTATCAAGAACAAAGACGACTACACGTTTTTGCATTCGGTCAGCGTCTGCACGTTGCTGGTTGCGTTTTGCGGGTCGCGCAAGATGGACGCGGAAACGACGTATCAGGCCGGCCTGGGTGGCTTGCTGCACGATACCGGCAAAGCCCTGATCCCGGACCACATACTGAACAAACCCGGCCGCCTGACTGAAGAAGAATTCGACATCGTCAAGAAGCATCCCCGGGATGGCTACGACATTCTGCTCAAGTCGCCCGATGTTGGCCCGATTCCCCTCGACATTACCCTGCATCACCACGAGCGCCGCGATGCGAGTGGTTACCCGGACAAGCAGGGCGAGGGCGCTATCAGCGAACTGGCGCAAATGTCGGCCATCGTCGACGTTTATGATGCCATTACCGCGGACCGCTGCTATCACAAGGGTGTGTCGGCCGCAGAAGCGCTGCGCAAGATCTACGAGTGGAGCAAATTCCACTTCAATCCCGTGTTTGCCCAGGAGTTCATGCGTTGCGTGGGCATTTATCCCGTAGGCACGATGGTGATTCTGGAATCAGGCCGGCTGGGCATCGTGATCGAACCGCATGAGACGAACTTGCTCGCGCCGAAGGTGAATGTGTTCTTCGACACCAAGCGCAATACCTATATCAAGCCACAGACCCTGGATCTGTCGAAGGCGCTCGGCTTCGGTGGCGGCGACAAGATTTTGCGGCCGGAATCACCCCAGAAATGGAATGTCGACGCCATGAAGTTCCTTGTGATCGACTAGAAAAACTCGGCCGTATCGTTCGATGCCGCCGCTTCCAGCAAGCCGCCGGACACCAGCTGATCGTAGTGGCAAGCCTGGTTGCGGCCATGACTCTTGGCGTAATACAAGGCCTGGTCCGCGCGACCGAGGATGTTGACGGGCGACTCGTACGGGCTGATCGACACAAATCCCACACTTACCGTCACCGTGCCCACTTGCGGGAACACATGCGCTTCCACATTGGTGCGGAAACGGTCGATGATCTTTTGCGCGTGTTCGAGCGTGGTCGAGCGCAGCAGCACGACGAATTCTTCGCCGCCAAAGCGGAACACGCGGTCCTGCGAGCGGAACGACGAGGTCATCAGATTGGCGATCAGAATCAGCACCTCGTCGCCGTACAAATGACCGAACTTGTCGTTGACGGCCTTGAAATGGTCGACATCGACCACCGCCAGCCATTGCTTGTTTTCATCGGCTGGCTGGCGCCGCTCCGGCTGGCCGGGCTGCGGTGCCTCGGGCTCGACAGTGGTCGCTTGCAGCATCTTGCTCAGCTGATCGTCGAAGGTCTTGCGGTTGAGTAAGCCAGTTAACGAGTCGCGCTCGCTGTAGTCCAGCAAGTTCTGGAAGTTGCGGTAGACGCTGACGATGCCGCCGATAACCTGGATGGTGTCCGGGTGGTAGGGCGTGTTGTGCACAATTTCCAGGCAGGTGTCCGCCTTGTCACCGATCCAGATCGGCAACCACAGGGTAGAACGGCCGTCCTCCGACACCGCACTGGCGCTGGCGCTTTGCTCGATGATGCAATTGTTCAGTTCCGGAAGGGACTCGATCGGGTCGCCCACCGAGTTGGCGTCCGGGTGGTCTTCCATGCGGGCAGGTTCGCCGGCGCAGATAATGGCCCGCGAACGGACAAACTTCTTTCCTCGCACACTGACAATGGTCAGCACGCGCGTCTGCGACGCGCCTGCCAATTCCTGGACCGCCGAGATCACCGAGATGTCGAGCATCGTGTGATCGCGGTGGCCAGTCATGTCCACCATGTGTTTAAGAAGGGAATCCATGTCGTTCTCAGAAATGTAATCTACCGACCAATGTGCCGTCCAGGGGCACCGCGCCTGTTGGGTTGCCGTCACGGGCTACTCTACCCCATGTCGTCGCGTAGATGGCAGTCATGACGGTTTCAGCCCAAAGAACCGCTGTGCAGGATAAATGTTTTTTGCATAATCGGCAACAAAAGTGCGAACAAGTCTCACGTTCATTCCCCTGATTCTACCTTGACCGCCCCATTGCGGACAAAAGGCAGGAAATTTTTTCGTTCTTCCGATTAGATCAAGCCCTAAGTAGTGCTCTGGAGAAAGGTTGTGGTCGCTCAAGGGCTCCCCGTTTTGGCGCCCCTATAGTGGTTTCAATGGCGCAGCACATGGGTGGCGGATGCAAGTTTCCCAGTGGACCGGTTGCATGCCTGGATTGTTCCAGCCTGCGTCAGGGTTTGTCTCTTATCCACACTAAAGGAGTTTGTCATGAGCACATTTGTATCGTCTGTACGGTCCTTCATGGCTGATGAAGATGGCGTGACTGCATTGGAGTACGGCATGATCGCCGCTCTGATTGCGGCTGTGATCGTCACCGTTGTCGGCACCCTGGGTCAAAGTGTCGACGGTGCGTTCCAAAAAATCGCCGACGCCCTGGCATAACTAGGGTGAGCCTCCCGGGTGGGCCCGCCCGGGAGGCTTTTTTTTTGCCCCCGCCACCGAAAAGGCCCGCCATGTTCCTCCTTTCTCTGCCTGACCTGGCGCTGGTGCTCCTCCTCCTCGGCGCCAGCCTGTTCGATCTGCGCCAGCGCCGCATCCCCAACCGTCTGCTGGCAATCGGCCTGCTTGTGGCGCTGGCACTGCACCTCGGCTCCGGCCGGCCTGCTTCGATTCTGACTGTGTATCTGCCCGGCTTTGCGCTGGGCCTGGTCATGTTTCTGCCCCTGTACCTGCTCGGCGGCATGGCTGCGGGCGACGTCAAGCTGATGGCCACTGTCGGCGCCTTCCTGGGCCCCTGGCTGGTGTTCCAGAGCAGTCTGGCCACCTACTGTTTCGGCGGACTGATGGCGCTGGCGATCGTGCTGGCCAAAGGGCGCTGGCGCGCCGCATTTGCCAATGTGCGTGCCTTGCTGCTGCCGATCGTGCTGCGTTTTGGCGGCGTGCGCCTGGCGCCGGAAGCCGCGCCGGCCAGCGTCGGCGGCATGCCGTATGCGCTTGCCATCAGCGCCGGAACACTGACAGTGATGGTCCTGCGCCACACATGAGTTTGCGGCTCGGCATTGCTTGCTTTGAGTCAAAGGCCGAAAAAAACGCGTGGCTAAAATCAATTCGTGACATTCAGAAACAGTGATCGGGAGCGACATATGACCGAAGCGCAATCACCCGCAGAAAGCAGCATGGGCGATGACATGATCAGGATGCCGTCGCAGCCAAAAACGGTGCGCGAAACGGGGCTCGAACTGGCGCTGATTGTCGAGCTGATCGCGAAGGTGATGTATGTGTGCGGCAAAATGCACTTGCCTGTTTTGACCGGAAAGTTGCGTCTCTCAATTAATGTTCTGCGTGAAGCCCTCGGCTTCATGCTGGCCGAGCAGCTGGTCGAAGTAGCTGCCCGCGGCGACTCCGATCTCGACGTCAGCTATCAACTGACGCACAACGGCCGTCTGCGCGCTGCCGATTTTCTGGCCCGCTGCCGCTACATGGGCCCGGCACCCGTCACTCTGCAAGCCTACTGCGACGTGATCGCGCGCCAGTCCTCGCGCCATGCCAGCCTGGACCGTGTGAGTGCTACTAGCGTGGCCGCTGCCTTCGGCGAAGACAGCCTCGATCCTGCCGTGCGCGATCAGATTGGCGCCGCCATGCAGTCCAGCCGCTCGATGCTGTTGCATGGCCCCTCAGGCAGCGGCAAGAGCATGATTGCGCGCCGGCTCGGCAAGCTGCAGCAAGGCATCGTTGCAGTGCCGTGCGCCTTCCTTGCCGGTAATGATATCGTGCTGGTCTACGATCCGCTGCTGCATCTGGCGCCGGCCACGCAGATTCGCCAGTCCGAGGACCGCCGTTCCAGCGACACCCGCTGGGTCCTGTGCGAGCGTCCGCTGATCCAGGTCGGCGCCGAACTCTCGTCCGAGATGCTCGACCTGCGCTACGACGGCGCCGGCGGCGTGTATTACGCGCCACCGCACCTGATGGCCAACAATGGCATGCTCGTCATCGACGATCTGGGCCGCCAGCGCATGCCCAGTGCCGAGCTGCTCAACCGCTTCAGCGCGCCGCTCGATACCCACACCGACCATCTGACCCTGCACGGCGGCTGCAAACTGGGCGTGCCCTTTGACGTGACCCTGGTCTTTGCTACCAACCTCCCACCGCAGCTGCTGCTGGACGACTCATCCATGCGCCGCATCGCCTACAAGGTGCATGTGGGCGCGCTGTCCGACACCCACTACCGGGCCTTGTTCCGGCGCCAGTGCCGTCTGAGCGGCGTCGGCTGCGACGACGCCGTGGTCGAGCATCTGCTCAGCTATCTGCACGCTTCGACCGGGCGTGCACTGTTGGCGAGCACCCCCCGTGAGCTGCTGGACCGGCTTGTCGATTTCGCGCGCTTTGCAGGCATCGAACCACGCCTGACTGTGCCCGCGCTCGACCAAGCCTGGTCCAGTCTGTTTGCGGGTTGTCCCAGCGGCGCCCCGGCGCCTTTCCAGCCGTTCGATCCTTTCCTCGCCGATTGCGGCGACCCCTTGCTTGAGAGAATCTCATGAAAAACAAGCGTGCTCTTGTAATGATGGCCGTCGCGATCCTGTTCGGGATCGCCGCAGTGGCGCTGGCCTGGAAGTGGCTGCAAGGCCAGGCGAACGCCAATTCGAACCGCGTCGTGGTGGCGACCACCGATGTGAACCGAGGGCAGCGGCTGGCGCCGGAAATGCTCAAGCTGGTCGAGCGCCCGTCGGCGAATGTACCGAAGGACGCCTTCACGGAAACCAATACCCTGACCGAGCGCGTGCTCAAGGTCAATCTGCAAAAGGGGGAAGTGGTGGCCGAATCGAAGCTGGCGCCGGCCGGGACCATGGGCGGGCTGTCAGCCCTGATCAGCGAAGGCAAGCGTGCCATCACGGTGCGGGTCAATGATGTGATCGGCGTAGCCGGCTTTGCCTTGCCGGGCAATTATGTGGACATCATCGTGCATACCGAGCGCGATCCGGCCGAGGGCGAGCGCGCTTCCCACGGACAGCTCGATGTCTCCAAGATCGTGCTGGAACGGATCCTGGTGCTGGCGGTCGCCCAGGAAGTCAGTCGCGACGAAACCAAACCCAAGGTCGTCAACGCCGTCACGCTGGAAGTCACACCCGAACAGGCCGAGAACCTGGACCTGGCGCGTGGCGTAGGCACCTTGTCGCTGGCCTTGCGCAACCAGATCGACCATACCGTGCCGGAAACCGCCGGCGCCACCAAACGCACTTTGCTGGAAGAGCTGGCCCAGGCGGTGGCCAAACCCAAGCCGGTACCGGTTCCCGCAGTCAAGCACGTGGCCGTGCGCACCAGGCCCGCCGCAGCGCCTTCCGCGCCGGCGCCGGCCCAGCCGAAACGGGATTGTGTGAGCGTCCTCAACGGGCTGCAAACCTCGCAAGAATGCTTCTGATTTTTCACGCAATGACTTTTTCGGGATGAACGACATGAACAAACCCAACTGTCACGCCCGCCTTCATGGCGCTGCCGGACTCGTGCTTGCCCTCGCCGCTTGCGCTGCCATCGCGGCGCCAGCGGACTCCATGACGGCGCCGGCCAAAGTGCGCACCGGCCAGCCGCTGCCGAAAGCGCAGTCGGCCAAGCCGCCGCAGGAACGGGCCGACAGTGGCCCGCATTGCATCGGCGAAGCAGCCCGCCCCGGCAAGATGACTTTGCTGATGGGTAAATCGAGTTTGATGCGCCTGCCGGAACCGGTGCGCCACCGTAGTGTCGGCAATGCCGGTGTGGCGCAGGCCATGCTGGTCTCGCCCGACACCTTGTACCTGCTGGGAGTCGATGTGGGCACCACCAATATGATCATTCAGGGCCGCAGCGGCATGTGCAGCGTGGTCGATCTAATGGTCGTGATGGACTTGGCCGGCATCGAATCCGTACTGGCCTCGGCCATGCCGGAGGAAAAGAACATCAAGGTCAGCAGCGCCAATGAATCGATTGTCCTGACCGGCACCGTGGCCGACAGCAATGCCTTGATGCGGGCCGAAGAGCTGGCGCGCGCCTTTGTCTACGAGTCCTCACGCTCGCTGGCGCGTAAGAACGACGATACCGGGGAAACCGCGAAAGGCGGCGCGCCCACCGACCGCAGCCCCTCCGCCAATCTGCGCGTGATCAATCTCTTGAGTGTGACGGCGCCCCAACAGGTCATGCTCGAGGTAAAGATCGCCGAAGTATCGAAAAGCTTGCTGGAGCGCCTAGAAGGCGGTGTCACCTGGAGCACCGGTTCCGGCAGCTGGGCCACCACCCTGGTGTCGAATTTCCTGAGTGGCAATACGCCCGGTTCCATCAGCGCCACCAAGGCCAATGGCAACCGCTTCCGCGCCGATGCCCAGAAGCAGGACAGTCTGGTGCGTATTCTCGCCGAACCGAACGTGATGGCGGTCAGCGGGCAGGAAGGCAACTTCCTCGCGGGTGGCCGGATCTTCATCCCTGTCGCCCAGGACAACAACAAGATCACGTTGGAAGAGAAAGAATTTGGCGTCGGCCTGCGCTTCACGCCCACTGTCCTGGCGGGCGGACGCATCAATTTGCGCGTGTCGCCCGAAGTATCGGAAGTTTCGCGTGAAGGGATCGGGATTTCCGCCGCCGGCTTCACCGGCAGCTCGGTCCTGCCGCTGATCACGACCCGCCGCGCCAGCACCACCGTCCAGTTGTACGACGGCCAGAGTTTCGCCATTGGCGGGCTGATCAAAAACAATATGGTCAACAGCCTGAAAGGCTTGCCGGTCCTGGGCGAAGTGCCGATTCTTGGTGCCCTGTTCCGCAGTGCCGACTACCAACAGGACAAGACCGAGCTGGTCTTCGTGGCGACTGTGCATCTGGTCAAGCCGCTGCCGGCCAACTTCGTGCTGCCGACGGACAAGGTGAAGACCCCGGGCCGCGCCGAGATGCTGCTCGGCGGTCGTCTGGAAGGCAAGCCCGACCAGGCCCCAAGCACGGCCCCGGCCCAGCCGGCCGCCGCCCCCGGCGCGGCAAGCGATCCGGCAGCGCCTGACAACACGCGCGGCTTCGAACTCAAATAAGGAGTCACCATGAAAACGCAATCGAACATCATCGCTATGGCTGTGCTGGGCATCGCTGCCTTGCTCGCTGGCTGCGCCGCCACCTCGCCCGAGGCCGACCGCAATTTTGGCAGCGCCGTGCGCGGCGCCGTGGCGGCCCAGGTGGCCGACCCTGGCGCTTCGGCCAACACGACGCCAGTGACCGGCATGGATGGCCGTGCAGCCCGGGCCACCCACCAGCATTATGAGCAGAGCTATGCCCGCCCGCCCGAGCCGCAAAGCTCGATGACCACAGGCAGCGGAAAATGAAACCCGTGCGCCTGCCGTGTCAGCGGCCCAGCCGGCAGCAGGGCGCCTTTGGTGTCCTGTATGCGATCATCCTGCCCGTGATGCTCGCCATGGTGGGACTGGCCATCGATTTGTCCGTGCTGTACGCCCGCGGCCACGAGCTGCAGGCCATTGCCGACGGCGCGGCGCTGGCCGCGGCGCGGGCGCTGGACGGCACGGAAGAGGGCCTGGCCAAGGCGCGCGACAACGCCCGAAGAACCGCGCGCGCTGCCGAATATCGTTTCCTGCATCCGGAAACAATCGACTGGTCTTCCGCGGCACTGAGCGTGGGCCCCACACGCGACGGGCCGTGGACACAGGCCGACGCGGTCAACGCCGCCGAGCTGCCGAACATGCTGTACGCCCAGGTCGATACCAGCGCGCTTGACGCCATCTATGGCCGCATCGGCATCGCCTTCCTACGGGTGATCGGTGTACCGGCCGAGCAGAATCTGGCACGGCGCGCCGTGGCAGGACGCAAAGACAGCAACATCGGTCCGCTGGCCGTGTGTGCGCTCAGCCATGCTGCGCTTGCCATGCGCAGCAACGCGCCGGCCACGAAAGCGGAGGAAGCGGTCGAATATGGTTTCAGGCGCGGCGTCGGCTACAACCTGCTGAACCTCAATTCGAACGGCAATACGCCACGCAGCTTCGCTGTCAATCCGCTCGACTTTCCACCTGCTGTTTCGCTCACGTCGCACCAGTCGGACGACGCGTTGCGCCCATTTGTGTGCAGCGGCACTATGCCCGCACCACCGATTCGCGGCGGCTCGACCCTGTATGTGCGCGAACCATTCCCCGTGTCGATGGTACGCGAACTCAATTCGCGTTTTGCCAGCTTCAATGGCGGCTCGGTGTGCACCCGTTACGGTGCACCGCCCGACAGCAATGTGATCGATTTCCGTGGCCCCTACACCGGCTTCTATATTTCGGGCGCGCCCACGCCGTTGCGCGGCAGTGCCGCATCCTATTTCTCCCAAGGCAAGCTGTTTACCGTGGCCGATGCCGATGTTCTGCCACCAGGCACAACGGCCGAAAGTTATGGCACCCTGTGGTCCTTCGGCCGGCCCTTGCGCTATGCCGATGGCGGCCTGGGGGCGCCATTTACGCGCACCGACTGGAGCAAACTGTATCCCGTCAGCGCCGGCGCGCCGCTGTCGTCGAACTACAGCTTTGCGCAATCGCCGTATGACCGGGGCCTGTCGCCGCATCGCCAGGGCCCAGGATCCATGGCGGGGATCACCCGGCGCCGCGTGCTGAACGTGCCGCTGCTGGACTGCCCGGTTGGTGGTGCCAATGCGCGTGTGCTGGCGATCGGCAAATTCCTGATGACGAGTCCTGCTACCGAATCGCCACCCGCCATCCACGCGGAGTTTGGCGGCCTGACCACGTACGGCGAACTGGCTGCTTCGGCAGTCCTGTACAAATGAAGCCGGCAGCGCCCCGCAGCGGCGCATTCAAGCGGCTGGCCCATGGCGCTGCCGCGGTCGAACTGGCACTGATCCTGTCGGCCACCATCGTGCTGATGCCGGCCGTGGCCCTGTTTGCCAAGGTCTTCTTCCAGTACAGCGTGATGAAGGAAGCAACCAGGGACGCCGCCGCCTACCTGGCCAGTCTGCCGGCGGCAGCGGTCAAGGACGATGCAGAACGTGCGCGCGCCATTGGCGTGGCGCAGCGCATGGTGCACGACGCTGCCATCGGCGCCAGCATGCACGGCACCACCAGCGTCGAGCCGGCCTACGTTGAATGCGACAACCACTCGTGCGCAGGGCAGGTGCCCGACTTGTTCGGCGTGACAGTGACCTTCACGATTGATGATGAAGCATTCAATGCACTGACCGGGCGCTGGACGGACCTCGAAGACGGCACCTGGGAAGTCACTGCGCGTTCTACCGTCCCCTTCACAAAATAAGCTGAATCGAGTCCATCATGAGCCACACCACGCCCAAGCCTCGTCTGCAATCCCAGTTCGGCGTCGCCGCCGTCGAATTCGCGCTTGGTTCGATGCTGTTTTTTACCTTTGTGTTCGGTGTGATCGAACTGGCGCGCGCGCTGTATGCCTACAGCACCATGGTGGAAGTCACGCGGCGTGCAGCCCGCACTGCCGCGTTTACCGATTTCAGCGACGCCAATGCGCTCAATGCGGTGCGGCGGATTGCCATGTTCGGCGACCTCCCGGGCGGGATGCCACTGCGCGGCAATCTGCAGGAAGAGCATCTCGCGATCGACTACCTGAACGGCACACTGGAACGTGTCAATCCGATGCCGGCCTGCCCTGAGCAGAACATCATCAACTGCAACCAGGATCCCGAAGGCGCCAGCTGCATCCGCTTCGTGCGGGTGCGCCTGTGCTACCAGGGCGGCGGATCGGACTGTTCCAGGGTCGAGTACGTGCCCGTCATCGGCGCCAATTTCTTCCCTGGTGCGCCGCTGCATTTCCCCAGTTTCGCCACCGTCACCCCAGTCGCAACGCTGGGTTATCAGCCCGGCGTGGCAGGCAACTGCCTGTGATTGCCCACCAACGAGGATAGCCAATGAAAGCCCTACTCATCACACGCGACAGCGCGCTGCACGCCGAGATCGCGTCGCAAGGCGCGGCCAGAGTGCCACCGCTTAACCTGGCCGCAACGCGCGCCAGCATGCGCGACGCGCTGGATCGGCCCGTGCCGGATGCACCGGCCCTGGTCATCGTCGACGCCAGCGATTTCGAGCCGAGCGAGGCCGACATGCTGGAACGCCTCACCAAACACTATCCGGATGCCAGCTTCATGCTGCTTACGCACGAACATCAGCAGGACCTGCTGATCCGCGCCATGCGCGCGGGCGTGCGTGAAGTACTGCAGCTGCCGCTGGTGCACCGTGCCTTCCACGAAGCGATGGACCGGATTGCGGCGGTGGCGGGCGAGACCAGCATGCGTGACGGGAAGGTATTGGCCTTCATCTCGTGCAAAGGCGGTAGCGGCGCGACCTTTATCTCGACCAATTTTGCCTACGCACTGGCGACGCTGGCGGACAAAAAAGTCCTGTTGATCGATCTGCACGGCCAGTTTGGTGACGCCACGCTGTACGTGTCGGACCAGCGGCCGGCCATGACGCTGTCCGACGTGTGCAGCCAGATCGCGCGCGTCGATGGGGCTTTTCTGGAATCCTGCCTGGTGCATGTGACGGGCGGCTTCGGAATTCTCGCGGCGGCGGATGATCCGGCCCACGCGATCGAACTGAAAGCTGAACACATGGATGCCATCTTGCGCGTGGCGCGCCAGCATTATGACTACATCGTGCTCGATGTGGGACGCCAGATCGATGCGATCTCCTTGCGCGCGCTCGACAGCGCCGACGGCATCTATCCGGTGCTGCAGCTGGGATTGCCCGACATTCGCGACGGCCGACGCCTGCTCGACATCTTCCGCTCGCTCGGCTATCCACTCGAGAATACTCGCCTGGTCGTGAACCGCTATGAGAAGGGCGGCAAGCTGCGCCTGCAGGATCTGCAAAGCGCGCTCGGAGCTGAAATCGTGCACACCATTCCGAACGATTACATCGCCGTGACCGACTCGGTCAACCAGGGCGTACCGGTCCTGCGCTTGTCGCGCTCTTCGCCAGTCGCGCGCAGCATGGCCGAACTGGTGGAAACCATCACTGCCCGCCGCGTCCCCGAAAACAAAGGCCTGTTCGACCGCCTGTTCGGGCGCGGCGACGGCGAACCATGAACACTGGAGAGAACATGACCTTACGTGAACGCCTGAGCGCCGCCGACGAGGCACGGCCCGCCACCCCTGCTACTTCGGATGTGTCCAATCACGCCTACCAGGAGCTGAAGAAGAATATGCATCAGATGATCCTCGACCGGATCGATCTGGAGCGCCTCAAGCGGCTCACCACCGAGCAGTTCAAGCACGAACTGGCGCTGCTGATCCAGCGCATCATCGAAGAAGAGCGCATTGTCCTGAACCAGCACGAGCGGCATAATCTGGTGCTCGACATCCAGCACGAAATGCTGGGCTTCGGGCCGCTCGAGCCCTTGCTGGTTGACCCGACCATCTCCGACATCCTGGTCAATACGTCGAACAAAGTCTACGTCGAGCGGCGCGGCCGGCTCGAACTGACCGACGTCACTTTCCACGACAACGCCCACCTGATGAAGATCATCGAGAAGATCGTTTCGCGGGTGGGGCGCCGGGTCGACGAATCGAGTCCGATGGTCGATGCACGCCTGCCGGATGGCTCGCGCGTGAATGCCATTATTCCTCCGCTGGCGGTGGACGGTCCGATCCTGTCGATCCGGCGTTTCTCGGCGGCCCCGCTGACGGCCGAAAATCTGCTTTCCTTCAAGAGCATGACGCCGCCCATGGCCCAGGTGCTGCAGGCGCTCGGGCATTCCAAGATCAATATTCTGATCTCGGGTGGCACCGGCAGCGGCAAGACTACTTTGCTCAATCTGCTGTCCGGCTTCATTCCTGCCAATGAGCGGATCATCACGATTGAAGACGCGGCCGAACTTCAGATGCGCCAGCCGCACGTGGTGCGCCTGGAAACGCGCCCGCCCAATATCGAGGGCAAGGGCGAGGTATCGCAGCGCGCCCTGGTGCGCAATGCGCTGCGCATGCGCCCCGACCGCATCATCCTGGGCGAGGTACGGGGCGCTGAAGCACTCGACATGCTGCAGGCGATGAACACGGGCCACGAGGGCTCGCTCGCCACGATTCACTCGAATACCCCGCGCGACGCCCTGGCCAGGCTGGAAAACATGGTGGGCATGGCCGGCGTGAACCTCACGCCACGCGCCACGCGCCAGCAGATATCGTCCGCGGTGACGGTGGTGCTGCAGGTGACACGCCTGACCGACGGCGCCCGCAAACTGGTCAGCATGCAGGAGATCACGGGCATGGAAGGGGAAGTCATCGCCATGCAGGAGATTTTCAAGTTCGAGCAGACCGGGGTCGCGGCCGACGGCAAGGTCATGGGCCACTTTTGTGCCACCGGTGTGCGGCCCCGCTTTGCCGATCGTTTGCGTCTGTTCGGCGCGGCGGTGCCCGATGCCGCGTTCGATCCCGCCCGCGTGTACGAATAACCCGCCAGGAGACCATGATGGACGCAGTGTTCTACGGCTTTACGGTATTGCTGTTTGCAGCGGTCATCCTCATGATCGAAGGATCGTATCTGTGGTGGTCCGGCACCCATGGCGGCGGCGCCAAGCGCATCGCCCGCCGCCTGCGCCTGATGTCGGGCGGGATCGACGCGAATGGCGAAACGGTCTCGATTCTCAAGCAGCGCCGCTACTGTGACCACGACTGGCTGGACGCCTTCCTGCACAAGCGCAAATTCGCCAATGCGATCGACCGGCTGCTGCTGCAGTCGGGCATGCGCTGGTCGGTGGCGCAGTTCATCGGCGCCGCACTCGGTGGCATGTGCCTGGCGCTGTTGATCCTGCAGATGTATCCGGCGCCGCCGCTGGCGCAGCTGGTGGTGGCGCTGATGTTCATGTCGGTGCCTTATGTGCTGGCGCGCCGGGCACGGGCGGCGCGCCTGATCAAGATCGAGGAACAGCTGCCCGAGGCGGCCGACTTTCTGGCCCGCGCCATGCGCGCCGGCCACTCGTTCACCAATGTGCTGCAGATGGTCGGTTCCGAGCTGCCGGAACCCTTGTCCGGCGAATTTCGCGCCGCGCATGAAGAGATCAATTACGGGGTGCCTCTGAATGAAGCGCTGTACAGCCTGGCCGACCGGATTCCGCTGACCGATTTGCGCTATCTGGTGATTGCCGTGGTCATTCAGCGCGAATCCGGCGGCAACCTGGCCGAAATTCTCGGCAATATCAGCCATATCATCCGTGAACGTCTCAAGTTGCTGGGCAAGGTCAGGGTGCTGTCGGCGGAAGGGCGCATGTCGGCCTGGATCCTGGGGATGATGCCGTTCTGCGCGATGGCCTTCATGGTCATCATGAATCCCAAGTATGTCAGCCTGCTGTGGACCGACCCCACCGGCATCAGGATGCTGTGGTGCGGCGCCGGCATGATTCTGATCGGCGTGCTCTGGATCCGCCGCGTGATTCATATTCGGGTTTAAGGAGAACGACATGACGATAGCGAACGTAATCTTCCTGCTGGTCGTATTCGGCATTGTCGGCGGTCTGGCGATGATGGGCATGGCGGTGTTTGCGCCTGGCGCCATGCGCAACAGGCTCGATCATTTCCAGGGCAAGAGCGACCCCAGTGCGCTGCAAAGCGGTGAAGGCTGGGTCGAA
>DASWMN010000113.1:0-33724 GCA_036399735.1 Telluria sp. | reverse complement strand
AATTGAGGTCTGACCCCGATTTTGAAATGATTGCGAAATTGCTTGCGGCGGCCGGTGTCAGACTTCGATCAGGCCAAAGGAAATGGCTTTGGCCACGGCGTGCCCGCGTGTCGATGCGTTCAGCTTGGCCAGCAGGTTGCTGACGTGGATCTTCACCGTCCAGGAACTGATCCCCAGAATGCTGGCCATCTCGGAATTCGATTTGCCGCCGCAGATCCACTTCAGCACTTCCTGCTCGCGCTGCGTTAAAATCTTCTTCGGCCGCTTGTGCCCGAAATCCTCGACATGCGTCAGCGCGTAGTGCAGGTGCGGCACCAGCACCTGCAGCAGAAACGCTTCGCGCTTGGTCCAGCAGTCGATCCCGCCAAAAGCGAAATAGCAGGCGTGCTCCTGGTTCAGATTCATCACGCCGTGCACGGCCAGATTGCGGATGTCGAATTTGGCGCACTTGCTGGCCCAGGCCCGCTCCACCGGCTCCAGCAGGGTACTGTCGGCATCCAGATACACCGGGCTGCGCGACTCCACCCAGCGCCGCAAACCAGGACAGGTCGCGTGCTTTTCTTCGGTGATCAAGCCGCTCATGTAAGCGGCCGGGAAGGTCAGGTTCATCGATTCCACAATCCGCAGATCGCCCATGCGCACAGTCCCGCAGGCGAACATCGCGTGCGGCAGCACCGCCTTCAAGCGCGGATGCACTTGGCTGCGAAAGTCGTCCAGATTGCTCACGTCATGGCAGGCCCGGATGAAAGAGGCTAGCGCAAACGTCGCGTCTGTACTGAAGCTGGGCATAGTCATGGAATCGCAATTGTCTGGATAGGCGTAGGGCGTATTTGTGTACCGAATGTTATTTAATGTACCGCCAAGTACGAAATTAGTCAACACTCTTCCTTCCGATTATTTCGCGGACGATCCGCGCACCTTGCTGGGAGTTGACTGGCGATGCCGTCGGGTCGCGCGCGGTCCCACAGCGGACGCGCACGCCGACATCAATCTTGAACCACCAATATCGCATCGCAACAATGTGAAAGGAATGCACAGACGCCGATCATTCGAGGCATACAGTTGTGTGCCGGACCGCGCCAGTCCCCTGGGCGCCCTGCAGCCTGTCTGTATAACGATGCATCGGCGCCACGAAAGCCAAAGTGACACTACTTTTGGTGTCCATGAATATTTACACGTTGTAAATATTTAGAAAATGACACTACAATCTGTGAAATCAAGGCACACATCGCGACCGCTTATGCAATACAGTTTATCCCCCAGTGCCCACCTTCCGGGCAGCCCCGAGGCCAGCGGACGGCTCAGCCGCTATCAGCAGATCGCGCACAAACTCACCGCCCAGATCGACGCCGGCGTGTTCACGGTCGACGAGCGCCTGCCATCGGTGCGCGCCCTGATGCGCAGCGAGAGCGTGAGCGTGACGACCGCCGTGCGCGTGTTTCGCGCGCTCGAGGAAAATGGCCGCGCGTATGCGCGCGAGCGCTCCGGCTACTACGTGCGGCGGCGCGACTCCGAATCGGGATGGGCCAGGCTGCCGGAGCGCGCGCTGCCCGCGTTTGACGGTGTCGCCGTGAATGTGAACCGGCATGTGGTGCAGATGCTGTCCACGCCGTTGGCGCCGGACGTCATGCCGCTGGCATCAGCCAATCTGGACCAGCTGCTGCTGCCGCAAAGTCATTTGAGCAGCACCCTGATGTCGATCGCGCGCCGCGGCATCGGCCATAGCGCCAGCTTCAGTGCCGTGCCGGGCCTGTTCGAGCTGCGCTGCGGGGTCGCGCGCATCATGGGCGAGCGCGGTGTGCTGTGCGGCCCCGACGACGTGCTGATCACGGCCGGCGGCAACGCCGCCATTGAAGGCGCGCTGCGCATGTGCGCGCGCCCCGGCGACAGTATCGCGGTCGAGTCGCCCACCTACTTCGGCAGCCTGCAGGCGATTGAATCGGCCGGCATGAAGGCCATCGAGATTGCGACCGATCCGCACAACGGCATCGATCTGGACCAGCTGGAACTGGCCATCGCCACGCGCAAGGTGGCCTGCGTGATGCTCAATCCGACGCTGCACAATCCGCTCGGTTTCACCATGCCCGACTCGCACCGCAAGCGCCTGGCTGCGCTGTTGACCAAGGCCGGCGTGCCGCTGATCGAGGACGATGCCTTCCATGACTTGTACACGGGCGCGGCGACCATATCGGCCATCAAGCGCTACGACCAGGAAGGCCTGGTGCTGTACTGCTCCAGTTTTTCAAAGGTGATGGGCGCTGGATACCGGATCGGCTGGTGCCTGCCCGGGCGTTTCCGGCGCCAGATGACGGCGGACCTGCTCACGCGCCAGCAACCAGTCAGCGGATTGTCCCAGCTGGTGCTGGCCGAATTCGTGCGGAAGAATTATTACGGCGCCCAGGCCGCGCGCTTGCGCCTGGCATTCGCCGATCAGCAAATCAAAATGCGCGGGCTGGTGGCCCAGCACTACCCTTCCGGTACCCGCGTGAGCATTCCGGAAGGTGGTTATGTGTACTGGCTGACCTTGCCGGTGCCGGTGGATATCGGCGCGCTCTACGACGCCGCCATGGCGTGCGGGATCGCGATCGCGCCGGGGGCCCTGTTCACGGCAAGCGGCAATTCTTCGATGAGCTTCCGGCTTTGTATCGGGCGCCAATGGAGCGCGCGGGTGGAACAGGCGGTGGCCCAGGTGGGCAGCCTGTGCCGCCAGATGAGCAAACGCCCGGCGTGGCAGGTACCCTACTAGGAGAGCGCGGCGACCAGTGCCTGGTCGGCTACCTGCACCGGCCGGATGCCGATCGTGTCGCGGTAAAACGGCGGCATGCCATCGCAGACGTCGGCCAGCTGCGCGTCCGTCAGCGAGGGCAGCACATACTGGAACTGGTGCGGATTGTCGGCCGGCAGTGGGCCTTCCATGGTCGATCCGTATGCCCCCAGATTCATGAAGCTGCCCGCGCTCGCATCCGGGCCACGCGCGAACACGAAAGTGCCCTGGCGTGGATGCGCAAGATAGCGGCATGTTTCGTCGCGGGTGGCGTCGATCGCGCCCTGCATCAGCTTGAAGCGCAACTGGGCGTAGCGCCGCGTGCACTCCATGAACGCGGTGCAGATGACAGACTGCGACTGTCGTCCCGGTGCGCACAGGAGCAGATTGCCAAAGGCATCGAGCAAAGCGACGGCATCGCCCTGCCCGCCCTGGGCCAGATCCTGCGCCATCGCCGCACGCATGAACGGCGCCAGGCCCGCATCCGGCTGGTGCGGCGCGCAGCGGTAGGCCAGCGCGTCCGGATACAGCACCTTGAGTTTGCGTACGATCGGGTGGCTCGGCGCCAGCGTGGCCGGGTCCAGCAGCGCGCTGCGTGGCAGATCGGCGTTGAGCAGTGCCAGCACCTTCTCGTTGGTGGCTTCAAAGGCGAGCGAGCACAGAGCCTGGGTCGCCTCGGCGATGGTCTTGCCGATGAAAAAAGACTTGGGCGCAGCGCCCGCGCTGTCGCGCGCGAACACCGATGCGCCCAGTACGGCCGGATAAAAGAAGCGTGCGGCAGCGCGCTCGCGCAGCGCCGGCGGCAAGCTCGCAAAGTCAAAGCGCGCGTCGAAGTTCACGCCGGCCTTGGGATCGATGGCGGCAACCACCACGTTGAAGCCGGCGGCGAGCAGCGCACCGGTACACATGGCGCACGGGTCGAGCGAGGTGACGACCGTGATCTCTTCGGGCGGCGGCAGCGCGGTGCCGCGGGCTCGCTCGGCAAAATACCAGTCGATCAACTGGCGTTCGCCATGCGCGGTCGGGTCGAAGATCAGGCCTTCGCACACCACATTGTTCTGCAGCGCCTTGAGCACGTAGCCGTACTGGTCGAGCATCACCCCGCCCACACCGAATGTGCCCTGTCCCTTGGCGGCGATCGCCTGACTGGCGGCCAGTGCGACCGCGGTCTGGACGTCGATAGCTTTTTTCAGCACTTACTTTTTCAGATCCCAGCTGCCGAACGCGTTTGGCAGCTGACCGGCAGCGGTGGTCTCGAGGATATCGCCGTGCAGGTTGGTGAGCACCACAGGCAGGTCGTTGCCGCCCAGCTCGAGGATCACCTGGCGGCAGGCGCCGCAGGGTGCGATCGGGCCATCGGTGGCGCCAATCACGGCCAGCGCGCTGAAGTCGCCCGGCTTGTAGCCATGCGCAATGGCGCTGAAGAAGGCGGTGCGCTCAGCGCAGTTGCACAGACCGTAAGCTGCGTTTTCCACGTTACAGCCGCGGAACACGCGCCCGTCCTTGCATTCAAGCGCGGCGCCAACCTGGAAGTTCGAGTAAGGCGTGTAGGCCAGCGCGCGTGCGGCGGCGGCTTCGGAAATGAGTTTTTCGTATTTCATACTGGTTCGCTTCAAGGACGGATGGTGCGATAGATAATCGGATTGGCGGCCGGCTTGGCAGCGCCAATCTGGTACGCGGCCTGCACTTCACGCACGGCCTGCTCGGCAGCGGCTTGCGTACGCGCGTGCACCATGGCCAGCGGCTGGCCGACGGCGATGCTGTCGCCCAGTTCGGCCAGGCCGGTCAGGCCGACTGCGAAGTCGATTGCGTCTTCAGGACGGCGGCGCCCGCCTCCCAGGCTGACCACGGCCAGGCCCAGACCGCGGCAATCGGTGGCGGTGGCAAAACCGGCTTGCAGGGCTGGTACCGGCACGACGATCGGGGCTTTTCCCAGGTAAGCGTCGGGACGCTCGACCAGATCGGCCGGGCCGCCCAGGGCAGCGACCATGCGCGAGAAGCGCTCGGCCGCTTCGCCGGAATCGAGGCCGGCCTGCAGCTTGGCGCGGGCGTCGGTCTCGTTTGCGGCCAGGCCACCCAGGATCAGCATTTCGGCGCACAGCGCCATCGTCACTTCGTGCAGACGTGCGGGCCGCGAACGGCCGGTCAGGTAATCCATCGCCAGGCGCACTTCCAGCGCATTGCCGGCCACGGGGCCGAGCGACTCGTTCATTTCGGTCAGCAGGGCCGAGGTGCGGGTGCCGGCGCCGTTACCGACGGTGACGATGCTCTCTGCCAGTTCCACCGATTTTTCGTACGTTGGCATGAAGGCGCCGGTGCCGACCTTGACGTCCATGACCAGCGCGTCCAGACCAGCGGACAGTTTTTTCGACAGGATAGAGCCGGTGATCATGGCCACCGATTCGACCGTCGCGGTGGTGTCGCGGATGCTGTAGAAGCGCTTGTCGGACGGCGCCAGCTGTGCGGTCTGGCCGATGATGGCCACGCCCACGTCCTTGACCACCTTGCGGAACAGTTTAGGATCGGGCACTGTGCAGTAGCCGGGAATGGAATCGAATTTGTCGAGCGTGCCGCCGGTGTGGCCCAGGCCACGGCCCGAGATCATGGGCACGAAGCCGCCGCAGGCAGCGATCATTGGTCCGAGCATCAGCGAGACCACGTCGCCCACGCCACCGGTGGAGTGCTTGTCGACCACCGGGCCTGGCAGATTGAGCGAACGCCATTCCATGACCTGGCCGGAGTCGCGCATGGCCAGCGTGAAAGCGACGCGTTCATCCATGTTCATGTCGTTGAAGAAGACCGCCATCGCGAGTGCCGCGATCTGGCCTTCGGTGACGCTGCCGTCAGTGATGCCGCGCACGAAAAACTGGATTTCTTCGGCACTGAGGGCACCGCCGTCACGCTTCTTGCGGACGATTTCTTGGTTCAAAAACATGGTTTGCTCCGATTACTTCTTCAATATATAAATAGCTGACATCGCCCTCGCGCAGGCGGGGGCGATGTAGTGGCGGATCCGCGTTGACCTATTAAACGCCGTACGGGATCCAGACGTTCTTGACCTGGCTGGCATGGCCGAGCACTGCCCGGCCGCCGGCCTGTTTGGTGTCGTACCAGTCGCGTCCTTTGGCGCCGCCCACCCAGGTGCGCGTGAGCGAACCGGCCGACAGGCGCTCCACTTCGGCGCAGCCTTCAGCGGAACCATCATGGCGCCACACCGCATCCACATCGGAATGCGAAGCGAGCGTTCTGGCCAGTTCGTCGGCGCTCCCGGTCACGATGTTCAGGGCGCCACCTGGCAGATCCGAGGTGTCGAGCACCTGGTACAGATCGGTCGCGGCCAATGGACAGGCTTCCGACGGCACTGCCACCACGCGGTTACCCAGCGCCAGCGCAGGCGCCACCAGCGAGATGAAGCCCAGCAGCGGCGCTTCGTTCGGGCAGATGATGCCGATCACGCCAACCGGTTCGTTCAGCGCCACGGTGATGCCGTGCATGGGCGGCTGGTGCGCCAGGCCGTCGTATTTGTCGGCCCATGCCGCGTAGTAGAACAGACGCTCGATCGAGGCCTGCACTTCCTTGTGCGGGTCTTTCGAGCCGGTCATCGCGCCCAGGCGGGCCGCGAATTCCTCCGCGCGGATCGCCAGGTTCTCGGCAATGTAGTACAGCACCTGCGCGCGGTTGTGCGAGGTCGCCTTGGCCCAGCCGGACGCCTTGTGCGCCGCTTCCACGGCGTTGCGGATGTCCTTGCGGTTGCCTTCGCCCACGTCGGCCAGGAAAGCGCCGTTGGCGCCCGTGATCGCACGGCTGTAGGCGCCGTCAGGGCGGGCCTGCTTGCCGCCGATGTACAGCTTGGCCGTGCGGTCGATGGCGAACGGGTCGCCCGCTTCGCTGGCCTTGACCTTGCCCCTGGCTTCCACCAGCGGCACGGCCGGACGCGCGTCTTCCGACAGCGGCGTCATATATTCGAACATGCCTTCCTTGCCGCCTTCGCGGCCAAAGCCCGATTCGCGGTAGCCGCCAAAGCCGCAGGCGGCGTCGAACTGGTTGGCCGTATTGATCCACACCACGCCGGCCTTGATCTGCGGCGCCACGTCAAGCGCGAGGCTGATCGATTCCGACCACACGCAGGCGGCCAGGCCGTACACGGTGTTGTTGGCCAGCTGGACCGCTTCGACCGGGGTGCGGAAGCTCATCGCCACCAGCACCGGACCGAATACCTCGGTCTGGGCGATGCCGGCCGAAGTGGATGCACCGGTGATCAGCGTGGGCGGGAACCACGAGCCATTGGCAGGCAGTTCGCAGGCCGGCTGGTACACGGTGCAGCCTTCGGCACGCGCCGCTTCCACCAAGCCTTCGATGCGCTGACGCTGGACCGGATCGACCAGCGCGCCAATGTCCATCGATTTGTCCAGCGGCGAACCAAGGCGCAGATTGTCCATGCGGGCACGCAGCTTGGCCAGGAAGCGCTGCTCCACCGATTCCTGCACCAGCAGGCGCGAACCGGCGCAGCAGACTTGCCCCTGGTTGAACCAGATCGAGTCGACCAGGCCTTCCACGGCGGCGTCCAGATCGGCGTCTTCAAACACGATGAACGGCGACTTGCCGCCCAGTTCCAGCGACAGCTTCTTGCCGCTGCCTGCGGTGGCCTGACGGATCAGACGGCCGACTTCGGTGGAACCGGTAAAGGCCAGCTTGTCGATGCCAGGGTGCTTGACCATCGCTTCGCCCACGCGGCCGTCACCGGTGACGATGTTGACCACGCCGGCCGGCACCCCGGCCTGCTGGCAGATCTCGGCAAACAGCAGCGCCGACAGCGAAGTGAATTCGGCCGGCTTGAACACCACCGTGTTACCGGCGGCCAGCGCCGGTGCGATTTTCCACGCCAGCATCAGCAGCGGGAAGTTCCAGGGGACGATCTGGCCCACCACGCCCACGGCGCGGTAATCGGCAAATTCTTCCGATTGCAGCTGGGCCCAGCCGGCATGATGGTAGAAGTGGCGCGCGGCCAGCGGCAGGTCGGCGTCGCGTGTTTCGCGGATGGTCTTGCCGTTGTCGAGCGTTTCGATCACGGCGAACAGGCGGGCGTGCTTTTGCAGCAGGCGCGCCAGCGCGTACATGACGCGTGCGCGGCCATGGCCACCGAGCGCGACCCAGCCTGGCTGGGCGCGTCGCGCAGCTTCCACGGCACGGTCGATATCGGCGCTGCTCGCCTGCGTGATTTGCGCCAGTTCTTTGCCGTCGGCCGGATTGGTTGACGCGAAGGTGTCGGCGGCCGGGCTCCATGCATTGTCGATGAACAGGCCGAAGCGGCGCTCATGCTGGTCCAGCCAGGTTTGCGCTTCTTTGACGCTCTCGGGTGCAGGGCCGTAATCCATAGTCTGAAGAATCTCGTTAATTGTTGGCATGACGAATCCGGTATTGGTTATGGTTGCGCGTGGCGATGGTTCGCGGAGTAGTTCCCGGTGACGTAATGTTCGAGCTGACGCTCGATGTCGGTCAGCAGGCTCGATGCGCCAATCCGGAACAGGTGCGGCTCCAGCCACTCGCGTCCGAGTTCTTCTTTCATCAGGGTCAGGTACTGCAGCGCGCTCTTGGCCGTGGCCACGCCGCCGGCCGGCTTGAAGCCGACCTGAAAACCGGTCTGCTCGTGGTATTCGCGGATGGTACGCACCATCGTCAGGGCGACAGGAATGGTGGCGTTCACGCCTTCCTTGCCGGTGGACGTCTTGATGAAATCCGAGCCGGCCATCATGCACACCCACGACGCCTTGGCCACGTTTTCCAGCGTGAGCAGGTCGCCGGTGGCGAGAATGGCCTTCACGTGGGCTTCGCCGCAGGCTTTGCGGTAAGCGAGCATTTCGTCGTACAGGGCTTGCCAGTTACCGGTCAATACGTGCTGACGGGTGATGACGATATCGATTTCGGTGGCGCCTGCGGCAACCGACAGTTCAATCTCGCGCACCTTGGTTTCCATGCTGGACAGGCCGGCCGGGAACGCGGTCGACACGGCGGCAATCGGCAAGCGGCCGTTCAGGATTTTTGCAGCCGGGGCGATCATCTCGTGGTACACGCACACCGCGCCGGTGGTCAGGTTCGACACGCCCAGCGCTTCCATCAGGTCGGCGCGCAGCGGGCGCATCGCCTTCATGCACAGGCGTTCAACGCGGCCCGGCGTATCGTCGCCACCGAGGGTGGTCAGGTCGATGCATTGCAGCGCCTTGATCAGCCATGCGGCCTGGTATTCCTTCTTGACGGTGCGGCGGTTGGCCAGGCTGGCGGCGCGGCGGTCCGAGGCGTTGCGGTTGACCTTGATCTGGTTGACCCAGCCGAGATCGAGGCCAATGGCCTCATTGCGTTTGAATGCCGGGTTGTGAGTCATAGCAAACTGGTTCCATTCGAAAGTGGTTTGACGCCGAGGTGCTTGGCGAGCGTGGCGCCGATGTCGGAGAAGGTGTCGGAAATCGGCAGCGCCTGCGGCTTGACGCCGGGGCCAAAAAAGATCATCGGGATGTGCTCGCGCGTGTGGTCCGAACCCGGCCAGCTCGGGTCGCAGCCATGGTCGGCGGTGATCACGACCAGGTCGCCCTCTTTGAGTTTGGCCATGAATTCCGGCAGCCGTTCGTCCATCTGGTGCAGCGCGTTCGAGTAGCCGGCGATGTCGCGGCGGTGGCCGAAGGCCTGGTCGAAGTCGACAAAATTCACGAAGGTGAGCGATTTGTCGCCCACTTCGTCGGTCACCTTGAGCAGCGCGTCGAACAAGGCCATGTTGTCGGCGCCCTTGACCACGCGCGAGATACCCTTGGTGGCAAAAATATCGCTGATCTTGCCCAGGCCGACCACTTCGCCGCCCGCGTCCTTGACGTGATCGAGCAGCGTCGGCGCCGGTGGCGGCACTGCATAGTCGTGGCGGTTGCTGGTGCGGCGGTAGTTGCCGTTCTCGCCCAGGAAGGGACGCGCGATCACGCGGCCGATGTTGTATGGCTTGACCAGTTCGAACGCCGCTTCGCACACGGCGTACAGGCGCTCCAGGCCGAAGTGCTCTTCGTGCGCGGCGATCTGCATGACCGAGTCGCCCGAGGTGTAGACAATGATCTTGCCTGTGGCGACATGCTCGTCGCCGAACTTGTTGATGATTTCCGTGCCCGAGGCGTGGCAGTTGCCCAGGTAGCCGACCAGGTCCATTTGCTGCTGCAGCGTGTCGGTCAGCTCTGGCGGGAAGGATGGCACGTCGCGCGGGAAGTAGCCCCAGTCGAAGGTGACGGGCACGCCGGCGATTTCCCAGTGACCGCTCTGGGTGTCCTTGCCGGTGGAGCGTTCGCGCGCCGCGCCGTAGGCAGCGCTGAAGCCATCGCGCTGGTCGAAGCCGGCGGCCCATTCGCCGCATGCCAGTTGGGCGGCCGCGGCCAGGCCCAGTTTTTCCAGATTTGGCAGCTGCATCGGCTTGCCTTCGCGGGCAGCCCAGGCGGCGATGTGGCCAAAGGTGTTGGCGCCTTCATCGCCGAATTTGTGGGCGTCGGGCGCGGCGCCCAGTCCGAAGGAGTCCAGCAGGAGGATGAATGCGCGTGCCATGGTTCGCTCGCTTAAAAAAGGTGGGTGAGTATCAGTGTAGGACAATCAGGCCGCGGCGCGCGGCGTTTTCGCCACGTTGCCGAGGAAGGCCAGGATCAGGACCACCAGGTCCTTTGCGCCGATGGCTGCATACTTTAGTGTCTGCTCGTGCGACAGCGGGAACGGCGACATGCCTTCGGCCAGATTGGTGATCACGGACACGCCGGTCACTTTCAGACCGCAGTGGCGCGCCGAGACGACTTCCGGCACCACCGACATACCGACCGTGTCGGCGCCCAGTCTGGCCATCATGCGGATTTCGGCGGCGGTTTCGAAGTTCGGGCCCGGGTAGGCGATGAACACGCCTTCGTGCAGCTTGATGTCTTTTTCGGCGGCGCTGGCCTTGACCAGTTCGCGGATCTCGCTGTCGTAGGCGTTGGCCATGCTGAAGAAGCGCGGGCCGAAGCGCTCGTCGTTGGCGCCGACCATCGGGGTACCCGGCAGGAAGTTGATATGATCGGTGATGGCCACCAGCGAGCCGGCGTCGACGTCGGTGCGCAGCGAGCCTGCCGCATTGGTCACGAACAGCATTTCGCAGCCAAGCAGCTTGAGGGTGCGCACGGCGCTGGTCATCACGCCCATGCCGTAGCCTTCGTAGAAGTGGCCGCGCCCTTTCATGCACACCACCTCCACACCGGCCAGCGTGCCCAGGACCAGTTCACCGGCGTGACCGTGCACGGTGCTGATCGGGAAGCCTGGCAGTTCGTCGAAGCCGATCGCCACCGCGTCCTGCATCTGCTCGGCCAGCACGCCAAGTCCGGAGCCGAGGATCATTGCCACGCGTGGCGCGAAGCCAGGTTTGCGGGCACGGATGATGTCGGCGGCTTCAAATGGGGTGTTGGAGGACATGAGTTTTCCTTGTTCTGTTCGCGAGTGGTTGGGACAGCACGGCAAGCCTGGAAGGCGTTGCGGCAGCAAAATGGGGTAAGTTGTGTCGCTTGCTAAGTATTATAACTATGCATGACCAGCTATATGTATGGCAAATACCATTTTTCTTGCCTATTTATATGGTATTGATATAAATTGAGGGCAGCCCCTGTTGGATGATGGCAACATGGCGCTACAATAAGTCGATAGGGTAAGTTAATGATTGATTGACACGATTACGACATCTGTCTACCATCGAAGACAATTGTTTAATTGATTGCCCATCGTGAACGAACTATCAAAAAAAGACCAGTTGTACGAGCTCATCCGGGCCAATCCTTTCATCTCCCAGCAAGACCTCGCGGTGCAGCTGCGCCTGTCGCGCTCCGCCGTCGCCGGCTATATCGCCGGCCTGATTCGCGACCGCCGCCTGCTCGGCCGTGCCTACGTATTGCCGGACAACCGCCCCATCGTCTGCCTGGGCGGCGCCAATCTGGACCGCAAGCTGCGCTCCCACGCCACCCTCAAGATGGGCACGTCCAACCCGGCCCGCCAGGACGAATCCTTCGGCGGCGTGGCACGCAATATCGCGGAGAACCTGGCCCGCCTGTCGACCCCGGTGTCGCTGATCACCGTGATTGGCGACGATACCTCAGGCAAGGCCCTGCTGGCCCACGCTGACGCCGCCGGCATCGACACGCGCGGCACGCTGCGTCTGCAAGGCGTATGCACCGGCACTTATACGGCGGTGCTGGACGACCACGGCGAGATGATGCTGGCCCTGGCCGACATGGCGCTGTACGACGCGCTGACACCCGAATTTCTCGACACGCGCCAGCCGCAGCGCAACGTGGCCGCGTTGACGGTGGCCGACATGAACCTGCCGCGCGAGACGCTGCAGCTGCTGCTGGCCGACGCCGCGCGCGACGCGATCCCGCTGGTCATCGTGGCGGTGTCGCAGCCAAAAATGTCGCATCTGCCGCAAGAGCTGCGCGGCCTGCGTCTGTTGATTCTGAATCAGGGCGAACTGGAAACCCGTGTCGGCCGCACCCTCAGGACCGAGGCCGAGCTGCTGGCTGCCTGCCGCGAAGTGCAGGCCCAGGGCGCGCAGGACGTGATCGTCACGCGTGGCGGCACCGGCGTGGTGTACACCACGCAGGGCGGCCTGGCCCACCTGGAAGCACCGGACGCCCACATCGTCGACGTGACCGGCGCCGGCGACGCGTTTTCGGCAGCGGTATGCTGGTCGCTGTTCCACGGCAGTGACGATCTGTCGCTGGCATGCCGGCGCGGCCTGCGCCTGTCGGCCATGACGCTCGAATGCGAAGAAACCGTGTGCCCCTACCTTTCCGCCGACATCCTGGCCGAGATCCACAACTTCGATGGCGTGCCCAGTGTGCCGCAGTCTTTCAACGCTCTCTACCAGGAGTAACGCATGCACCAGTTTCTGTTGTTCTCGCCAGAAGTGGCAGCCGCCCGCGCTGCCGGCAAGCCGATCGTCGCCCTCGAATCGACCATCATCTCGCACGGCATGCCTTATCCCCAGAACGTGAGCACCGCACGTGAAGTGGAAGACATCATCCGCATGGCCGGCGCGGTACCGGCCACCATCGCCATCATCGACGGCAAGGTCTGCGTTGGCCTGGACGCGGCGCAGCTCGAATTGCTGGGCACCTCGCCAGACGCGATGAAAGTCAGCCGGCGCGACCTGGCCTACGTGCTGGCCACGCGCCGTCTGGGCGCGACCACGGTTGCCGCTACCATGATCTGCGCGCAGCTGGCCAGCATCGACGTGTTCGTCACCGGCGGCATCGGCGGTGTGCACCGGGGCGCGGAAACCAGCTTCGACATCTCCGCCGACCTGCAGGAACTGGCACGCACCAGTGTGGCCGTGGTCTGCGCCGGGGTGAAGTCGATTCTCGACATCGGCTTGACGCTGGAATACCTGGAAACCCACGGCGTGCCCGTGGTGAGCGTCGGCCAGGCCGAATTCCCTGCCTTCTTCACCCGCGACAGCGGCTTCAAGGCCGATTTCCAGCTCGACTCCGCGACCGAACAGGCAGCCTTCATCCGCACCAAGTGGCAGCTCGGCCTGGCCGGCGGCGTGGTCGTCAGCAATCCGGTACCGGCATCGTTCGCAATGCCGAAAGAAGAAATCGACCGCATCACCGAACAGGCTTTGCGCGAAGCACAGGACGGCGGCATCAGCGGCAAGAAGGTGACCCCATTCCTGCTGGCGCGCATCAAGGAACTGACCGAAGGGCGCAGCCTGGCCACCAACATCGCGCTGGTCAAGCATAACGCGCAGGTGGGCGCCGCGCTGGCCGTCGCCCTGCGCGATGCGCCCGGCCTGCAACCCGTTTAAACCGCACACGCCATGTCGATCGACCTGAAACAGCTCAAGTATTTTTTGGCCGTGGCCGAGGAAAAGAGCTTCAGCCGCGCGGCCGAGCGCCTGCACATTTCGCAGCCGCCGCTCAGCCAGCAGATCATGAAGCTCGAAAGTGAACTCGGGGTGCGCCTGTTTGCCCGCACCACGCGCACGTTTGAACTGACGGTGGCGGGAAAGGCGCTGATGGGCGAAGCATCGGACATGCTGGCCAAGATGCGCATGACGATCGACACCATCCGCCAGATCGACCGCGGCGAAGTAGGACGCCTGCGCGTGGGCATTGTCGGCTCGGCGATGTGGGGACCGATCCCCAGCCTGCTCGAAGAATTCCAGACCAAATTCCCGCGCGTGACCTGGACCTTGCACGAGTCGGGGCCAAACGTGCAGTACGACGCCCTGCGCGCCAAGCAGATCGATGTCGGCTTCTGGCGCGAGCCGAAACTGGACGAGGACGATCTGAAGAACGATCACCTCAAGCAGGAACTGTGCTTCCGAGAGAATGTGTGCGTGGCCGTCAACGAGCACCATCGGCTGGCGACGCTGCCTTACATCGAACTGACCGATATCCGCGATGAGCCCATGCTCACGCTGGCGCTCGACAAGTCGGCTTTCCCGCGCTATTTGATTCAGTGCTGCGTGAAGGCCGGTTTTC
The DNA here is from genome assembly GCA_036399735.1 of Telluria sp. Taxonomy (GTDB): domain Bacteria; phylum Pseudomonadota; class Gammaproteobacteria; order Burkholderiales; family Burkholderiaceae_D; genus Telluria_A. Next base: position 19,441 of record DASWMN010000113.1, on the reverse strand, counting down.
AGCCGACCATTTTCCAGGAAGCGTCGGAACCGCAGACCTTGCTGGCAATGGTGGGGGCCGGACTGGGTGTGGCGCTGATGCCGGAAACAACCAGCCGGATTGGCTGGCCGGGCGTGATCTTCCTGCCGATCAAAACCAATCCGCCATCGGCGAATTTGTATATCACGTACACCACGCTGGACGATGCGCCGGTAGTGCGGGCGTTTCTGAATATTCTCAATCCGCCCGCGCCCTGACAGCGCCGCGCTTAGTGGGTGGCGCCTGCCGCCACCCGAATATCGGCGCCCGTGCGCAGGGCCACTTCAATCGCCACCTTCAGCCCAGCCACCACCTGTTCCAGCGACATGCTGGCCGTCCCCGGATGGCGCGCCGCCTGCTCCGGCAGATACGGAATGTGTATGAACCCGGCCTTCACCGGCATGCCCGCTGTCAGGTGCATCAAGCCGTAAAACACGTGGTTGCATACGAACGTGCCGGCGGTCTGCGACACCGAGGCCGGTATCCCCGCGCTCTTCAAGCCCGCCACGATCGCCTTGATCGGCAGCGTGGAAAAATACGCGGCCGGTCCGTCCGCCACGATCGGCTGGTCCACCAGCTGGCGCGCCGCGTTGTCGGGAATCGGCGCGTCGTCGATATTGATTGCGACCCGCTCGACCGACATGTCGACCCGGCCACCGGCCTGCCCTACCGCAATCACCAGCGATGGCTCCCACTGGGCCGCCGCCTCGCCGATCACGCGGATCGCATCGCCAAACACGCACGGCAACTGCACCGCCGTTACCGCGAAACCGTCGCCGCGCCAGCCATCCAGCGCGCGCACCGCTTCCCAGGCCGGGTTCACGGTCTCCTTGTTGAACGGCTCAAAACCGGTCAGTAATACTGTCTGATTCATTTCTGGTCCATCAAAAAATACAGCAGGAAGATATTCGCGACCAGCAACGGCAAGGCGGTCGGCATCTGCGCCTTGATCACCGCGTTCTTGTCGGGCAGTTCCAGCAGGACCACGGGCACGATATTGAAGTTGGCCGCCATCGGCGTGAGCAAGGTGCCGCAGTAGGCGCTGAACATGCCGATTGCCGCCATCACCGCCGGATTGGCGCCGTACACGCCCACCAGCACCGGGATGCCGACGCCGCCCGCCATCACCGGGAACGCGGCGAAGCCATTGCCCATGACGATGGTAAACAGCGCCATCCCCACGCAGAATACCGCAACCGCCACGAAGCGCGAGTCCATGTTGATGTAGGTGGTGGTCAGATGCGCCACCGCCTTGCCCACGCCAACTTCGGCAAACAGCAGCCCGAGAACGGCCAGCATATGCGGCAGCACCACGGCCCAGCCCAGCGCGTCCGTCAGGCGGCGCCACTCGCGCATGCCCTGCACCGGCGTGGAGCGCGTGAGCGCGCACGCCACCGCCACCGCCAGCAGCGAAGCGCAGCCCAGGCTGACAATGGTGATGTGCTTCGCTTCAAGCAGCGGTAGCTCGCCGATCCGGACGTCCTTCAACAGGGTCGAGCCGATCATGGTCACCACCGGGATCACCAGCGCCGGAATGAACAGCTTGTGGCCAAGCGTGCGCGCGCTGGCGCTACGCTCTTCTTTCGAGCGCATCCCGTAAGTGCCGAGCGAAACGCCGCCAAAGCCGGCGATCAGGGCCATCGACACCATGACCAGGCCCGCCACGGCCGGCGCCAGAAAATCGCCGCCCAGATAGACCAGCGCGTACAGGCCCCAGAACAGGGCTGTTGAAAAGCGTTTCGGATTGCTGCGGTCGCGCAGCGACATGATGGCCGCGATCAGCAGCATCAGGCCCAGCACATAATAGAAGTGTTCAAGCTTGATCATTTGCCTTCCCCTTCACGGCGGATCTCGACGTCGAGCCGGGTCAGGTTCCAGGCGTGGATCAGGAAGGCGGTAATCGCGGTCGGAATGCCCCACAAGGCGATGTGCAGCGGGTTGACGGCGATGCCTTCGGCGGCCAGGATGGTCTGCATCAGCACGATGGCGCCAAAGGCGACAAACACGTCTTCACCGAAGAACAAGCCGACATTGTCGGTTGCCGCCGCCATCGCCCGGATGCGGTAGCGCAGCTTGTCGCTCAGCGTGCCGTTGCGTGCTTCGGCCGCGCCTTCGGCCATCGGCACCACCAGCGGGCGCACCATGGACGGGTGGCCGCCCAGACTGGTCAGGCCGAAGGCGGCCGAGACTTCCCGAATCAGCAGATACACAATCAGCAGCCGGCCCGCGGTGGCCGCGCGTATGCTGGCGATCGAAGCTTGCGCATGCTCCTTGAGGCCGAAGCGCTCAAGCAGGCCGATGGCCGCCAGCGGCAGCAGAAGGATCATCGGCAGATTGCGCGTTTTAAGGAAAGCTGTACCGAGCGAGGCGAGGATGGATTCGACCGGCATGGCAGCGGCCAGCCCGGTGGCGGCGCAGGCGGCAATCACCACCAGCACCGGGTGCGCGCGCAGCACGAAGCCGATCACGATGACGGCCACGCCGATCAGTGGCCACAGATTGACTGCTACTTGCATGGACTCTCCAGGCGAATACGAAGTGCGGGCTATGTTACCGGATTTCGGCACCCGACTGCCGCACTGGCACACACTTGAACCGGGCGGCGAACCCAATAAAAAGCCCCGCGCACCTTGCGGTGGGCGGGGCTGCTCGGGCCAGACGATGCTTAGAACGTGGCGCGGAACTGCGCACCGTAGGTGCGTGGCTCGTTGACGATACCGGTCAGGTTGTTGAAGTTGATCGAACCGAGCAACTGGACCTTGTTGGTGATGTTACGGCCATACACGGACAGCTCGTAGTTATCCCACTTGTAGCCGACGCGCACACCGCCTTCGAGCAGGGACTTGGCCTTGTATTCAACCGCTTCATCGAGGAAGAAGTTGTAGCTGCTGCGGTACGACCAGTCGGTGAAGGCATACACTTCGCCACTGCCCACTGCGGTGCTGTACTTGAGGGTGAAGTTCGCCTGCGTTTTTGGTGCGCGTGGCAGCGGGTTGCCGTTCACGAGCGCCAGGCCAGGCTGGCCAGGCACGCGCGGGTTGGTGGCCGTGCAGCCGTTGCCGCAGATCTGGACCGCCAGGTCCGGATCCTTGATTTCGGTGTCGTTGTAGCTGCCGCCGATGCTGGCCGACAGGCCATCGGCCAGATTGGCCTGGAAGTCCAGTTCAATACCCTGGCCAATCGCTTTCTCCGCGTTGATCAGTTTATTCTCGTTGATGCCGCCGGAGGTTGCGGTCAGCTGCAGGTCCTTGACCTGGTAGCGGTACACGCTGGCCGACAGGCGTGCGCGCCGATCGAACAGGTCCTGCTTGACGCCGGCTTCCACCGACACCACTTTTTCCGACTCCGCCGTGCTAGGCACGCTGGTCACGCCGAACAGGCGGCCCTGCACCGACGGTGCGCGGTAGCCGGAGGCGGCGCGCGCGAACAGGTTGGTGTCCTTGGTCAGCACGTAGGTACCGGACAGGTCCCAGCTGACGTTGGTCGAGGACAGGTTCTTGACCAGCGGGCCGCTGGTGGCCACCACCGGCACGGTCTCGTTACGGATCGCGACGAAGTCCTTCTTGTCGTTGGTGTAGCGCAGACCGGCGCGTACCTTGAAGCGATCGCTGACGGTGTAGTTGACCGAACCGAAGGCGGCCCAGGCTTTCGAATCCTGGGTCTGGGTGCCGTAGTTGGGCGACTGCGGATTGCCCGGCGTGAGCGAATCGAAAGCGATACTGTCGATCGCCATCTGCTCGTCGAAGTAGAACAGGCCGCCGATCCAGTTCAGCGGGCCCTTGTAGTTCGACTCGAGGCGCACTTCCTGGGTGATCTGGCGGTGGTCGCGCAGGATGTCGGCGGTTTCAACCGTGAACGGGATGAAGCCGGGGCCGAACGGTGGCGCGTACGAGGCGCCGTAGCCGCCGTCGACGTCGGCGCGGCTGTAGATGTCGGCCTTTTCGTAACCGGTGATCGAGTGCAGGGTCAGGTCGTCCAGGGTCCACTTCAGGCGCACGCTGCCGCCCTTGGTCTTGAGCTTCTGCTCGTTCTGGCCATCGGTCGGGTAGGAACCGTAGTCGAAGTTATCGACCAGCTCATTGGTGCCCGGCTTGATGATATTGGCGCGGAACAGGGTGGCGCTGCCGTCGTAGTCGCGCGCATGCACGTTGAACAGGGCGCTGAAGGTAGCGCTTGGCTTGACCAGCAGTTGCAGGCGGCCGGCATTGTCGTCGTAGCCTTCGAAGTCTTTGGTCGGTGCGTTCGGACGGTCGTTATGGACACGGTCGCCGCGGTGCTGGCTTTGCAGCGAGACGCGCGCTGCCATGGTGTCGCTGATTGGAACGTTGTACGCGCCTTCCAGGTTGCGCACGCTGTCCTTGCCGATACCGGCGGCGAAGTAGCCTTCGGTCTTGCCGATCACTGGCTTGGCCGAGTCGAATTTGATGACGCCGGCCGGGGAGTTACGGCCGAACAGGGTGCCCTGGGGTCCGCGCAGCACTTCGATCTGATCCACGTCAAACACCGGGAAGCCCTTGAGCATCGGGTTTTCCTGGACCACGTCGTCGAATACCAGGCCCACAGGCTGCGAAGCGTTCAGGTCGAAATCGGTATTGCCCATGCCGCGGATATAGAAGCGCGGGAAGGTGCGGCCATAGTCGGATTCGACCTGAACGCTCGGGGTACGGCCCGACAGGAAGCGGATGTCCTGGCCGCTGGCGGTCAGCACGTCGAGCTTTTCGCCTTTCAGGGTGGCGATCGCCATCGGCACATCCTTGATGTTCTCTGCGCGGCGCTGCGCCGTCACGATCACGGTTTCCAGCTGGCCTTTGGCCTTCGTTTCTTCAGTTGGCGCCGCCTCTTGCGCCATTGCCGCATGCAGCGGGAATGCGCTGGCGATGGCCAGGGCGATCAGCGAACGGGTCGCAAAGTGGCTGTTTTTCATTGTCATTCGTGAACCCCTTGAGTGGATTTCGATCATTAAAATTCTTCGACATTCCATGCCTTGCTGCGCTGCAGCATCGGGCTAGTCGCACCCCTGCTGTCGCAGCCGCGTTACCCGCATGTCATGTATTGATTTTGCATCCTAGCATGAAAAGAAATGACGGGAAAACAGCACAAATGTCTTTTCATTTATATATCGAGGATATAAATGACGAACTAAAATCGTATTTGCCATACATATCGACGCTGGTGCATAGTTCTAAAGCTGTGCTGTTGCCCTCTGGCGCAACGCAACAACATTATTAGAGACAGGCCCCCGGGCAAGCGGCCACAACGGCCATTTCTTGCACCGGCAAAAAGAGTTAAGCAATAGCCAAGATCGTCGTAAAAACCTGACGGTTTTCACCGCGATCGCTGTTGCATCAATACGACAAGCGTGCCCGCCAGGAAGCAAGCCAATGAATGAAACAAGTGCATATACCAGCCGCCTGAAAGCGGTTGCGGACCTGGGCCAGCAGATCTGGCTCGACAATCTGAGCCACGAACTGGTCACTTCCGGTGCGCTCGCCGCCTGGATCGCCGACGATGGCATCCAGGGCGTGACGTCGAACCCCTCGATCTTCTTCAACGCCATCAGCAAGGATCCGGCTTATCAGGCTGCCCTGCCCGCGCTGCGCAGCGCCATCGCCGATCCGGAAGCGCGCTTCGAAGCGCTGGTGCTGCCGGACGTGCAACGCGCCTGCGACCTGCTGGCGCCCCTGTATGCACAGACCGACGGCAAGGCCGGCTTTGTCAGCTTTGAAGTGTCGCCGCGCCTGGCCCACAATGCGGTCGGCACCGTGGCCGACGCGGCCCGCCTTTGGGCCGCGATCGACCGTCCCAACGCGATGATCAAGATTCCTGCCACCGAGGCCGGGATCAGCGCGCTGGAAGACGTCATATTCGCCGGCATCAACGTCAACGTCACCCTGATCTTCGGACCGCGCCAGCTGCTGGCCGTGCGCGCGGCGCACCGCCGCGGCCTGGCGCGCAGGCTGGAAGCGAAACTGTCGGTGCAGCGCATCGCCAGCGTGGCCAGCGTGTTCATCAGCCGGGTCGACGCCGCGGTCGACGCGCTGCTGCCGCCGAGCGCCGCCCACCTGAAGGGCAAAGCGGCCATCGCGGCCGCCCGCGTGGCCTACCACGAGGCGCAGAACGACGCCGGCTTTGCCATCTTCAGTGCCTTTGGCGCCACCCCGCAATGGCTGCTGTGGGCCAGCACCGGCACCAAAGACCCGGCCATGCGCGACGTCACGTATGTGGAAGAACTGATCGGCGCCGCCACTGTCAATACCGTGCCGGACGCGACCATGCTGGCCTTCCGCGACCACGGCGAAGCCCGTGCTTCGCTGGGCGAAGGCCTGGACGATGCGCGCGTGGTACTGGCCCAGCTGGGCCGCCATGGCATCGAACTCGATACAATTGGTAACGACCTGCTGGGTAAAGGACTGACACAATTCGAGCAAGCCCATGCCAATCTGCTGGCCTTGCTTGCATAAAAGCTTCAATGAGGCCCAATGCCCTTGTTGTGCCGGGTACAATATCGATATTCCAGGAGCTAACCTAATGAAACTTAAGCAACTCAGCATCATGATGGCAACGCTGTGCGTCGCTGCGAGCGCGAGCGCCGCCGATCCCAAGCTCGGCATCGTGTACGACGCCGGCGGCAAATTCGACAAATCGTTCAACCAGTCCGCCTTCGAAGGCGCCGAGCGCTTCAAGAAGGAAACCGGCATCAAGTACTTCGAAGCCCAGGCGTCTTCCGACACCCAGGCCGAACAAGTCCTGCGCGGTCTGGCCCGTAAAAAGCTGGACCTGATCGCCGCCGTCGGCTTCTCGCAGACGCAGGCGGTGCAAAAGGTCGCGGCCGAATTCCCGACCGTGCGCTTCGTGCTGATCGACGCTGTCGCCAAGGGCAACAACATCAATTCGATCCTGTTCAAGGAAGAAGAAGGCTCCTACCTGGTCGGCGTGGCGGCGGCGCTGGCCTCGAAAACCAAAAAAGTCGGCTTTGTCGGCGGCATGGACATTCCCCTGATCCGCACCTTCTCCTGCGGCTACACCCAGGGCGCCAAGGCCACCAATCCGAAAGTTGAAACCTTCAGCAACATGGTCGGCACCACCGCCGCGGCCTGGAACGATCCAGCCAAGGGCGGCGAGCTGGCACGTGCGCAGTTCGACCGCGGCGTGGACGTGGTGTTTGCCGTCGCTGGCGGCAGCGGCATGGGCACGCTGCAAACGGCCAAGGAAAAAGGCAAGCTGGCCATCGGCGTCGACTCCAATCAGAACTACCTGCATCCGGGCACCATGCTGACCTCGATGGTCAAACGCGTCGACCTGGCCATCTACGACTCCTTCATGCAAATGAAGAACGGTCAGTGGAAGGCAGGCGTCTCGTACAAGGGCCTGAAAGAAGGCGGCGTGGACTGGGCGCTGGACAAGGATAACCGCGCAGTCGTGACGCCGGAAATCGAAAAACGCGTCAACGAAGCGAAGACCAATATCATCAACGGCAAGGTCAAGGTGCACGACTACCGTGTGAACAGCGCCTGCCCGGTCTGATTTTTTTCGTCCTCATTCACAAAGCGCGCCGCGCCGGAATTTCCGGTCCGGCGCGCTTTTGAAATTAACTATTCATCCTCTATGCAGCCAGCTGTAGAATTTCGCAATATATGCAAGGCCTTCGGGCCGGTGCAGGCGAACGCCGACGTCAGCTTCTCGATTGCCAAAGGCTCGATCCATGGCGTGATCGGCGAAAACGGCGCCGGCAAGTCGACCCTGATGAGCATCCTGTATGGCTATTACAACGCCAACAGCGGATCGGTACTGATCGACGGCCAGGTGCAGAACATCCGCACCAGCCACGAGGCAATCGCGCTCGGCATCGGCATGGTGCACCAGCACTTCATGCTGGTCGAGAACTTCACCGTGCTCGATAACATCATGCTCGGTACCGAAGGCGGCTTCAAGCTCGCTGCGCACCGCGCCGTGGCCGAAGCGAAGCTGCGCGAGATCTGCCAGCGTTACCGGCTCGACGTCGACCCGCTGGCGAAAATCGAAGACCTGTCGGTCGGCGCCCAGCAGCGCGTTGAAATTCTCAAGCAGATCTACCGCAGCGCCAATATCCTGATCCTGGACGAGCCGACCGCCGTGCTGACGGCGCAGGAGACCGCGTCGCTGTTCGAGATCCTGCGCCTGTTCAAGGAACAGGGCAAAACCATCATCCTGATCACCCACAAGCTGGGCGAGATCATGGAGATCACCGACCAGGTGACGGTGATGCGTGCCGGCCGCGTGGTCGGCGCGGTGGAAACGGCAACCACCTCCAAGGAAGAACTGGCCAACATGATGGTCGGCCGCCCGATCCAGAGCGAACTGCCGCGCGCCCCGTACGAGCCGGGCGCCACGGTGCTCAAGGTCGAGCAGCTGCAACTGCAGGACAAGGCCGGGGTGCGTCTGCTGGCCGATATCGACTTCGAACTGAAGGCCGGCGAAATCGTCGCCATTGCCGGCGTCTCGGGCAACGGCCAGAGCGAATTGATGCACATCCTGTCGGGCATGCGCCTGCCGACCGGCGGTAAGGTCGCCTTTTTGGGCCAGAACCTGCCGTTCGGCGGACGCCACGACGCCGACGGCCTGCCGGCCACCTTCCGCGACCTGGGCATCGGCCACGTGCCGGAAGACCGCCTGCGCGACGGCGTGATCAAGGATTTCTCGGTCATGCAGAACACCGTGTTCGGCTACCAGGACCGGGTCAAGAACCGCTGGTCCCTGCTTGACCTGAAAGCCATCGCGGCGCGTTGCGCCGACCTGCTGCGCACCTTCGACGTGCGCCCGGCCAATCCGGACCTGCGTATCGGCCTGCTCTCGGGCGGCAATCAGCAAAAGGTGGTGATCGCGCGCGAAGTGTCGGCCAAACCGAAGCTGATGCTGGTCGGCCAGCCGACCCGCGGCGTCGACATCGGCACCATCGAAAGCATCCACACCCAGCTACTGCGCATGCGCGACGAAGGCGTGGCGATTTTGCTGGTCTCGGTGGAGCTGGAAGAAGTGCGGGCGCTGGCCGACCGCATCATCGTCATGTCCGGTGGCCGTATCACCGGTGAACTCAAGATTGAAGAATTCGACACCACCCGCATCGGCTTGCTGATGGGCGGGATGCACAAATCATGAAGATCACAGAACTCCCACGCTGGGCCACCGGCTTTGTGTTGCCCGTCCTGAACCTGCTGTCGGCATTGCTGGTCGCCGCGCTGGTCATCCATCTGCTGGGCGAGAGCCCGGTGGAATCGCTCAAGATCCTGATCGACAGCGCCGTCATCAATCCGGAAGGCTTGTCGTACACCCTGTTCTACGCCAGCACCTTCATCTTCACCGGCCTGTCGGTTTCGATCGCCATGAAGGCCGGCCTGTTCAACATCGGCAGCGAAGGCCAGCTCTATCTGGGCGGCCTGGGGCTGACCGTGGTCCTGCTGCTGTGCGACGCCAGCCTGCCCGGCTGGCTCCTGATTCCCGCCGCCATGCTGGGCGCGGCCGTATTTGGCGCGGCCTGGGCCTTCCTGCCAGGCTACCTGCAGGCCAAGCGCGGCAGCCATGTGGTGGTCACCACGATCATGTTCAACTTCATCGCCGCCAGTCTGATGAACTTCATCATCGTCAAATACCTGATTCCGGAAGGCCAGCAGAATCCGGCCAGCCGCGTGTTCGCCAGCGCGGCCGAAATGCCGCGCCTGGCCAACTGGTTCCCGGTACTGGGCGACACCCCGCTCAACATCAGCTTCCTGATCGCGATTGCCGCGCTGGTCATCTACGGTGTGGTGGTATGGCGTTCCTCGTGGGGCTACAAGCTGCGCGCCACCGGTCTCAATCACCACGCGGCGCACTATGCGGGCGTGTCGATCAGCGCCATGATCATCGTCGCCATGCTCATTTCCGGCGCCCTGGCCGGCCTGGGCGCGGTCAATTCGATCATGGGCTCGACCCATTACCTGTCACTCAATTTCCCGGCCGGGGCCGGCTTCATCGGCATCGCCATCGCCCTCATGGGGCGCCAGCATCCGGTCGGCATTTTCCTGTCTGCCGTACTGTTCGGCGCGCTGATTCAGGGCGGCTTCGACCTGTCGCTGGAAAAACCGAATATCCCGCAAGAGACCTTCATTTTCATCCAGGGCCTGATCATCCTGTTCTGCGGCGCGATGGAGAACCTGTACGCGCCTGCATTGCTCAAGATGCTCAACCTGCGCAAAGGATAAGCCATGGACGACTTCCAGATTGCCAGCATTATCGTCTCGACCATCCGCAATGCGCCGGTCCTGATCTTCGCCGCCATGGCCGGCCTGTTCGCCGAACGCAGCGGCGTCATCGACCTAGCCCTTGAGGGCAAGATCCTGGCCAGCGCCTTTGTCTCGGCCGCTGTTGCCTTCACCACCAAGAACCCCTGGTATGGCGTGGCTGCCGGCATTGCCGTATCGGCCGCGCTGGCGCTGCTGCAGGGCTTTGTCAGCATCACGCAAAAGGGCAATCAGCTGGTCGGCGGCATCGCGATCAACATTGCCATGAGCGGCCTGACCTTCGTGCTGGCCCAGTTCTTCTACCAGCAAGGCGGCCGCACGCCCGACCTGGGCGAAGCGCGCCTGTTCGACATCGTCCTGCCCGGCACTGCCGCGGTGGCAGACATTCCCTTCCTGGGCTGGTTCTATGGCCATGTGATTGGCGGCCATTCGGCGCTGGTGTATCTGGCATTTGCCCTGATCCCGATCGTGCACTGGGTGATTTACCACAGCCGCTTCGGCCTGCGCCTGCGCGCCTGTGGCGAAAACCCGCACGCTGCCGATGCGGCAGGCGTCAGCGTCGAAACCACGCGCTACATGGCGATGCTGGTGGCCGGCGTGCTGTGCTCGTTCTCGGGTGCTTACCTGGCGATTGTGCAGAGTGGCTTCTTCCTGCGCGACATGTCGGCCGGCGCCGGCTATCTTGCCCTGACCGCACTGGTGTTCGGCAACTGGCGGCCCATGTACACAGCGCTGGGCTGCATCATGTTCGGCTTCTTCAATGCGGTGCAGGTTCAGATCGAAGGCGTGGAACTGCCGGGCGTGGGCCGGATTCCCGGTTCGCTGATTCAGATGATTCCCTACGTGGTCACGGTGATCGTGCTGGCCGGCCTGATGGCCAAGTCGGTGGCGCCCAAGTCGATCGGCAAGCCGTTTGTGAAATCGCGATGAGTACCGTGCGCGCTGCATTGCTCGCCGTCGCGCTGCTGGGCTGTGCCCAGCACGCGACTGCACGCGAATTCCCGGTCGAACTGATGCGGCCCTGGTTTGCCGCGGTGACCGAAGCCTGCGTCAAGCGCGATCCGCCCAACGCCAAGTATTACAAGGCCGGCTTCGCGTTGATGATGAAGCGCCATCCCGAGGCGGCGCGTGCAGTCGTCGACAAAAAGACATTTCCTGATCTGGAGAAGTCGATCAAGCACGACATAGAAACCGCCGATGAACGGGCGATGAACCGCGATTGCCGTGTCCTGTACGATCTGGCGGGGGAAGTCGCATCTGGCCCGCCAGATGCACCGCCACCGAAATGACCGCGCTGACCACCTCGGCGTAGAGCAGCCAATGGCACCGGCCGCTTACCGGACGAACCGGACGAGCGGGGCATGATGCCCGATTGCGCACCGCATCCCCGGCCACATCCGTGAGCGGCATGCGCGGGCGCCACGCCGGAAAACGCGTCAATGGCAGCGCCGCTCAGGCGAGCGCCACGGGCGCAAGTCACTTCATTGTCGTCGTCATCAGCGTGCTCGCTGGGCCGAGCGTTTGATGGTGTAGGCAAAGCCGATGCCGATGGAGGCGCCCGTCTCCTTTTTGACCAGCGGGCTGGCGCGGTTGGCAGCGCTGGCGTAGCTTTCGTAGCGCACAAAACCGAACAGGCGCAGGTCCTGGTTGATCAAGCGCGAGGCGCTGGCGCCGGTACGCACCAGCATCAGCCCGGAGTCGGCTTCGTAGGCGGGCCGCTCGGGCGTTGCATATTGCGGCGCCACTTCATAAAAATACTGGTTGATCTTGCGGTTGCCGAACACCGCGCCAACATTGGCATCGAAGGTCCAGCTGCCCTGCGGACCGCGCGCCTCATACACTACCTTCGGCTCGAAGGTATAGCCCTGGGTGCGCAGGCCGCTGCGCGCTTCGATCACCGCGCGCAGCGGAATGTCGAGCCGCAGGCGGCTGGTTGGCGACAGGTCGGCCAGCCTGACCTTCAGTCGCGGGCCCAGTTCCAGCAGGGTACCGAGGTCCTGCATGCCGGCGCGTGCGGCCACGTCATCCGAGCGGGCCGGCAGCGAGGCGGCCAGGCCCACGTCGAGCTCGACCCGGTCGCTCTCGAACAGGCGCGCACCAATGCCCGACTGGTCGGCGCGCATCACCTTGCCGCGGTAGATCAGGAACGGCAGCACCAGGCTGCGGGTGGAACGGTCCGAGGAGCCCGGGTAGGCGGGGGTACTGGCACTGCCGCCCAGCACGCCGACTTCCCACAGGGGCAGATCTTCGGCATGGACAGTTGGGGACAGTACGACAAGAGGGAGTGCGGCGACCAGCGCGCGGGAAAGCAGCGTCGAAAAAGTCATGCGTGAGCCTGAAGTGATAACAGCATTTGTTCGAATTGCGCGACCGGCACCGGTGGTCCGTACAGATAGCCCTGGAAAGCGCAGCAACCGATCGAAATAAGGAAATCGGCCTGTGCCGAAGTCTCCACGCCCTCGGCGATGACGTCAAGCCCCATGTGCTGCGCCAGCGCCACAATGGTGCTGGCGATGGCCGCATCGTTGGCGTCGACCGTGACGTCGCGCACGAAGGAACGGTCGATCTTGAGCTGGTCCAGCGGCAGCCGCTTGAGGTAGGACAAGGAGGAGTAGCCGGTACCGAAATCATCGAGTGAAAAGCACACGCCGTGGCGCTTGAGCGCGATCATCTTGTCGATGATGTCTTCCACATCCACCATCAGCAGGCTCTCGGTCAGCTCCAGCTTGAGGTGGCGCGGATCGGCGCCGCTGCTGGCTAGCGCCAGCAAGACCTGCTCCACAAAATCCGGCTGACGGAACTGGCGCACGCTGATATTGACCGCCACCGACAGGTGTGCGGCCTGCTGTTCCCGGCCCCAGGCGGCCAGCTGGCGGCAGGCGCTTTCCAGCACCCAGCGCCCCAGCGGGATGATCAGGCCAGTCTCTTCGGTCAGGGGAATGAAGTCGTTCGGCCCCACCAGGCCACGCTCGGGATGCAGCCAGCGCAGCAGCACTTCCGCCCCGGTGATGCGCCCGTTCATGTCGCGCTGCGACTGGTAATACAGCACAAACTGCTCGAGCTGCAGGCCCTCGCGCAGATCGTGTTCGAGCGCGGCGCGGGCCGAGACCACGGTCTGCATGTGCGGGTCGAAAAAGCGCAGCGTGTTGCGCCCCGCTGTCTTGGCGTCGTACATGGCCAGGTCGGCCCGCTTCATCAGTTCGTCGATGCTGTACTGGGCGCCCTCGAACAGGGTGATGCCGATACTGGAAGTACTCTGGTGGCGCCGCCCCTCCAGCTCGTACGGCGCGCCCAGCGCAGCCAGGATCTTGCGGCCGATCGTCTCGGCCTGGGTGGCGGCCTCGGCCAGCTCGTGCGCCAGTCCTTCGAGCATGACCACAAACTCGTCGCCGCCCAGGCGCGCCACGGTATCGCCTTCGCGGATGCAGCGCACCAGGCGCTGGCCCGCCTGCAGCAGGAGCAGGTCGCCCATGTCGTGGCCCAGCGTATCGTTAAGCGTCTTGAAGTTATCCAGGTCGATGAACAACAGGGCCCCGGCGCGGCCGCTGCGGCCCGAACCCACCATGGCGTGGCGCAGCCGCTCGACCAGCATGCGCCGGTTCGGCAGCTGGGTCAGCGGATCATAAAACGCCAGGCTGCGGATCTCTTCCTCGGTCACCGCGCGTTCGCGCTCGGAAGCAGCCAGCGCGTCGAGCATGCCGTTGATGGACAGACCGAGCGCGCCGATTTCATCGCTGCGCCCGAGGCCCGCGCGCACCGCGCGTTCGCCCTTGTGGACGGCATCGGCCACCAGCATGAGCTTGCGCAGGCCATGCGTCAGGCCGGCGGCCATCACCATCGCCAGCAGCATCGCGCACAGCATGGCCGCCGCGCCCAGCCAGTAGCCGCGCCGGCTTACCGCCTGCAGGTTGGCATGCACCTCCGCCCTGCCCCAGCCAATGCGCACCCAGCCCAGATGGCGGGTGCCGGCAAACACCGGTTCGGCGGCGTCGACCAGCATGGCGTCATCGACCAGCACAACGGCCTTGGGCACGGTGCTTGCCAGCAGGCGCAGACTGACCGGATCGCTGACCATCAGGCCGATATCGCCCACTTCATTGGAGGCATACACGCGCCCGTCGCGCGCCAGCACCATCGCGTATTTCAGGCTTGGATTGCGGGCGATGCTGCGCAACTCCGTCTGCAGGCCGGCCAGGTCGTTGGCCACCAGCCAGGCGGTGCTGCCCACGGCCAGCATGTGCGCCAGATCTTCGGCGTTATGCCGGCTCTGCTCCATCAGGAAGGTCGACTGGTGCTGGACCACGCCGTAGCCGAAGCCGAACATCACCAGCCCGGTGCACAGGGCGAAGGCAAGCACCAGCTGGCGCCGGATGGTGCCGCAGGCCAGGTCGATCAGACGTTCAACGAAGCGCATCCAGATTGCCCGGGAAGGCTTGCTGATACTTTTCCAGGAACACGCGCACGACGTCGTAGTCCGCGTTGCTGGCCGGTTCAAAGCGGGTGATCGGCACCTGCGCCAGCAAGGCCCTGCCGCGCTCGGTATCGTGCATCTCGGCCAGCAGGCGCTCGACCCGCTTGACCAGGTCGGACGGCACGTCGTTGCGCGCGACCAGTCCCTGGTTGATCAGGGAATCGGTGGGGAAGCGCACTTCCAGCTCGCGCGCCTGTTCCGGGTGGGTGCGCTGAAACGTGGTCCAGGCCAGCGGCCAGGTGGCGCCGGCATCGGCGCCCTTCATGTAGACCTCCATGATGGAAGCATGCTGCGATCCGACGTAGTTGACGTGCACATCGCGGGCGGGATCGATGCCGGCCTGTTTCAGCTGGACCTGGGTCATCATGGTGGCCGCCAGCGCCGAGCGCGGCGGGAAGCACAGCTTCTTTCCCTTCAAGTCTGCCAGGGTGCGGATGGCGCCCCCCTTGCGCACCACCCAGATGCCGCGAAAGGCCGCGTCGTCGCCCATCTTGGCGAAAATACGGTAGCCGCTGCGCTGGGAAGCGCGCCAGCTGTGATAGGGATTCGAGAGGGCGAACGCGAAGTTGCGCGCTTCGAGCTGCTGCTCGTGTTCGGCCAGGCCGCGCGGCACTTCCAGCACCAGACGGGCGTCTGGCAGGCCGGCATTGAGATAATCGACGACCGGCTGGAAAACGTCATACACATCGCGGAAATTCGACATGGGGGTGACGCCGAAGGTGTACTCGGCGACCCGGGCTTCATGCGGCGGCGCCACCAGGACCGGCGCATACTCGGGCGCGGCGGCCTGCTTGCCGCAGGCTGCCAGCAGGCAGCACAAGGCGCCCAGCCAACGCCATCCCGTTTTCGCCACGCCATCCATGATTGACCCCGGTCACTTTCTTAAAGAAAGTATCCCTAGTGTTTAACTGCAAGTCAACCGGCACACCGTACCCGCGGTATCAAGGCCAAATGGTTTGCAACAGCCACGCCAGATGGTAGCCACCCTTGACCAGCTGGGTGCGCGCCAGAGCCGAGCTCGGTACTGGGTAATTGGGGCCCATTTCCAGGACAAATTTGTATTCCGTCTCCCCCCGCCTGTTCAGCTGGCTTTCGCGCTTGCCGACAGTAACGTCCGTATAAGCCAGTTTCGACGCTGCCAGGGTATCGTCGGCCCATTGATACGGCCAGCTGACGGGGTCACCCGTGTTTTTGGCCACCTCGGGTTTGCCTTCAATCATTTTTTGCGCGAATTCGTCCGGTTCGCGCGTGCTGCTGCGACGCATCGCGTAATTGACGACCGTGTTATCCCAGTAGCTATGGAAAGGCTTGGTCGCGTATTTTTTGGCGCCCGGCGGCAGCGCCTTGGCTTCGCCCGGGATCAGCGGCTTGGTGATCAGATCGAGTTTGTCGTTGTCGAGCAGCAGACTGTTGCCACCCATAGATTCAAACACCTTGACCGAGTCGACCTCGTCGCGCTGCTGCGGATTGACAAACTGGCCGTCGGCGCTCACGTAAGCCGAGCCCATGTGCAGCGGCTGGTGGATGTCGCCCACCATGTGCGCCACCAGCAGCAGGGCCTGGCGGCGGCTGAACTTGTGCGGATTGAGGGCAGGGTCGGTCTTGCCCTGCAACACGGCAATGGCTTGCTTGAGGGTTTGCACCACGTCCACGTCGGAACTGCCGACAATGCCCTCATGGTAGTGCTCGGTTTGAAACGGCACATTCGCGTAATGGTATTCGTTGTGGCGCGGATTGACATCCGTATACGCCACCTGTTCCGGATTGGCGGCCGGATAGCCCACCCCGCCCTTGGCCGAATCGGCCCAGTTGGTGATCGACTCCAGGCTCTCGCCCGGCAGCAGCAAGGCTGTCACCTGCTTTTCGGCGTTGCTGCCCTTGATCAGTTTTTCGGCAATGGCACCCACCGCGCGGTGACCGTCATGGCTCCACGCGGCGGCGTCCAGCGATACAAAAGCGCACGAAAGCGCCACCACGACTGCCAGCTTGTTCATACGCCTGCCCTTGTTCGGTTGGGAATTCATTGGACCACCTGGATGCGCCCCGCCGGCGCCACATTGCCGACCGGCGTGCCGGCCTGGTCCTGCTTGATCAGATAGGCCGTCAGCGCATCGATGTCGCGCACATAGGTGTCGACCTTGTTGACGGCCAGCTTGAAGGCCGGGAAATTGTCGCCGCCTTCAGAGAGGAAATTGTTGCCCGCGACCCGGTAGGTCTTGCGTTCATCCATGGCCACGCCATTGAGTTTGAGACTGCCCGGCAGCACGCGCTGGCCGCGCGGCAGGGCCGGGTTCCAGCGGTAGCTGAAGCCCTGCGAAATCTGCAGCACCGAGGCCTGGGCCGCGCCGGGACGGACCCATTGCTGGTCGAGCAATTCGCGGATCTGGGCCCCGCTCAGGTCCATTGCCACCAGCGTATTACCGAAGGGCAGAACGATCTGTGCCTGCCCGACCGTGGCCACCAGATCGGCGCCCACGTCCAGGTCCTGGCGCATGCCGCCGGAATTCATGAAGGCGATCTGCACGCCCTGCGCGCGGGTGGCCGCCAGCATCGAGTCGGCGATCAGGTCGCCCAGCGCCGATTCACCAGCCTCGCTGGCCTTGCGTCCGACCGAACGGGTGGCAACCCGCGCCAGCGGCTTGTTCAGCGCATCGTTGCTGCGCGCCCGGGTGGCATCCAGGAAGGCGCTCACTTTCGCGTCCGGCGGATACTGGCCCGGTTTGACCACCACGTTGTGGACATCGATGTCGAGCACGTCGGCGGTGCGCGGATCCACCTTCATCTTGATGCGCGAGAGCACGTGCCCGCCCATCGCGGCCTGGGTCACGGTGCGCCCCGCCACCTGGCACTGGAAGCCCTTGTGGGTGTGGCCGCTGACCACCAGCCGGATCACCGGATCGAGACGGCGCGCGATGTCGATGATCGGCCCTTTCAGTGCGCTGCACTGCGGCTTGTCGAAGGCTTCGGGCGTTTCGCCGCCTTCGTGGATCATCAGCACGAACACTTGCACACCCTTGGCGCGCATTTCCGGAATGACCTTGTTGACGGCGTCCGCCTCGTCCACGAACGAGAGGCCGACAATGCCGGACTTGAGCACCAGCGAGGCCGTGTCGCGGATCACCGCGCCGATCAGTCCCACCCTGATGCCTTTGACATCGGCGATTTTGTAGGCCGGCAGGACCGGCTGGCCGGTGGCGCTGTCGAGCACATTCGCCGCCAGGTAGGTGAAGCCGGCGCCGCGAAATTCCGGCGAAAACTGGCAAGCCTTGTCGGCCCGGGTCGAAGCGCAGCCGCCATGCTGCTGGCGCAACAGTTCGGCGCGGCCCTGGTCGAATTCGTGGTTGCCGACCGAACTGGCAAACAGCCCGGCCATGCTCAGTGCCTCGATGCTCGGTTCGTCGGCCCACATCGACGACATGGCCGGACTCGCGCCGACCAGATCGCCGGCGGCGACAAACAGCAGCTCGCGGTCTTCCTTGCGCCAGGCCTGCAAGGCGGCGGCAATATGGTCGATGCCGCCGGCCTGCTCGGAACGGGCGATGCCATCTGCATGGTGGGTGTATTCGAATTTGGTGGCGTCCAGGTGACCGTGAAAGTCATTGAACGAGACCAGGTTCAGTTCAACGGGACCTGCGGGGCGCGTGGCGCAGCCGGACAACAGGGACAGGACAGAGATGCCGAATGCAATCGTGCGAAAACTTTTTTTCATAGTACGAAGGATAACCGAAGAGCACGCCAAAAAGCGCTCGAATGGGGTGGCGGAAATGTATCCGCATGTATCGTTGTGATGGACGAAAAAAAACGGCCGGTGTTGCCACCGGCCGTCTCATGACTAACGCCTAGGCGCCGATCAGAACTCGTACTTGACGGTTGCCTGGATGGCCCACTGCGACTCGCCCTTGGCTTGACGAACATCCAAGTTCTCGACGGCATCGCGCACGATGTAGATGTACTTGCCGTTGGCGTCGATACCACCGTAGTCGACGAAGCTGCGTGCCTGGCCGCCGTTGGACTGGAAGGCGATTTCGTTGATACGGCCCCAACGCTTGTTGAGCAGGTTGCCGAAGTTCAGGATATCGAAGGAGAACGTACCTTTGTTACCCGAGAAGAAGCCAGGAATTTCCTGCGAAATACGCACGTCGAAGCTGTTGGTCCATGGTGCGAAGTCGGAGTTACGCTTGACCACACCACCCTTGGCGGCGCTCAGTGCGCCGTTGGCGTTGACCACATCCCAGAAACGCTGCTCGTTGACATGGCTGGTGGCCGTGTCGCCGCGGAACACGACTTCACCCGAACCGAAGGCCGATGGCACGTACATCAAGTCGTTACCGGCCAGGCTGTCACCGTTCATGTCGTTGTTGGTGGTCCAGCTGAACGGCTTGCCCGAACGGCCTTCATAGAACATGCCGATGCGGGTGTTGTAGTTCGAGAAGAACTTCTTCTGCCAGCTCACCGATGCGTTGACGCGGTCCTTGACCAGGTAGCTCGAGTTCGACGCGACTTCTTCGTTCGGATTGAACACGGCACGGCCGTTGAAGTTCGAGTTCGATACCGACGAGGTCAGCGGCGATACTTCGGTGGCGTCGGTGCGGGTGTAAGCAATCGACGCGCCCAGGCCCTTGGTCATCGGACGGGTCAGCGACAGAGTTACCAGGTTGCCGTCGCCCTTGTCGGTGCGCTTGGCCAGCAGAACGCTGTT